>DATEQV010000036.1:0-11266 GCA_035272265.1 Acidisphaera sp. | reverse complement strand
CCATGGCGGGCGGCGCGCAGGCGGCGCTGTATGCCTTCCTGGCGTTCTACGTCAGCTGCATCGCGCTCACGTGGTGGGTCTACGCGCGCCGGGGCGGCCTGCTGCACGATGTGGAGCGCCAACGGCGCGGCGAGAAGGTCACCGCTGAATTACACGGAGACGTAGGCGCATGATGCCTCTCGCCATGGCGGGAGCCAGCCCCTCCAACCCACTCGGTGAAGGAGTGGCACACGGAGGACCGCGGGAACCGCGGAGCCAGTCCGGCTAGCATCCGGCGACGGCCGCGCCGACCGGGACGATCGACGAGCGAGCGCTATGCGTGCAGCCGGCAAAATCGACGCCTCTCATGAAGCATCGGCGGCCTGGCGAGGTTTGACGCGCGGTCGGGTCGCCTTCGCGCCTGCCGGCGCGTTTCCATCCATCCGTGCGGCCCGCGGTTTGCAGGTATCAGCGCATGTCGTGTCGAACCGATCACCCGTCCTGAAAATATTGCTGGCCGATGACGACGAGCACCGCGCCCGCGCGCTCGTCGACACGCTGACCCGCGAGGCCCCTGTAACCGTCGTCGGCATCGCGCCGGGCGAGATGCTGCCGGACGCCGTAATCCGGCATGCGCCCGACGTCGTGCTGGTCGACATGACGCGGCCGGACCGCGACGCTCTGGAAGGTCTGCGGGTGCTGTCGCGCGAACGGCCGCATCCGGTGGTGCTGTTCGTCGACGAGGACGACACCTCGTTCATGGAGGAAGCGATCGGCGCGGGCGTGTGCTCCTACAACGTCGGTTCGATCGCGAACGCCGAGGTGAAGCCGATCCTGCGCGCGGCGGTCGCGCTGTTCCGGCAACTGCAGGCGACGCGAACGGCGCTGGAGACGGCCGAGGCACGGCTGCGTGAACGCGCGTTGCTCGACCGGGCGAAGCAGCTGTTGATGCGCGACCGGCGGCTGACCGAGCCGCAGGCGCATCGATGGCTTCAGAAGCGTGCCATGGCCGGCGGGCAGCGGATGGTCGATGTGGCGGAAGCGTTGCTCGGCCAGACAGAGCGGAAGGAGACGCGGTGATCCCGATACGGCTCGGCATCGTGCGGCTGGTCGATAGCGCGCCCGCGGTGGTGGGCGACGCCGAGGGCCTGTTCGCGGCCGAAGGTCTCGACGTCACGCTGCATGTCGAGCCGTCCTGGGCCAACATCGCCGACAAGCTCGCCTGGAGCGCGCTCGACGCGGCGATCATCGTCGCACCGCTCGCGCTGGCGATGTCGCTCGGCCTGCGCGAACCCAAGCGCCGCCTGCCCGTGCCGATGGGCATCAGCCGGGGCGGCAACAGCATCGTGGTCGGGCCGGCGGTCGACATCGACACGCAGACCACCGACGCGACGCAGGCGGCGCAAGCGTTCGCGGCGTGGCTGCGCGGCCAGCGCACGCCCCCCCGTTTCGCGGTGGTGCATGTGTTTTCCACCCACAATCTGCTCCTGCGCCATTGGCTCGCCGCAGCCGGCGTCGATCCGGACCGCGATCTGGAGATCGTGGTCGTCCCGCCGGAGCGCGTGGTCGACGCGCTCGATGCCGGCCGCATCGCCGGCTTCTGCGCCGGCGCGCCGTGGGGCGAGCGCGCCGCCGAGCTTGGCGCCGGGCGCGTGCTCCTCGGCACCTCGTCAATCCGGCCGGACCACCTGGAGAAGGTCCTGGCCCTGGCGCCGGACTGGCGCGCGGCAAATCGCGATGCGGCCGCTGCGCTGTGCCGTGCCCTCGCGTCGGCTCAGGCCGCCTGCGCGCGGGCGGACCGTGCCGACGCGGTGGCGGCACTGCTGGCCCAGCGCCTCGACCTGCCGGTGGCCGCTGCGCGCCGCGCGCTGCCGGGCGGCGCCGCGCGCGAACACGTCCGGTTCGCCGCCGCGGGCCCGGTGCCGCAGGACGAGATCGCGTGGCTGCTAGGGGAAATGAGGCGGTGGTCCTGGATCAGGGACCACGAGCCGCCACCAGACCCGGCCACGCCTGTCGAGGACACTTTCTAAGCACAAGATTAATCTAGCTACATAATCTGGGGCATCAAAAGCCTATCAGGCAGGCAGGTTGCCTATTTCCTGCTCTGACATCTCCCCTGTCACTCGGAATGTGCCAGTAAAATCAGCTGCCTCTCGATGGCACGTCCTTTGCTGCAATGCCGCATTAAGGGCGGCTCGGTCGCTCGGCGTAGCGGTTCAAAGGCGAGTCGGCTGCGCTTGCTGGGGCACCGCCCCGAGTGAAAGTCGCGGATCAAGGGCGATCCGCAACCCGGCGCCACGCCGGGCGGGAGCCGTCATCCGTGCACAAGGGATTCCTCAAGGCGGGGCATCTGCCCACGCTCTTCGCTGCCTTTCTGTATTTCGACCTGAGCTTCATGACCTGGGTCCTGCTGGGCCCGCTCGGCGTCGCAATCGCCAAGGACCTCCACCTCAACGCCGGCCAGAAGGGGCTGATGGTCGCCGTCCCGGTGCTGGCCGGCGCCGCGCTGCGCGTTGTGCTCGGAGTGCTCGTCGACCGCTACAAGCCCAAGCGGGTCGGGATCGGCGCGCAGATCGTCGTCATCGCCGGCCTGCTGACCGCCTGGACCATCGGTATCGACAGCTATGGCGGCACGCTGCTGCTGGGCGTCGTGCTGGGCCTCGCCGGAGCGTCCTTCGCCGTGGCGCTCCCGTTGGCCTCCGCCTGGTATCCGGCGGAGCACCAGGGCACGGCACTCGGCCTGGCCGGCGCGGGAAACAGCGGGACGGTGCTGGCCGCCCTGTTCGCGCCCGGCCTGGCGATCGCGCTCGGCTGGCAGAACGTCGTGGGGCTGGCCGCGCTGCCGCTGTCCGTCACGCTCGCGGTGTTCTGCCTGCTGGCCAAGGACAGCCCCAACCTGTCCGCCCCGAAACGCTTCGCCGACTACCTCGCGGTGCTGCGGATCGGCGACGCGTGGTGGTTCATGTTCTTCTACAGCGTCACGTTCGGCGGCTTCGTCGGCCTCGCGTCGTCGCTGACCATCTACTTCAACGACCAGTACGGCCTGCCGGCGACGACCGCGGGCTACTGCACGGCAGCGGCCGTCTTCGTGGGCTCCCTCGTGCGCCCGATCGGCGGTGCGGTCGCCGACCGCGTGGGCGGCGTGCGGGCGCTGACCGTGCTCTACACCCTCGCCGCGGCGGCGTTCGCCACCATAGCGAGCGGCCTGTCCACGATCGTTCTCGCCATGCCGGTGTTCCTGCTCGGCATGCTCGCACTCGGCATGGGCAACGGCTCGGTCTTCCAGCTCGTGCCGCAGCGCTTCCCGCGCCAGATGGGCGTGATGACCGGGCTTGTCGGCATGAGCGGCGGCGTCGGCGGCTTCTATCTCGCCTCCAGCCTCGGCTACTCCAAGCAGCTCACCGGCAGCTACGGCCCCGGCTTCCTCGTCTTCGCGCTGCTCGCGGCAACCGCCTTGGTCTGCATCAGCACGGTGTCGCGTCAGTGGCGGACGACGTGGTCGGACGCGTTCGGCGCGGCGCGGGTCTGAGGGGGCCGTCCGATGAACATGCTCGCCCCCGCCCGCAAGCGGTTGGTCGTCGTCGGCAACGGCATGGCCGGGATCCGCGCCGTCGAGGAAATCCTCGAGCGTGCGCCCCACGTCTTCGACGTCGCCGTGTTCGGCGCCGAGCCGCACGGCAACTACAACCGCATCCTCCTCTCGCCGGTGCTCGCCGGCGAGAAGAGCTTCGCCGATATCGTCACGCACGATCGCGACTGGTACGACCAGCGCGGCATCGAGCTGATCGCCGGCGAGGCGGTGGTCGAGATCGACCGCGCCGCGAGGATGGTGCGCGGCGAGCGCGGAACGTCGCGTCGCTACGACGCGCTGCTGCTCGCCACCGGCTCGGACCCGGTCATCCTTCCGGTGCCCGGTGCCGAGCTGGATGGCGTGGTCGGCTTCCGCGGGATCGCGGACGTCGAGGCGATGCTGGCCGCATGTGCGGACGGCGGCAGCGCGGTGGTGATCGGCGGCGGCCTGCTCGGGCTTGAGGCGGCGCACGGCCTGTCGCGCAACGGCATGGACGTCACCGTCCTGCACCTGATGCCCACGCTGATGGAGCGCCAGCTCGATCCGGTTTCGGCCGACATGCTGCGCGCCGACCTGCAGGCTCGCGGCATGACGGTGCTGACCGAGGCCAACACCGCCGAGATCGTCGGTCATGACCGTGTGGCCGGCGTGCGCCTCGCCGACGGGCGGATGCTGGCCGCCGATCTCGTCGTCATGGCCGTCGGCATCCGCCCGTCGGCGACGCTGGCGCGGGCTGCGGGACTTGATGTCGGGCGCGGCATCAAGGTCGATGACGCCATGCGCACCTCCGATCCGGCGATCTGGGCGGTGGGCGAGTGCGTCGAGCATCGCGGCGCGCTGTTCGGGTTGGTGGCGCCGATCTGGGACATGGCGAAAGCCTGCGCCGAGACGATGCTCGGCGGCGACGCGGCCTATGTGCCGGGCGCTGTTGGCACGCGGCTGAAGGTCACGGGCATCGACATGTTCTCTGCCGGCGAGTTCCTCGGCGACGACGGCACCGAGGAGATCGTCTTTCGCGACGCCGCGCGCGGCGTGCACAAGCGCTTGGTGCTGCGCGGCGAGAAGCTGACGGGCGTGGTGCTGTATGGCGATGCGGCCGACAGCGCGTGGTATTTCGACCTGCTGAAGAACGGCACCGACGTCTCGGCGCTGCGCGACGGGCTGGTGTTCGGACCCGCGGTCGCCGGCGCGCCGGCAGCGAGCGTGGAGACGCTGCCCGACACCGCCGAGATCTGCGGCTGCAACGGAGTCCCGAAGGGCAGGATCCTCGCCGCCATCGCCGAGCACAAGCTCACCACCGTCGACGCCGTGCGCGCGCGCACCAAGGCGTCGGCGTCCTGCGGAACCTGCTCCTCCCAGGTCGAGGCACTGCTGAAGCACGCGCTCGGCGCAAAGTTCGACGCGACGCCGAAGGCGAAGCCGGTGTGCAAGTGCACCTCACTTGGGCACGACGCGGTGCGGGCGGAGATCCGCGCGGGCGGGCTGAAGACGATCCCGCAGGTGATGCGCGCGCTCGACTGGCATACGGACGACGGCTGCGCGAGCTGCCGCCCGGCGCTGAACTACTACCTGCTGTGCGCCTGGCCCGGCGAGTATGTCGACGACGCCCAGTCGCGCTTCACCAACGAGCGCATGCACGCCAACATCCAGAAGGACGGCACATACTCGGTGGTGCCGCGCATGTGGGGCGGGCTGACGAGCGCCAAGGAGCTTCGCGCGATCGCCGACGTGGTCGAGCGTTACGAGATCCCGACGGTGAAAGTCACCGGCGGCCAGCGCATCGACCTGCTCGGCGTCAAGCGCGAGCAGCTGCCCGATGTCTGGCGCGACCTCAATGCCGCCGGGATGGTGTCCGGCCACGCCTACGGCAAGGCGCTGCGCACGGTGAAGACCTGCGTGGGCTCGGAGTGGTGCCGCTTCGGCACGCAGGACAGCACCGGCATGGGCGTGGCGCTGGAACGCATGTGCTGGGGCTCCTGGACGCCGCACAAGGTGAAGCTCGCGGTCTCCGGCTGCCCGCGCAACTGCGCCGAGGCGACGATCAAGGACTTCGGCGTGGTCGCGGTCGAAAGCGGCTGGGGGCTGCACGCCGGCGGCAACGGCGGGATTAAGGTGCGCGTGACGGACCTGATCGCCAAGGTGAGCACCGAACTGGAGGTGCTCGAGTACTGCGGCGCATTCCTGCAGCTCTATCGCGAGGAGGCCTGGTACCTCGAGCGCACGGCGCACTGGATCGAGCGCGTCGGTATCAACGCGGTGCGCAAGCGCGTCGTCGAGGACGCCGAAGGTCGCCGCGCACTGCACGCCCGCTTCCTGCATGCGCAGAGCTTCGTTCAGGAAGACCCTTGGGCGATCGAGGCGGCGCGCAGCGAGCGGTTCTCCGACCTCGCGACAGTGGGCTAGAGATGGACGGTTATTTCCCGCAGGCGTGGCACGATGTCGGCACGATCGACGACATCCCGCCGCAGGGCGCCCGCACGGTGGCCACCGCGCGCGGGCAGGTCGCGATCTTCCGCACGCGCGACGATGCCATCTTCGCGCTCGACGACCGCTGCCCGCACAAGGACGGACGCCTGTCGCAGGGCATCGTGCATGGCCACTCGGTCACCTGTCCGCTGCACAACTGGGTGATCGGCCTCGCCGACGGCCGCGCGGCCGAGCCCGATGAAGGCTGCGTGCGCACGATTCCCGTGCGGCTCGACGGACGGCGCATCCTGATCGCGGTGCGCGTATGAGCGGCGTGCGAACGACCTGCCCGTATTGCGGCGTCGGCTGCGGCGTAGTTGCCGCTGCCGACGGCACGATGCGCGGCAACACGGCGCATCCGGCCAACGGCGGGCGCTTGTGCTCGAAGGGGGCCGCCCTCGGCAAGACGCTCGGCGACGACGGCAGGCTGACCGAGCCGCTGATCGCCGGACGCCCCGCGTCGTGGGACGAGGCCCTTGATCTGATCGCCGGCCGGTTCGCCGCGACGATCGCGCGGCACGGGCCGGACAGCGTCGCGTTCTACCTGTCGGGCCAGCTTCTCACCGAAGACTATTACGTCGCCAACAAGCTGATGAAGGGCTTCATCGGCAGCGCCAACATCGACACCAATTCGCGCCTGTGCATGGCCTCCACCGTGGCCGGCCACGTCTGCGCGTTCGGCGAGGATGTCGTCCCCGGCATCTACGACGACTGGGAACAGGCGGACCTGGTGGTGCTGGTCGGCAGCAACGCGGCGTGGTGCCACCCGGTGCTGCACCAGCGGCTGCAGGCCGCGCGGGCCGCGCGCGGGACGAAGGTGGTGGCGATCGATCCGCGCCGCACCGCGACGGCGGAGGCGGCCGACCTTCACCTGCCGATCGCGTCAGGCACCGACGTCACGCTGTTCAACTTCCTGCTGACCGCGATCACCGATCAGGGCGCCATCGACGCCGCGTGGATCGCCCGCCACACGAGCGGCTTCGACGCGACGCTCGCGGCAGCGCGCGCCGACGCGCCGTCGCTCGAGCACGCGGCCGCTCGCTGCGGCATCGACACGGAATCGCTGGAGACATTCTGCGTGTGGTTCACGCGCACCGAGCGCGTCGTCACCGTGTTCTCGCAGGGCGTGAACCAGGCCAGCAACGGCACCGACCGGGTCAACGCGATCATCAACTGCCACCTCGCCACGGGGCGGATCGGCCGGCCGGGGATGGGGCCGTTCTCGGTCACCGGCCAGCCGAACGCGATGGGCGGCCGCGAAGTCGGCGGCCTCGCCAACCAGCTCGCAGCACACCTCTCGTTCGACCGCCCCGAGCACCTCGCGGCGCTGCGCGCCTTCTGGGGTGCGCCGGACCTCGCGACGCGGCCGGGACTGAAGGCGGTTGAGCTGTTCGACGCCGTGCACGACGGACGCATCAAGGCGATCTGGATCGCCGCGACCAACCCCGCCGCCTCGATGCCGCGCGCCGGACGCGTCGCCGACGCGCTGCGCGGCTGCGACTTCGTCGTCGTTGCCGATTGCTGGCCGACGGACACCACGGCGCTCGCGCATGTGGTGCTGCCGGCGTCGGGCTGGGGCGAGAAGGACGGCACCGTCACCAACTCCGAGCGCTGCATCTCGCGCCAGCGTCCGTTCCGCACCGCACCCGGCTTGGCGCGGCCCGACTGGTGGATGTTTGCCGAGTTGGCGCGGCGCCTCGGCCATGGCGCGGCGTTCGACTACGCCGGGCCGGCGGCGATCTTCCGCGAGCATGCGGCGCTGTCGGCTCACGCCAATGACGGGCAGCGGCTGTTCGACATCGGCGCCCTCGCCGACCTCGACGACGATCGCTACGACGCGCTCGCGCCGGTGCGCTGGCCGCTGCGTGCGGGCACCGCCGGCGACGGCGGCCGGCTGTTCGCGATCGGCGGCTTTCCCACGCCGGACGCGCGCGCACGATTCGTCGCCGTGCGCGAGAGCAACGAGGAACCGGCCGCGCTGGTATTGAACACCGGCCGCGTGCGCGATCAGTGGCACACGATGACACGCACCGGCCGGGTGCCGGAACTCGCTCGCCACACGCCGGAGCCGACGGTGGCGATCAATCCCGCCGATGCCGCGCGCCTCGCCATGGCGGACGGTACGTTCGCCCGTGTCGCCTCGGCCGACGGCAGTATCGTGCTGCGGATTGAGTGCAGCCACGCGCAGCGGCGCGGCGAGGTGTACGTGCCGATGCACTGGACGCGCATGTTCAATGCCGCCGGGCCGGTCGCGCAGGCGGTGCAGGCGGCGCCCGATCCCGTCTCCGGACAGCCGGCGCTGAAATCCACCGCCGTGCGCATCGAGCCGGTCGCGACGCGCTGGCACGGAATGCTGCTGCGGCGCATGGAAGGAGCCGCACCGCGCGGCGCGCTGTGGACGCGCATCGCCGTCGCGCGCGGCCAGATGTTCCGGCTGGCAGGGCTCGAACCGATGCCCTTCGGCCCCGCGCTGCAAGACCTCGCCGCCGACCTGCTGCTCGCGCCCGGCGCGGAGATCGTGGAGATGGCGGACGCCTCTCGCGGCGTCTACCGCCGCGCTGCATTGCGCGACGGCGTGCTCGACGCCTGCCTGATGCTGGCGCCGTCGCGGGCGCTGCTGCCGAACGAGGCGGCGTTGATCGCGCTGCTCGGCGAGGCCGTGCCGGAGGCCGCGCGCCTGCGGCTCCTCGCGGGCAGCGTCGCCGGCGATCCGGAAGGACGGCGCGTCTGCGCCTGTTTCGACGTCGGCGAGGCGGCGATCCGGCACGCGGCCGTCACGCATGTTCTGTCGACCGCCGCCGAGATCGGCGCGCATCTGCGCGCCGGCACGAACTGCGGCTCCTGCATCCCCGAACTGGAGAAGATCCTGCGCGATGTCCGCCAACCCGCCGCGTAAGACGAAGCTCGGCCGCGCGACCTTGGTCGGCGCGGGACCGGGCGATCCCGAGTTGCTGACCTTTCGCGCGGTCCGCGCCCTCGGCTCGGCCGATGTCGTGCTCTACGACGCGCTGATCGATCCGGCGATCCTCGACCATGCGCGCCCTGGCGCGCGGCGGATCGATGTCGGCAAGCGGTGCGGCCGGCACGCCCTGAGCCAGGTGGCGATCAACGCGCTGATCCTGCGCTTCGCCCGCGCAGGCGCGCACGTCGTGCGCCTCAAGGGCGGCGACCCCTTCGTGTTCGGGCGCGGCGGCGAGGAACTCGATTGCCTGCGCGCCGCCGGGGTGCCCGTGGAGGTCGTGCCGGGCGTCACCGCCGCCTGCGCCGCGGCCGCGAGCCTGCAGGTACCGCTGACCCATCGCGGCGTCGCACGCTCGCTGCACCTCATCACCGGCCATGGTGCTGACGGACATGTGCCGGCGCATGATTGGGCGGCGCTCGTCCGTAGCGGCGGCACGATCGCCGCGTACATGGCGTCGCGCACCGTGGAGGCGCTCGTGACGGAACTCGTTGCCGCGGGCCTGCCGGCGTCCACGCCCGCTGTGGCGGTTGAGAACGCATCGCGCGCGAACGAGCGGCGCTGGCACGGCAGTCTCGGCACGCTCGGCGAATTGATCGCGGACGCGCGCCTCGACGGGCCCACCATTGTGCTGATCGGCGATACCGTCGGACAGGCGGCCGCTATCACGCGCGCACTCGATCAGGCAGCGTAAGAACAATCAGCCTGGACTGTCAGGCGTGGAGTCCATCGCGTGGAAGCCCCCTGAACTGCTTCGTGCAGTCCAGACAACGCAACCGACGGTACCCCTGCGCCGTCGGCTCAGGCCGTTCCCTGACCGATCAGCGGCGAGTTCTGTTGAGCTTGACGGATCTCGAAGAAGAGCACCTGTCTGCGTTATCGGCAGCACATCTGGATGAACTGTCTCGGCTTGCGCCGTCGCTGAAGAGAATTCTCGCAATGAAGGAGGAATCAGGCACAAAGTAGCTATAGGTGCACGGGAGTTAACGCCGGGACAACGATTTCGCGTTCGGTGATGATGACGTCCATCGGGATATCGTGCGGCAGAGGTTGGATGGTCGTAATGGCCGCCTGCGCATAGCCCACCCCGATGATGATCGGGCGTGGCGACAAGGATGCCAGCGTGCGATCGAAGAAGCCGCCGCCGTACCCGAGTCGATAGCAGGCCTTGTCGAAGCCGACCACTGGAGCGACAACGACGTTGGGAACGACTTCAGCGCCATCGGCTGGTACTGGAATATTCCAGACTCCAGACACGAGTTTTCCGCCTTTTTTCCAGATCCGGAAGACAAGCGGTGCGTTCTTCTCGATGACAATCGGCAATGCGCAGCTTCCACCGCGTTCGGGAAGGCTCCCCATCCACGGTCGCAGATCCGGCTCTCCGCGAAACGGCCAATAGGCGCTGACCGACCGGTCCGACAGGTCGCCGATAAAGTGGGAAAGCCGGGCCATGATCTCGTTCGCATGCCGTCGCCGCCGATCAGCATCGATTTCGAGGCGCGCTTCAATCAGGCGACGACGTTCGGCCTTTCGCCAAGCCATGATGTCCGCACGCGAAACGGAGCTTGTCACGTTGTATGATTCTCTTTCGCACTCAGGACGGAAAGTCCATGCTTGAGGTCGTTCATAAGATCCACCTCCGCCTCCAGGCCGACCGACAGCCGAAGCAATGTGTCTCCTATACCGGCAACGCGCCGTGCGTCAGGGCTCATGCTCGCACGGGTCATTGTTGCCGGATGAGCGACCAGGCTTTCGATTCCGCCGAGCGACTCAGCAAGCGTGAACACCCTTAGCGACTCGACGAGACGGCGGACACCACCGATATCGCCCTTGATGTCGAAACTTAGCATGGCGCCGAATCCCTCTTGCTGCGCTTTGGCGATGGCGTGGCCGGGATGAGTCTCGAGGCCTGGATAATGAACCGCACGCACAGAGGGATGCTGTTGCAGAAACACTGCCAGGGAGGCGGCTGTCCGCTGCTGGGCCTCGACGCGTGGGAACAATGTGCGCAGTCCCCGAAGTGTCAGATAGGCATCGAACGGTGCGCCGGTAACGCCGGTGATGTTCGCCCAGTCGGTCATCTCTCGTACACCTGCCAAATCAGCAGCAATTACGACGCCGCCGACCACGTCGGAATGGCCATTAAGATATGCCTGGTCAGAAGAATTTGTGGGCGATGTCGGGTTCCGGCAGCTTACCAAGTGCGTGGTACAAGGCGATTTCCGTGACGTGGAAGGTGCGGAAACCGTACGATTTTCGCATGGTCAATTTGGCCTTGTTGTTCAGACCCT
>DATEQV010000035.1:0-9479 GCA_035272265.1 Acidisphaera sp. | reverse complement strand
CGTCGACACGGCGCTGCGCGCGCTGGCGCGGGTGCGCGCATCCGGCGCCGACGTCCGCGCCGTCGTCGCCGGCGGCGCGGCCGGCCCGGACTGGCTGGAGCTGGCCGGGAGCCTCGGCGTGCGGCGCCGCGTGGCGTTCCTCGGCGAGGTCGGCGACATGCCGCGCCTCTATGCCGCCGCGGACGTGCTGGTGCATGCCACGCGCTGGGACGCGTGCAGCCTGTCGACCCTCGAGGCCGGTGCCGCCGGCCTGCCGGTCATCACCACGGCGATGGACGGCGCGGCCGAGCTGATCGGGGACGGCCGCACCGGCTTCGTGCTGCCGGACCCCGGAGACGTGGTAGCGCTGGCGGACCGCATGACACGGCTGCTGGACCCCGACCTGCGCCTGCGCATCGGCGACGCGGCACGCGCAGCGGCGCCCGCTCACGACAACGTGCGCAACTACAAGGCCGTCGCCGCCGTGTTGCGGGAAGCCGCGCGGGAACGGCGCGCCGAGGCTCGCCGTCGGTGATCGGCCCCTGGCGCATGCCACGGCAGTACCGGCGCCTGTGCGGCGCGGGCGGTTCCATCGCTCCTGGACAGGCTTTAATGTCTGTTGCGCACCGACAAGCCGCGGATTACTACGGCGGCGGAACGGCCTGGGAAGGACCTGCATGTCGCACAACGCGTTCTCCGGCCGTGGCCGCGACGCCGCCCGCCTCGTCGTGTCGGCGGAGCGCGAGCCGATACGGCCGGACGCGTAACGGACCGGACCCGGCAGACCGACCGCCATGGATATCGACATCCCCCCCGCCGAATTCGTGCCCGACCTCGTGCTCGATATGACCAGCCTGTCGCGCTGGACCGGGCCGCCGGTCGGAATCGCCCGGGTGGAGCACGCCCTCGCCCAGGCCGCGCGCCGGCGCTGCGTCTTCGACGGCACCGCGTTCCGCACCCTCGCCCCGGCATGGGAGGCGGCCATCGCCGGCTGGCACGGCACGATCGCCGACCCGCCGCCGGACCGCCCCCAACTGAACCGCCAGCCCCTCGTCATGGCGTTGGAACGGCTGCGCCTGACCGCGCGCAGCCCCGCGGTCGCCCGCCTCGCCGACCTCGCCCAGCGGACGATCCTGTGGCCGAAGCCGCACCACTTCCCGCTCGCCGGGCCCGATGGCGCCCGGATCGCGGTGGTGCCGCGCGACCTCGCCCTCGGCCCGCCCCTGAAGCTCGGCCCGCAGACGACCATCCTGTCGGCCGGCGCGGACTGGCAGCAGGAGGACGGCGGCACCATCGCGACGCTCAAGCGGCGGTTCGGCTTCCGCTACGCTGTGCTCTGCTACGACCTGATCCCGACGACGCATCCGCAGTTCTACCTGCCCAAGGACGTCGTCCACTTCCGCGCCCACTGGCGGCGCACCTTCGCGATGGCCGACGCCGTGCTGTTCACCGCCGAGGCGATCGCCGCCGACGCGCGCCGCTTCTGCGCCGCGAACGGCATCCCGCTGCCGCCCAGCGCCATCGTGCCGCTCGGCTTCGATCCGCCGCCGCGCGGGCCGGTGCCCCCGCTCCCCAAGCCGCTGCAGCACGGCCGTTACGCGCTGTTCGTCAGCACGATCGAGCCGCGCAAGGGCCACGCCATGCTGCTGCGCGTCTGGCGCCGCCTGCTGCAGGCCGGCCTGCCTCAACAGCACGACTTCCACCTCGTCTTCGTCGGACGTCCCGGCTGGATGGTGGACGACCTGCTGCCCGATATCCGCGCCACCGACCGCGTCGTGCATCTGCGCCCGACCGGCCCGGTGCTGCATGCCCTGTATGCGGGCGCCGCGTTCTGCCTCTACCCCTCGGCCTACGAGGGCTACGGCTTGCCGCTGGTGGAATCCTTCTCCCACGGCCGGGCGATCATCGCCTCGACCGGCGGCGCGATCCCGGAGGTCGCCGCCAACCTCGCCCCCTGCCTCGACGCGGCCGACGAGGCCGCGTGGGAGAACGCGATTGCCGGTTGGATGGCCGAGCCGGCGCGGCGGACGCCCTGGGAAGCGGCGATCGCGCACGGCTTCCACCACCCCGACTGGCCCACCGCAGCCGCCGCCATCCTCGCCGCTGCGGCCGCCCTGACGAGGCCGGACAGCGCAGCCGAACCCGCCATCCATGCCGTGGGGTTCTAGCTAGGCCGCAAGCCCCACCGCCCGCTTGACGCCCCGGCCGCCCCGGCCGCATATCCGAGTGTCCGCTGGACACCGCCGCTCCGCGAAGGCTCGCGCAGCGGCGCGTTCTGTTTTGGAGCGACCCTTTGTTCGAAGCCCTGTCCGAAAAGCTCACCGGCACCTTCGACCGCCTCCGCGGGCGCGGCCGGCTGTCCGAGCTGGACGTGGCCGAGGCGCTGCGCGAGGTCCGCGTCGCCCTGCTCGACGCCGACGTCGCCCTGCCCGTGGTGCGCGACTTCATCGCCAAGGTCCGCGAGCGCGCCGTCGGCGCCGAGGTGCTGGACAGCGTCACCCCCGGCCAGCAGATCGTGAAGATCGTCAACGACGTTCTGGTCGAGCAGCTGGGCGGCGCCGGCGCCGTTTCGGTCAACCTCAACGCCCCCGCGCCGATCCCCTTCCTCATGGTCGGCCTGCAGGGCTCCGGCAAGACGACCACCGCCGGCAAGCTCGCGTTGCGCCTGACCACGCGGGAGCGCCGCCGCGTCCTCCTCGCCAGCCTCGACACCCAGCGCCCCGCCGCACAGCTCCAGCTGCAGCAGCTCGCGGAGCGCGCGGGTGTCGCCAGCCTGCCGATCGTCCCCGGCCAGACCCCGATCGAGATCGCCCGCCGCGCCATGGACACCGCGCGGCGCGAGGTGTTCGACGTCGTCATCCTCGACACCGCCGGGCGGCTCTCGATCAACCAGGAGCTGATGGACGAGGTCCGCGACATCCGCGCGGAGACCAACCCGGCCGAGACGCTGCTGGTGGTCGACGCCATGACCGGCCAGGACGCGGTGAACACGGCCAAGGCATTCAACGAGGCGGTCGGCGTCACCGGCATCGTGCTGACCCGCATGGACGGCGACGCCCGCGGCGGTGCCGCTTTGTCGATGCGCGCGGTCACCGGTGCGCCGATCAAGCTGACCGGCACCGGCGAGAAGATCGAGGCGCTGGAGGACTTCCACCCGGAACGCGTCGCCGGCCGCATCCTCGGCATGGGCGACGTGGTCGGCCTGGTGGAGAAGGCCGCCGAGACGCTCGACGAGGAGGAAGCCGAGAAGCTCGCCGCCAAGATGATGCGCGGCAAGTTCGACCTCGAGGACTACGCCGCGCAGCTGCGCCAGATCAACCGCATGGGCAGCATCTCCAGCATCATGAAGATGCTGCCGGGCATCGGGAAGATGGCGTCGCAGATCGACGACGCGCAGATCGACACCAAGATCCTCAAGCGCCAGGCCGCGATCATCGGCTCGATGACGCTCAAGGAGCGGCGCAACCCCGACCTCATCAAGGCCAGCCGCAAGAAGCGCATCGCGGCGGGCTCCGGGACCTCGGTGCAGGACGTCAACAAGCTGCTCAAGCAGTTCGACGACATGAGCACGATGATGAAGCGCATGAACAAGCTGGGGCAGAAGGGCCTGATGCGCCACGGCCTCGGCGCGCTGCTGCCCAAGAGCATGAACCCGAACCAGGGCTTCGGCGGCGGCCGTCGCCCGCACTGATCGTAACAGGAGATACCACGTCGATGGGACTGAAGATCCGCCTTGCCCGCGCCGGCGCGAAGAAGCGTCCGTACTACCACATCGTGGTGGCCGACAGCCGCAGCCCGCGCGACGGCCGCTTCATCGAGAAGCTCGGCAGCTACAACCCGATGCTGCCGGCCGAGCACGCCGACCGCGTGCGGCTGCAGGACGAGCGCATCACGCACTGGATCAGCCAGGGCGCGGTGGCGACCGACCGTGTGGCGCGCTTCCTCGGCCGTGCGGGCCTCGGCCCGGTGCCCGTGATCCCCGAGCAGCCGATCCAGTCGGCGCCGAGGAAGAAGGCGCAGGAACGCGCCAAGGCCGCCGCGGGCGCCTGAACTGAGAGCGATGCCCGAGGAGAGCGATGCCTGACAAGCGGCTCCTGCTCGGCGTCATCGGCCGCCCGCACGGCGTGCGGGGGCTGGTGCACGTCGCCAGCTACACGGCCGATCCGTCGGCGCTGGCCGAGTACGGCCCGCTCGAAGACGAGCGCGGCCGACGCTTCGTGCTGCGCTGGCGCGGCAAGGGGATCGCCGACATCTCGGAGCTGAACCACGGCGTTCCGATCCCCGTGCGCGACCGTGATACGGCCGCCAAGCTGACCAACGTGCGGCTGTTCATCGACCGCGACCGCCTGCCGCCGCCCGACGAGGAGGAGTTCTACCTCGCCGACCTGATCGGGCTGGATGCGGTCGACACCGGCGGCGCGAAGCTCGGAACCATCGCCGCGGTGCACGACTATGGTGCCGGCGCGAGCCTGGAGATCGCGCGCGCCGAGGCGCCGCCGTTGCTGGTGCCGTTCACGCGCGCGGCCGTGCCGGGCGTCGATCCCGCGGTCGGCCGGGTGACCGTCGCGCCGCCGCACGAGATCGTCGCCAACGACAACGAGCGCACGGCATGACCTGGCGTGCGACCGTGCTGACGCTGTTTCCCGGCATGTTCCCGGGCCCGCTCGGCGCATCGCTCGCCGGGCGCGCGCTCGACGCCGGGCTGTGGTCGCTGGAGGCGCGCGACATCCGCGACGCCGCCACCGACCGCCACCGCACGGTGGACGACACGCCGTTCGGCGGCGGCGTGGGGATGGTGCTGCGGCCCGACGTGGTCGACGCGGCCCTCGCCCCCGCCGACGACGGACGGCCGATGCTCTGCCTGACGCCCCGCGGCACGCCGTTCACCCAGGCGATCGCCCGCCGCCTCGCCGCCGCCCCGGGTGTGGTGCTGCTCTGCGGCCGTTACGAAGGCATCGACCAGCGCGCCATCGACGCCCGCGCCATGCTGGAAGTGTCGATCGGCGACTACGTCCTGTCCGGCGGCGAACTCGCGGCAATGGTCGTGCTGGACGCCGCCGTCCGCCTGCTGCCCGGCGTCATGGGGACGGCGGAAAGCGCCGAGGACGAAAGCTTCGCCGCCGGGCTGCTGGAATACCCGCACTACACCCGCCCGGCCGACTGGGCCGGCCGCCGCGTGCCCGACGTGCTGCTGTCCGGCAACCATGCTGCCATTTCCGCCTGGCGCCGCGCCGAGGCGGAACGCATCACAAGGGAACGCCGCCCCGACCTCTGGTCCCGCCACACCGCTCAACCCGGCATGGCGGACCAGACCAAGCACTCCGTTGCCACTCCGGCCCCCGCGCCGTAAGCCTTTCGCGAAAGGACCCTCCCCGATGAACATCATCCAGCGCTACGAGGCGGAACAGATCGCCCGCCTGACCGCCATCCGCGCGGTCCCCGAGTTCGCGCCCGGCGACACGCTGCGCGTGTCGGTGAAGGTCGTCGAAGGCGAGCGCACCCGCACCCAGGCCTTCGAGGGCGTGTGCATCGCGCGCTCCAACAAGGGGCTGAACAGCAACTTCACCGTGCGCAAGATCAGCTACGGCGAGGGCGTGGAGCGCGTCTTCCCGCTGTATTCGCCGACGATCGCCGAGATCGCCGTGGTCCGCCGTGGCGACGTGCGCCGCGCCAAGCTGTATTACCTGCGCGGCCGCAGCGGCAAATCCGCCCGCATCGCCGAACGCGCCCGCGCCGTGCCGGGCGCCGTCCCTGGTGCCGCGCCCCCCACCAACGGCAACGACGAGGCGCCGGAGAGCACCGCCGCCGAATAACGGAGAGGATGCCGATGCAGACCGCCGCCCCGCGCACGCTGTTCGACAAGGTCTGGGACAGCCACGTCGTCGAACGACTGCCGGACGGCACCTGCATCCTCTACATCGACCGCCACCTCGTGCACGAGGTCACCAGCCCGCAGGCCTTCGAGGGCCTGCGCGCGACCGGCCGCCGCGTCCGCCGCCCCGACTGCACGATCGCGGTCGCCGACCACAACATCCCCACCGAAGACCGCGCGGGCGGCATCCACGAGCCGGAGAGCAAGCTGCAGGTCGACACGTTGGAAGCCAACGTGCGCGAGTTCGGCGTGCCGTATTTCCCGGTGCTCGATGCGCGCCAGGGAATCGTGCACATCATCGGCCCCGAGCAGGGCATCAGCCTGCCCGGCTTCACCATCGTCTGCGGCGACAGCCACACCTCGACGCACGGCGCGCTCGGCGCGCTGGCGTTCGGTATCGGCACGTCGGAAGTCGAGCACGTGCTGGCCACGCAGACGCTGCTGCAGAAGCCGGCGAAGAACATGCTCGTCCGCGTCGACGGCACGCTGCCATTGGGGGCGACGGCGAAGGACATCGTGCTCGCCATCATCGGCCGCATCGGCACCGCCGGCGGCACCGGCCACGTGATCGAATACGGCGGCGAGGCGATCCGCGCGCTCGACCTGGCCGGCCGCATGACGGTCTGCAACATGAGCATCGAGGCCGGCGCGCGCGCCGGCATGATCGCGCCGGATGAAACGACCTTCGCCTGGATCAAGGGGCGCCCCTACGCGCCAAAGGGCGAGGCGTTCGACGCCGCCGTCGCCTATTGGCGCACCCTGCCGAGTGACGAGGGCGCGCATTACGATACGACCGTGGTGCTCGACGCGAGCCAGATCGTGCCGATGGTCACCTGGGGAACCAACCCCGAAGCGGTGGTGCCGATTACCGGCAGCGTGCCCGATCCCGACGACGCGCCGGACGAAGCGGCCCGCAGCCAGCGCCGCCGGATGCTGGAGTACATGGGCCTGACGCCCGGTACGCGGATGCAGGACATCCCGATCGACGTCGTCTTCCTCGGTAGCTGCACCAACGGACGGCTGGAGGACATACGCGCCGCCGCGCAGGTCGCGCGCGGCCGCAAGGTCGCACCGGGCGTGCGCGCCCTGGTGGTCCCCGGCTCCGGCATCGTCAAGCAGCAGGCGGAGGCCGAAGGCCTGGACCGCATCCTGATCGAGGCCGGGTTCGAGTGGCGCGAAGCCGGCTGCTCGATGTGCCTCGGCATGAACCCCGACAAGCTCAAGCCCGGCCAGCGCTGCGCCAGCACGTCCAACCGCAACTTCGAAGGCCGGCAAGGGCCCGGCGGGCGGACGCATCTGCTGTCGCCCGCGATGGCGGCGGCGGCCGCCGTGACCGGACGCCTGACCGACGTACGGGAACTCGCCCCGGCCTGAGCGTTGGCGCGGAGTTTTGATACGACTCCGTGTGAATTCGCCTTCTGGTCGGTAGCGCGTGGCCGCCCGCCCGCGCTAGCTTCGTCGATCGAGCGCTTCTCGCGCCGTCGCTGCGACGCGCGCGAGGTCTGGGGGGACACGATGGCCAACAAGAAGCTGCTGATCCTGCCCGGTGACGGCATCGGCCCCGAGGTGATGCGCGAAGCCCGCCGGGTGGTGGAATGGATGGGCCGCCGCCGGGCGCTGTCCTTCGAGATCGAGGAAGACCTCGTGGGCGGCGCCGCGATCGATGCGTTCGGCGTGCCGATCCGCGACGCCACGATCGAGCTCGCGCGCGAGGCCGATGCGGTGCTGTTCGGCTCGGTCGGCGGCCCGAAGTGGGAGGGCATCGGCTTCGACAAGCGCCCCGAGCTCGCCATCCTGCGCCTGCGCAAGGAGCTCGACCTGTTCGCCAACCTGCGCCCGGCGACGGTGCTGGAGCCGCTGGTGGACGCCAGCACGCTGAAGGCCGAGGTGGTGCGCGGCCTGGACATCATGATCGTGCGCGAGAGCACGGGCGGCATCTATTTCGGCGAGCCGCGCGGCGTGGAGACGCTGCCCAACGGGCAGCAGCGCGGCTACGACACCGAAAGCTACACCACGTCGGAAATCGAGCGCGTCGCCGCGGTCGCGTTCGAGCTGGCGCGCAAGCGCCAGAACCGGGTGACCAGCGTCGAGAAGGCGAACGTGATGCGCTCGGGCCTGTTCTGGCGCCAGACCGTCACCGCGCTGCACGAGCGCGCTTACGCCGATACCGAGCTGTCGCACATGTACGCCGACAACTGCGCGATGCAGCTGGTGCGCAATCCGCGCCAGTTCGACGTCATCGTCACCAGCAACATCTTCGGCGACCTGTTGTCCGACCTCGCCTCGATGCTGACCGGAAGCCTGGGGATGCTGCCGTCCGCCACTCTCGGCGCCACCGACGTCACGGGTCGTCGCCCCGCGTTGTACGAGCCGATCCACGGCAGCGCACCCGACATCGCCGGCAAGGGCATCGCCAATCCGCTCGCGCAGATCCTGAGCTTCGCGATGCTGCTGCGCTACTCCTTCGACCTCGACCAGGAGGCCGCGCTGATCGAGACGGCCTGCACCCGCGTGCTGGCGAGCGGCCTGCGCACCGCGGATATCATGGCGCCGGGAACCGCCAAGGTCGGCACCAACGTGATGGGCGAGGCGGTGATCCGCGAACTCGACAAGATCGGCGGATAGAGCGGTTTCCTTTGCGGTGTGCTCACCTACAGTTCACCCGTCATGACCGGCCTTGTGCCGGTCATCCACGACTTTCTTGCTTTCCACCGTCGGCGAAGTCGTGGATGGCCGGGCCAAGCCCGGCCGTGACGGTAGTGGAGCGGCTGCGCGATTCCAGTCTGCACCCGCCCTAGAGAGTGCTCTTCTCTGCGCACCGCGGCCAGCGCAACAATTCTGTTGCGGTAGCGGGCCGATAGGGCGACACTCCGGACGGCCCAAGCTGCTGTGTCCGGGGAAACCCATGTCCAACATCGCCGGCAAGGCGTACGCGATGAACGTCATCACGCCGATGCCACCCCGCGTCGCCGCCGTCCAGCGCCTGATCTTCATGCTCGCACGCTGCCTGCCCGCCACTTTGGCCGGGCTGCTCGGGCTGCGGCTGATCCACTTCGCCCGCTGGGTCATCATCCGACGTCGCGACTGGCCGGCCCCCGGCGGCGGCAGGCAGACGCTCCGTTACGACTACATGCTGTTCATGAGCAACTTCAACGGCACCTGGGCCCAGTATATCGACGCGTTCTCGGACGGCATTCCCGGCGGCCTCGACCTGTTCTGGTACACCTCGGTCAAGTACCCGCACTCGATCCCGATCGCCACGTTCAAGAACTACATCGTCTTCAACCAGATCGACACCGACTTCTATTACAACGCGACGCCCGGCGCCTCCCAGCGCGACATCAAGGCGGCGTTCACGGTGCTGTCGGCGATCCGCCGGCTCGCCGCCGCGCACGCCACCACAACACCGGCCGACTTCGCCGTCCGCTTCCGCGATGCGCTGCGGGGCGTGCAGAACTGCCTGGGAGCGCACGGCGTCGGTCCGACCGCAAGCCTCACATGATGGTAGAGTGGTCAAGCAGTATGTTCTGAGCTTCTTGGAGGCCTCACGACGCAGGGATGGACGATGGCGGAACTCCAGCTTGTATCGTGCGCTGTGCGTCGGGGGCGACCTCTTCTCATATCCTGT
>DATEQV010000034.1:0-9777 GCA_035272265.1 Acidisphaera sp. | reverse complement strand
GTGCCGACAGACTGCGGTCAGCACGCCCAGCTGATGGTGCAGACCTATCCATTGCACTCATCGGGGGCGCTACAGAACACGCTTTGGCAGAGCAAATAGCGCTTGCCACTTCCGGGGCCGTCCACATAAGGCTGCTAGGGTCAGAGACTCATTCTATCCACTTTTCGTGCCCCTGAGCCGTCCCCCCGGGGCCACCAAGCCCGCCCGAGACCTTCTTCAGCTCATCTTCCGTCAGCTCTGTCTTCCCGCCCTCGACCAGAGTGTCGGGCGAAGTCGGTTTCTTGTCGGCGGGAGTCGTTTCCTTGTCGGCCACATCGCTTTCCTCCTGTTGAGAACTGCCGGTGGCTTCACCGGTGCTTGGCTCGCGACGACAACGTAGCGACAGCGCCCGGGACCCAGTCTGAAACACTTCAGACAGCCGTCCTCATGAGCGTGGCAAACGAGCGATGCTCATGGGCGGGGCCGAGCCGCCAGCCAGCCACGATAGCCGGCAGGCTGCCGGTGGCAGTATTGCTGACAGCGTCGCACGTCTCAAGCCTCACGGAGCGCCGCTGCACGGCCCACGTCTCGTGCGTTGCCGCGCCGCTGGCTTGCGGCTAGCGTCAAGATTCCCGACCGCCCTCGCGTGGTACGTACGCGGATGCCCGGCTATACGACCGACGTCCCCTATACCTCCCACTTTTATCGGGAGCTGGCGCCGGCTTGGCTCGATTGCATTGCGGCACTCTGTGGCAGGGCGCCGCCGGATCGCGAGAGCGGCTTCGCCTGGTGCGATCTCGGCTGCGGCCAGGGGCTGACCTCCATCGTGCTGGCGGCAACCCATCCCGGCGGCCGTTTCGTCGGCGTCGACCTGATGCCGCAGCATATCGCGCACGCGCGCCGTCTCGCCGCCGATGCCGCGATCGGCAACGTGGAGTTCCACAACGCCGACTTCGTCTCGGCCGATCTCGGCCACGCGCGGTTCGACTACATCGTCGCGCACGGCGTCTACGCCTGGATCGACGCGGCAAGCAAGGATGCCCTGCGCCGGCTGATCGACCGCCACCTCGCACCCGGCGGCCTGGCCTATCTGAGGTACAACGCGATGCCGGGCTGGGCGGCCGAATTGCCGTTGCAGCGGCTGTTGCTGGCGCTCGCCGCGCCGATGCCGGGCGACAGCATCGCCCGCTTCAGGGCGGCCGCGCGGCAGGTCCGCCGCATCGCTGAAGCCGGCGCCCCGAGCCTCGCGGCGTCCCCGCTCGCCGCCAAGATCGTCGAACTCGAAGAAACGCGCCCGTCAGCCTACCTCGCGCATGAATACCTGGCGCCGCACTGGCAGCCTTTGTTCGTGACGGAGGTGCATGCCGACATGGCGGCGATCGGGCTGTCGCCGGTCGGCTCGGCGACGTTCGCCGAGAACTTCGATTCCTTCGTGCTGCGCCGGGTCGAGCGCGAAGTGCTGGCTGAGTTCGACGATATGGCGGTGCGCGAACTGGTGCGCGACTTTCTCATTCACCGGGGCTTTCGCCGCGATGTGTTCAGCCGCGATGCCGGCCTGCTCGCCGACGATGAGCGGCAGAAACGGCTGCTGGGGACGCGCTATGCGCTGATGCGCCAGGCGGACAGCGTCGAATTCGCGATGCGAACGCCGGCCGGCCGGCTTGCTTTCGACAACCCGGTCACCCGTGCCATCGTGGCGGCGCTCGCCGAGGGCCCGCGCCCGCTGTCGCAGATCGCGTTGGCGGACAGCTCCAAGCAGGATCTGATTGCCGGGCTGCTCGCGCTATGCTGCGGCGGCGCGGTGCGACCGGTCGAAGGCGGCGACGCTCCGGTTGCCGCGCTCAACCGTGCGATCCTCGAGCGCGCCGGCGGAAACGAAGAGGTCAGCGCGCTGGCGCTGCCGTACGGCACCGCCGTCAGGGCGGAGACGGCGCTGTTACGCGCGCTGCGCGACGGCCGACGGCCCGACGATGCCGACCTTGCGCGACGGTTCGACTTTATTTCGGCGCATTGCTGAGAAACGCGCGCCAGCTGGCCGCTCCTGACCTGAGCCCTGTCTTTCCTCCGGTCAGAAGTCGAGTCCGCGGTCAACGCCACGCCCATCGTGGCCCCGTTTCTCGGTTCGGTTAAGCGCCGCTTCTCTTTCCCGGCCATCATCGTGGGCGGCGTCGAGCGGAGCGTGCGTCGATGCTGGGGCATGGGCGCGCGGCGTTCCGCCTGCGCATCACGGCGAGAGCGGCATCGCCGGGGCCGTGACTCATACGCTGACACCAAGATCACCGGCAGGCTGAAGCAGGTCGGGGCTGTTGCGCTTCACGTTGCCGACAGCACGGCCGACCGGCCACGCGCGCAGCACATCATCCGGCGCCGGATGCAGCAGCGCCGCCGCATCGCCCGCGCTCTCGCCCAGCCATAACGGCCAGTCCGGCTTCTCCAGCACCACCGGCATGCGCTCGTGCAGCTCGCGCAGCACCGCGTTGGCGTTCGTCGTGATGATGACGAACGTGCGCAGCACGCCGCCGTCCGGCGCACGCCAACCCTCCCACAACCCCGCGAAGGCCATCGGGTCGCCGTCGCGGCGCGCCACCGCGTAGGGCTGCTTGCCGTCCGCGCCCGCGCGCCATTCGTAGAAAGCGTCCGCCGGCACGATGCAGCGGCGCTGAGCAAACGCGCCCTTGAACATGCCCGAGGACGCGACGGTCTCGGCGCGCGCGTTGATCGGCTTGCGCGCCGTCGCGAGGTCCTTGGTGAAGTGCGGCACGAGGCCCCAGGTCAGAAGGTCGAGGTGCCGCTCGCCCGATTCCGGATGCCGGCGCACGGCGGGCGCCTGCTGCGTGGGTGCCAGGTTCCACGACGGCGGGAAGTTCGGCGGCGGGTTGGTCGTGCCGAAGATCGCCGCGATCGCCTCGGCCGGCAGGAACGCCGCGTAGCGCCCGCACATCGCGCTACGGCTGCAGCCGCGACAGAAACGCCTGGATCGCCGCGTTGACCGGTTCGGGATGCGTCAGGTTCGCGGCATGCCCCGCGCCCGGGATCACCGCGAGTTCGGCCTGCGGTAAACCTTCGGCGAGCGCCTCGGCCTTGGACAGCGGGATCGCCACGTCGGCCTCGCCGTGGATCACCAGCGCGGGCACGTTGATCTCGAACAGCCGGTCGTGGATGTCGTCGCGCTCGGCAAGACACGCGAAGGCGGCGAGCAGGTTGGGCGGCGTCCACTGCCGCCACTTCGCGATCCATTCCGGCGTTCCGTGCCAGTCCTCGCCCATGATGATGCTCGCGACGATCTGCGCCGCCTGGTCCGACAGGCCGCTGGTGACCCAGCCCTCGATCAGTTGCTGGTAGAACGGCATCTTCGCCGGATCCTCCTGCCCCGCCTGGGTGTCGATCAGGATCAGCGCCTCCACCGCGTCCGGCTGCGTCAGGGCTGCGCGCATCGACAGGAAGCCGCCCTGCGACATGCCGGCGAGCACGGCGCGACCGACGCCGAGATGCGCGCACAACGTGACGACGTCGTTGGCGGAGTCGTAGTAGCTGAACGGCGCAGGTTGCTCGTTTGCCGTCTGCCCGTGGCAGCGCTGGTCCCAGGTCACGCAGCGGTACCGGGCCGAGAACGCCTCGACCTGTGGCGCGAACATCGTGTGGTCCATCAGCAGCCCGTGCGAGAACACCAACGCGACGTCGCTGCCGCCCGCCGGCCGTCCGGTGTCCGCGTAATACAGGCGCTGGCCGTTCACCTCGGCGTAGGGCATTCTGCGTCTCCCGTTGTTGTCAGCACTCGGTCCAGTTCACCGCGAGACCGCCGAGCGAGGTCTCCTTGTATTTGCTCTGCATGTCCGCCCCGGTCTGGCGCATCGTGGCGATCACCTGATCGAGCGAGACGCGGTGCGTGCCGTCGCCGCGCAGCGCGAGCGAGGCGGCGGCGATCGCCTTGACCGCGCCGAACGCGTTGCGCTCGATGCACGGGATCTGCACCAGCCCGCCGACCGGATCGCAGGTCATGCCGAGATGGTGCTCCATGCCGATCTCGGCGGCGTTCTCGATCTGCGCATTGCTGCCGCCGAGCGCCGCGCACAGCCCCGCCGCCGCCATCGAGCACGCCACGCCCACCTCGCCCTGGCAGCCGACCTCGGCGCCGGAGATCGAGGCGTTCAGCTTGAACAGGCCGCCTACCGCGGTGGCGGTGAGCAGGAAGGCGGCGGTGTCGGCATCGATGGTCTCGGGCCGTTCGTCGCGGCAGTAGCGCAGCACCGCCGGCACCACGCCCGCGGCACCGTTGGTGGGTGCCGTGACGATGCGCCCGCCGGCCGCGTTCTCCTCGTTGACGGCGATGGCGTACAGGCTGACGCGGTCCATCACCTCGTGCGCGGGGCGCGTGTTGCGCAGCCGGTCGCGCTCCATCCCGGCGCGGATCGACGCCGCACGGCGGCGCACGTGCAGCCCGCCGGGAAGCTCGCCGTCGGCGCGCGCGCCGCGCTCGATCGCCTGCATCATCGTCGCGGCCACCTGCGCGATATGGATCCGCACCTCCGCGTCAGGCCGCAACGCGGTCTCGTTGGCCAGCACGATCTCGGCGATGGACAGGTGGGTCTCGCGCCCGATCCGCAGCAGCGCGTCGCCCGACGCGTACGGGTACGGCACCGACTTCGGCCTCGGATCGGCCATGCCGACCTCGGCTTCGGGCACGACGAAGCCGCCGCCGACCGAGCACCAGCGCTCCTCGAACACCGCCGCCCCGGCGGAATCGAGCGCGGCAAAGGCGAGCGTGTTGGGGTGGCGCGGCGCTTCGGTGGTGAAGTCGAACACGATGTCCGCCTCGGGATCGAAGGCGATCTCGCGCACGCCGGCCAGCGCGAGCCGGTGCGCCTCGCGCGCGCGGGCGACGATCGCGATGGCGTCGTCGGGATCGATCGTCGCGGGTTGCGCGCCGGCGAGGCCCAGGATCACCGCACGGTCCGTCTCGTGCCCGCGCCCGGTCCAGGCGAGCGAGCCGAACAATCGCACCTGCAGGCGCGCGACCTCGGGTCGCGATGCGGCGCGCGCGGCGAACGAAGCCGCCGCCTTCATCGGCCCGACCGTGTGCGAGGACGACGGTCCGATGCCGATCTTGAACAGGTCGAAGATGCTGATCACGCGGGTTCCAATCCGCACCACCCCGCGATCGTCAGCGCGATCACCTTGGTCACGTCGCGCAGGGAGGCCAGCCCCACGCTCTCGTCGATGCCGTGGATGTTCTCCGAATCCGGCCCGTAGCAGGTCGCCTGCGTGCCCTGGTACAGCGTGTAGAACCGCGCGTCGGTCAGGCCGAGCGCGGTGTAGTGGCGCAGCGCGCTGCCGGTGACGTCGGCGTGCAGCCGGCTGATCGCGCGGCTGATCGGCTGCTCGGGCGGGAAGATCGCGCCGTCCGCGATAAATCCGCCGAACGACAGGTCGAGCTTCGCGCGGGCGAGGCGCGGATCCCGTCGGGCCTCGTCCACCAGCGCCTCGATCTCACCTTTCACGTCGGACGCCGCGTGGCCCGGCATCAGCCCGACACGGAAACCGACCTTCGCACGCGTCGGCACCGAGCTGTTCCACTCGCCGCCCTCGATCGTGCCCAGGTTGACGTTGATCGGGTGGTTCTCGGCGGCGAAGGCCGGGTGGCGATGCTCGGCCCGGTTCATCTGCGCCTCGTACGCGCGGAAGCGCTCGACGACGACATAGGGTGCCTCGATCGCGTTCACCCCGGCATGCATCTCGCGCACATGCGCCGGCTTGCCGGTGATCGTGACCCAGGCCCAGACCACGCCGACCTCGGCGACGTACAGCGCCGGATAGCCGGGGCCGGGTTCGGGGATCAGGCAGGCGTCGGGCTTGGGCAGCGCGTGCATCACCGCGAGCGCGCCGTTGCCGGTGCACTCCTCCTCGATCACCGCGGCGAACTGCACGTCGGCGGCCGGCAGCAGCCCGGCCTGGCGGATCGCGGCGAAGGCGGTGACATACGCAACGATGCCGGCCTTCATGTCGGCCGCGCCGCGCCCGTACATGCGTCCGTCGCGGATCTCGGGCTCGTAGGGCGGCGACGTCCACAGGTCGGCCGCACCCTCGGGCACCACGTCGACATGGCCCTGCAGCAGCAGCGAGCGGCCCTTCGGCTGCTCGCACCGATGGATGGCGGCGACGTTGTCGCGGCCCTCGTAGCCGATCAGCGGCGGCGAGAAGCCCGGCTTGTCGGCCAGCGCCTGCACGTCCACCGGCACCGGGAACGGGTCGAGGCCGCTTGCGCGATAGACGTCGGCCATGTCGTCGAGGCAGCCGCGCTCGTGCCCGAGCGTGCTCTGATCGCGCACGAGGCGTGTCAGCAGCGCCACCGCCTCGTCCTGCAGCAAGTCCACCGCCTCCAGGATCGCCCGTCCGGCACCTGTGTCGACCGGCAGCAGGTCGTCGTTCATTCACCCGTTCTCCGTGTGCGATCCGGCACCGTAGGCCGGTGCCGCGTCGCTGTCAGGGCGCTCGCGTCGCGCCCAGCCGCAGGAAGCTGCTCACCGCGCCGACCGCGGCGAACCCGGCGGCGATCAGCAGCGCGAGCTCTGCGCCAAGCTTCACGCTCGGGTGCAGCAGGCCGAAGGCGACGGCAACGAGTGCGGCGCCGATCGACTGCCCGAGCAGCCGCGCCGCCGACACCATGCCGCTGGCAGCGCCGCTGCGGTCGGGCGGCGCGCTGGTGATCAGCGCGCGGTTGTTGGGCGTCTGGAAGAAGCCGAACCCGCACCCCGCGAGCGCCATCCGCCACGCGATGTTCCATCCCGGCGCACCCACCGGCGCGACCCACAGCAGCGCCAGACCCGCGCACATCAGCGTCATGCCGATGCCGCCCAGGATGGCGACGGGATAGCGGTCGGAAAGCCGCCCCGCCACGGGCGCTACGAACACCACCACCAGCGGCCAGGGCGTGATCAGCAGCCCCGTTTGCACCTGCGACAGGCCCGCCGCCGCCTCGAAATAGAACGGCAGCGCCACGTAGGCGATCGTCTGCGCCGAATACGAGCAGATCGAGGTGACGACCGACAGCGCGAACAGCGGAATGCGCATCAGGTCGATCGGCAGCAGCGGCGCGGGCCGCCGCAACTCGCGCCGCACCAGGGCGATCCCGGCGACCAAGGCGACGGCGAACTCGATGACAGCCGCCGTCGTCAGGCCGCCCTCGCCCAGCGCGTCGATCCCCAGCACCAGCGCTCCGAAGGTCAAGGCGTTCAGGACCCCCGCGCGCCAGTCGAACCGGTACCGGCCGCGCGGCGTGTAGGGGGCCGCCCACTGCGCCAGCGCGAAGCACAGGATGCCGAACGGCACGTTGACCGCGAACAGCCACGGCCAGCTCGCCACCGCCAGGATCGCGGCAGCCACCGTCGGCCCCGCCGCCGCCGACAGCGCCACGGTCAGCGTGATGATGCTGATGCCCTGGCCAAGGCGCGCGCGCGGATAGGCGAAGCGCACCAGCGCGGTGTTCACGCTCGAGATCCCGGCCGCGCCGAGGCCCTGCACCGTCCGCGCCGCAACCAGCGTGGGCAGCGTGCTCGACAGGGCCGAGCCGAGCGAGCCGGCGGTGAACACCGCCACGCCGAACAGGAAGACGCGCCGGTAGCCGAGCCGGTCGCCGAGTGCGGCGAAGCTCAGGATGCTGACCACCATCGCGAGCTGGTAGGCGTTGACCACCCAGACGGACGCCGCCGGATCGGCGTGCACGTCCGCCGCGATCGCCGGCAGCGCGATGTTGGCGATGGCGGCGTCCAGCACCGACATGCCCACCGCGATCGAACAGCCGAGCATGGCCCAGGCCCGCGCCGGCTGCGGCAACCCGTCGGCCGGCGCCCGGACGCCAGCCGGCATGCCGGCAGCCGTCGCGCCGGTCTCGATCGCGTCCGCCATGAGGACCAGCTTGACCCGCCCGCGCATGGGCCAGCAAGGTGGCGGGACGCATGGCCCCCCAACACGTGACGACACCGCGATGACCGCAGATCCCGCCCGCCGCGCCGCCGTGCTGCACTACGAGACGGTGCGGCCGGAATGGATCGACTACAACGGCCACATGAACCTCGCCTATTACGTGCTGGTGTTCGACCACGCGACCGACGTGCTGTTCGACACGCTCGGCATCGGCGCGCATTACGTCGGCCAGGGCCACTGCTCGATGTTCGCCGTCGAAACCCACACGCTCTACGAGCGCGAGGTGCATGTCGGCGATCCGCTGCGCGTCGAGGCGTTCCTGATCGACGCCGACGCCAAGCGGCTGCATTTCGCCCATGCGATGCACCACGCGACCGAAGGCTGGCGCGCGGCGACACAGGAGTTGATGTCCTTGCACGTTGACATGACCGCGCGGCGCACCGCGCCGTTCCCGATCGACCGCATGGCGGCGATCGACGAGGCCTTGCTCGCCCGCCCGCCGGTGCCGGACTGGGTCGGGCGGCGCATCGCGATGCCGCTCGGCTCGGGGGTGCGGGCATGAAGGCGGCGGTGGTGCAGTCGGGCCGTGGCCTCGCCATCGCAGAGGTGCCGGTCCCGGAGCCGAACCGCGACCAGCTATTGGTGCGCGTGCACGCGGCCGGGCTCAACCGCGCCGATCTCGGCGTCGCCGCCGGCCACGCGCATGGGGCGATGGGCGGCACGGGGACGATCCCCGGCCTCGAGTTCGCGGGCGAGGTGGTGCGCGTGGGCGAAGCGGCGGCAGGATTCGCGCCCGGCGACCGCGTGATGGGTGCCACGCCCGCGACCTATGCCGAGTACACGGTATGCGATCACGGTTACGCCACGCTGATGCCGGAGGGCATGGACTTCGCCGAAGCGGCGACGCTGCCGGTGGCGCTGCGCACGATGCACGACGCGATCGTCACCAACGGCGCGTTCCGCGCCGGCCAGTCGGTGATGATCCAGGGGGCAAGTTCCGGCGTCGGGCTGATGGGATTGCAGATCGCCAAGCATCTCGGCGCCGTGCCGGTGATCGGCACCAGCACGAACCCGGACCGCCGGGCGCGCCTGTGCGAGTTCGGCGCCGATCACGCACTCGCCACGACCAACCCCGCCTGGCCCGACGTGGTGCTGAAGGAGACCGGCGGCCGCGGCGTGGACCTGATCGTCGACCAGGTGTCGGGCGCGATGACCAACGCCACGATGCGCGCCTGTGCGGTGCGCGGCCGCATCGTCAATGTCGGCCGGCTGGGCGGCGCGCGCGCCGAGTTCGACTTCGACCTGCATGCGCTGCGCCGCATCACCTATGTCGGCGTGACGTTCCGCACCCGCTCGGTCGAGGAGATCCGCGAGATCGTGCGCGTGATGCGCGCCGACCTGTGGGACGCGGTGGCGGCGGGCACGCTGCGCCTGCCGATCGACCGCACCTTCCCGCTCGCCGAGGTCAACGCGGCGCTGGACCACATGCGGGCCAACGCGCATCTGGGCAAGATCGTGCTGCTGACGTGAAGCGCGGCGTTGCCGACTAACGCTGGTTTTCGGTCGTCAAAAGGTCTATGTGCGGGTCATGGACGGTAACAAACTTCAGTCCGTTGCGGCTAAGCCGGAAACCGAGGCGGAACGGCAGCGCCGACTCGCCGCGGAGGCCGACGCCGAGTACGCCCGCACCCCGGGCCGGGCGGAGCGTTTGCACCAGGCAACGCTTCGAGGCCTCGCCGACGTCGACGCCGGTCGCCTGATTGACGACGAGAAGATCCAGGCGTGGCTTGAAAGCCTAGGGACCGATCACGAGTTGCCACCCCCCGAACCGGACTGATGCGGGTCCGCTGGACCGCCGAGGCACGGTCCGACCTCGTT
>DATEQV010000033.1:0-4333 GCA_035272265.1 Acidisphaera sp. | reverse complement strand
TAGCGCCGCAGCTTACCTTTGCCCCAGTGTGATGGTCACACCTGCCTTACTGTTCATGAACACAGAATGTTCAGAAGCCGACAAAATCATATGGGGGCCAAGCGTTTATCCATACATGTTGACAAGTCCACTTCACATTGTGTCCGAGGGGAGCCAGGGCACGTCGAGGTGATGCAGCGCCTTCAGGCGTAGCTGCACGTTCACGCCGGTGCCCATCGTGTCCGACGAGCCGATCAGCACGCGGATGCGGCCGGCGTTGAACTCGTTGAACAGGCGCTGTTTGTCGTTCGAGCGCTTGTAGTCCTGCATGTAGGCGATTTCGGCGGGAGGGATGCCGAGCCGGACCAACTCCTGCTTGATCCAGCGATAGGCGGAGAAGCCGCGCGTGGTCTCCACGCTGAGCGTGCCGAGGTCGGAGAAGATCAGCTGCCCGGCGCCCAGGATTGGATAGGGCGAGCCATCGCGGCGCTGGTAGGCGTTGCCTCCGGTCTCGTCCCAAATCCGGTGCACGTTGGCGATGAGTCGATTGAGCTTGTTATCCGGCTCATTGGCGTTGCCCGGCCAGATCAGGCGCATGTCGATGGCGGCATGCCTGCCGTCGGTGATGACGGAGAGCAGGATGTCGTCGCCCTTCTGCACACGGCGGGTGCGGGTCTCGATCTCCGCGATGCGCTGGGCGAGAACGCCTTGGTAGTCGCGGAAGGTCTCGCTCGCTTCGGCGGTGATGAGCTGGCGCTGGCCGCTCTTGATGCGCGGCAGCCGCAGGTAGGCGCGCAGGTCGTCCTTCAGCACGACGTCCGCGCAGGCGCGGAACATGTCGATCAGCTCGGGGACGTTGACGAACTGGGAGAACCGTTCGACCGGCTTGTAGGTGCCGGACGGCTGCAGCTCCAGCTCAGTGCGGGTGTCGCCGAACGTGCTGGCCCAGGCGTCGAACTCGTGGACGCCGCGCTCGCGTAGCGTTTCCTCATTCTGGAACCGCAGCAGGGTGAACATCTCGCCGAGCGTGTTGGTGATCGGTGTGCCGGAGGCCTGGATCAGCGCACGGCGCGGGTTGCGCTCGCCGACGAAGCGCGTCTTGACGTAAAGATCCCAGGCTCGCTGCGAGCCGTCGGGATCGACGCCCTTCAGGTTCACCCGGTTGGTCGCGAAGCTGAGTTTCCGGAACTCTTGCGATTCGTCGACGATCACCTGGTCGATGCCGATCTCCTCGATCGTTACCATGTCATCGCGGCGATCCTTGATGGCTTCGAGACGCTCGGACAGGCGTTCCTTCATCGCCTCGAGGCGCTTGCGGGTGGTGCGGTCGTCGTCGTCCGCACGGACCCTGAGCGACTCATACATCGCGATCTGCGCGGCGATGATCTCGCGCTCGTAGGCTGCCGGCACGGCGATGAAGCGGAACGCCGAGTGGGTGATGATGATGGCGTCCCAGTTGGCCGTCGCCGCCCGGGCCAGGAACCGCGCACGTTTCTCCTTCACGAAATTGGTCTCGTCGGCGACCAGGATACGGGCGGTCGGGTAGAGCTGCAGGAACTCCCGCGACGCCTGGGCGAGGCAGTGGCCGGGCACCACCAGCATCACCTTGGTGATCAGGCTGAGACGCTTCTGCTTCATCACCGCCGCCGCGATCGAGAAGGTCTTACCGGCGCCGACGGTGTGCGCGATGTAGGTGCTGCCGGCGCTGATGATGCGCCAGATCACCCGCTTCTGGTGCGGATAGAGACGGATGATGCCGCTCGCACCCGGCAGGGTGAGGTGCCGACCGTCGAAGTGGCGGGGCATGAGGTTGTTGAAGCGGTCGTTGTAGATGCGCGCCAGACGGTCGGCGCGATCGGCGTCGGTCCAGACCCAGCGTGTGAACGTCTGCTTGATCTTGCCGAGCTTCTCCTTGGCCGCCTCGGTCGCCTCGACGTTCAGCACGCGGCGCTCGGCGCCGTCCTCGACGACGGTGTCGTAGATCTGCGGCGTCGCACTGTTCAGCGCGTCGTGCAGCAGCAGGCCGGCGTGGCGACGCGGCGTGCCCCACTCCGATGTGCCGGCAGCGCTGCCGTTGAAGGCCCTTCCGTCGACGCTCCAGGTGGCGATGGCGACGGTGTGGAAGACACGGACGTCTGCCCCCATGACCTCCGCTGCGAACGTCTCGACGACGTCGGTCGGGATCCAAGGCGCGCCGAGCCTCGCTGTGATGTCCGATGGCGGAATGCTCCTGGGCTGCGCCTCCCGCAGTGCAACGACGTTGCGCTCGTACTGCGGGTCGAGTGCGGCCGCGGCCTCGGCGGCGGCGAGCTTGGTCCGGACCGGGCCTGACAGGTAGGCATCGGCCGTCTCCCAGTCCTGCGTCACCGGGTTGCAGAAGACGGTGGCGCCGAGCTGGGCCAGTGCCGCGTCCGGCTCGCATTCGAGCAGTTCGCCGAGCCGCTCGGGATCAACACGGCCCACGTCGTTGAGGGTGACCGCGAGCGCGTCGGCGGCGGAGGTGATCAGCGGGGTCGCCGGCGGCGCGATGACGCGCTCGCGGAAGATCGGCCCCATGCGGGCGAGGCCGCTCTCCAGGTCGTAGTCCTCGATGCTGGCGACCAGCCAGCAGTCGGGATCGTCGGCGAAGGGCGCCAGGTTCGGCCGCCGGTGCACCTCCCGCTCCTCGCCGGTCTCCGGGTCGGTCAGGGCGGTGACGACGGTGTGGTTGATCGGCCCGTGGAAGCGAATGAAGCCGGAGTAGGCGCAGCGCAGTTGGACCTGCGCCTGTAGCCAGGGCTGGCCCGCCGCCTGGGCGCGCAGGACGTCGCGAACGGCGTCGCGGATCGGCAGCAGGCCGCGGATGATCTTCGCGGCCTTGGGTGTGATCCCCTCGCCGCCTCTGCCTTCCTTGATGGCGACCGGGACCGCCGTGCCGCCGATGATCTGGCAGAGCCGGCCTGCCTTGCCGATGAGGAACGAGCCTTCCTTGATGGTTGCGCCGTCCGCGGCGGTGCCGCTGCGGATGATGTCGTCGTCCGGCACCTCCTCGTCGGTCTGGGCATCCTGACAAGGCGTGAAGATGCCGGCAGGCAGGCGGGACAGGGCGGCGTCGAGCATCGCCTCGAGCGGCTCTGCGCTGGCAGGCGCGCGGCAGGTGTACGACAGGCCCGGGCCGTAGATGCCGCGTCGCTGTGCGTGCGTGCCGAGCACCATGTCGGGGTGCGCGGCGAAGTACTCGTTCACCTCCACAACGCCGCGGCGGAGGTGGCGCTCCGGTTGGGCGGTCGTGGGCGATGTCTCGTGCCCGGCCGTCTCCGATTCGCCGTCTGCGTCCTCCGCGGACGGCGTGGCGGCGGCGTCCAGGTGAATCTCGCGCAGACCCAACCAGCCGGCGCCACCGGGCTCCTGGCCGTCCTCACGGCGCTGGAAGACCAGCACGTCGACGACGACCTCGGTGCCGGCGGTGGCGCGCATGCTGCCTTCCGGTAGGCGCACGGCGCCGATCAGGTCGGCAATGCCGGCTATGTGTTCGCGGGCGACCGTGCTCGCCTTGTCCATCGTGCCGGTGCTGGTGACGAACACCGCGATGCCGCCCGGCCGCAGCCGGCTGATCGAGCGGGCGATGAAGTAGTCGTGCAACCGCAAGCCGAGCGCGGCGGTGCGTGGATCGGCGCGCACGATACGATCCGCGAAAGGCGGGTTGCCGATCGCCAGGTCGAAGCCGCCGGCGAGGGCACTGCGTGTGTAGTCCTCGCACCGCACCTGTGCCTCGGGGTGGATCAGGCGGGCGATACGCGCGGTGACCGGATCGTATTCGATGCCCGTCAGTCGCGTGGTCGTGCGGAGCGTCTCCGGCAACAACGCGAAGAACACGCCGGTGCCCATGCCCGGCTCGAGGACGCGCCCGCCGGTAAACCCGAGGCGCTGGGCCGCACGCCACAGCGCTCGGATGACCGGCTCCGGCGTGAAGTGGGCATATTGCGTGGCGCGCTGCAGGCCGGCGTATTCCGCCGGTGTCGTGGCGTCGGCGAGGCTTTGGCCGATCTCCTCCCAGCCAGGACGGAAGTCGGCAGTTCCGGGCAGCGGGAAGCAGTTCTGGGCGAGTTCGGTCGCGCCGAAGCCGATGAAGCGGAGCAGCTGCTCCTGCTCGTCGCTCGTCGGCGCCCGTCCCGATTCCTCGAGGGCTTTCGAAAGTGCGATCACCGCGACATTGTCGCGCGCCCGAGCCGGCCAGCCGCGTGCGAGCTGGCGATCGCCGGCGAGCACGAAGTTGCTCCCGCGGATCTGCGGATTTGCCGCGCAGGAGCCGAGCGCTGCGTAAGCGGGGCAAAACCCCGGGCGGCGTGCATTTTTCCGCTTCCCCCGACGCGAG
>DATEQV010000032.1:0-6213 GCA_035272265.1 Acidisphaera sp. | reverse complement strand
GCTCGGGCTGTCGCAGGCGGGGCCGACCGGGTTCCTGCCGTGGGCGTGGGGACTGAACGGAGCGTTTTCCGTGGTAGCGACGCCACTGGCCAACCTGCTCGCGCGCGAGTCGGGCTTCGAGAGGGTTCTTCTCGCCGCAGCCTTGCTGTATGGCATCGCCGCCGTTTCGTTCCCTCTGGCCAGGAAGAAAGAGCAGTGGTCTCCAGCTATGTCACCCGCCGCGGACTGATCGCCGGAGGCGCCGCACTCGCGCTCGCGCCCGCCGTCCCCCGCGCGGCCCGCGCCGCCTCCGCCGTCAATGCCGGTACCGGCTGGACTCGCGACGCTTACGAACGCGCGATGCGCGACAGCGGCCGTCCGGTCAGCCTGACCGACGCGCAGTTCGAGGAGATCCAGACGCGGCGGAAGAAGGCCGTCTCGCTGGTGGAATCGTATCTGAAGGAACGATTCGGCTCGGCCGACCCGGCGGTGGTGCAGGCGTTCAGCGAAGTGCCGCGCGAGTACTACCACTACTACTACCCGAGCCATCAAACGATGGGCGGCGATGCGTACGACCAGCCGCCGAAGCCCTGGCCGATCGGCTACGGCTCGGCGCTGTCGGACTATCTGGGGCAGGTGTACATGACCCAGCTGTGCCAGCCGAAGCCTGACCACGTCACGCTGGAGATCGGCACCGGCAGCGGCTACCAGAGCTCGGTGCTGTCGCGCATGGTCAAGACGGCGTACTCGATCGAGATCATCGAGCCGCTGGGCCGCGCGGTGAGCCGCATCTTCGAGCCGCTCGGCTACGACAACGTGCACACCAAGGTCGGCGACGGGTACTACGGCTGGCCGGAGGAGGTGGACGGTGGCTTCGACGTCATCATCGTCACCTGCGCCGCGCAGTATGCGCCGCCGGACCTGTTCAAGCAGCTCAAGCCGGGCGGTCGGATGGTGATTCCCATCGGCCAGCCGTTCAAGAAGGGCCAGGTGCTGTACGTCTATACGAAGGACGCCGACGGCAAGGTGCACAGCAAGCGCGACATGGGCGTGTTCTTCATCCCGATGACCGGGGCGATGATGAAGCTGCCGCATCCGACGGGCGGGGCGCCCGGCGCGCAGGCGGCGCCCCCCACGGCGACGCCCGCCGCGGCGACGGCTCCTGCCGACGAGCAGAAGTAAACGCCCGCAAGGCTCCTGGGGCGCGTCGCTCTTGCGCCATTGGCTGCGGTTGCTTGCGCTGGCGGGCTCGATCGTCGGCGCGACTGCCGTGCGCGCCGAGCAGGTGGCAGATCCCGCTGCCACCTGCGGACGGCTCGTGCGCACCCTGAGCGACAAGTTCCGGTTTTCTCCCGCCGGTCCGCCGACGGTTCGCGCCGAAGATCTCGCCAGCGCGCTGACGAGCTGCGAGGCGGCGTCCCGGAACGCGCCGGACGATCCGCACATCATGGGGCTTTTGGGTTCGGCGGAGCTGTTTGCCGGCGCCGCCTCGGATGCGGCGCGGCTGTTGAATGCAGCCGCAGCGCAGGGCGACGCGCGGGCGCAGACGGCACTGGCGATGATGCACCAGTCCGGGCTGGGTGGTGTTGCGCCCGATGCGGCGGAAGCGGTGCGTCTCGACCGGCTTGCCGCCGCGCAAGGTTTCGCGCCGGCGCAAAACGATCTCGGCTTCATGTACGGGCACGGGTTGGGCGGCCTGCCGAAAGACGGAGGAGAGGCGGCCCGTTTGTTTCGCCTTGCCGCCGATCAGGGTTACGGGTGGGGGTTGGTCAATCTCGGCGACATGTATCTGCGCGGCCTCGACGGCGTGACGAAGGACGAGGCGGAAGCCGCGCGTCTGTTCGCGCGCGCTGCGCAACAGGGGATGCGCGAGGGTCAGTACAACCTCGGCTTCATGCACGAGGCCGGCTTGGGCGGGTTGCCGCGTGACATGACGGAAGCGTTGCGCCTCTACCGCTTGTCGGCGGAGCAGGGGTATCCGGGCGCGCAAGCTGCGCTGGGCGAGGCGTATAGCAATGGAAACGGTGTGGCGCGCGACGATGCCGAGGCATTGCATTGGTTGCAGCTGGGCGCGGATCAGGGGAACAGGCGGGCTTTGACCGCGCTCGGCCTGATGCGCAGGGCGGGCCGCGGCGGGCTGCCCGCTGACGCCGCGGAGGCCGCGCGCCTGTACGCGCTCGCGGCCGAGCAGGGCGACTCTCACGCGGAATACAACCTCGCCACGATGTATCTGCAAGGCGCGGGCGGGCTGCCTCGCGACGAGACGCGCGCGTTGGATTTGTTCCGCGAGTCGGCCGAGCAGGATGTTCCGGCGGCGCAGAACGCGCTCGGGGTCTTCTACTTGAACGGAAGAGGCGGGCTTTCGCGCGACGACGCCGAGGCGGCGCGGCTGTTCCGGCTCGCCGCGGAGGGAGGGTCGCCGGAGGCGGAGTACAATCTGGCGCTGCTGTATGAGCACGGACGCGGCGGCCTGCCGCGCGACGAAGCTGCGGCCGTCTCCTGGCTGCAGCAATCGGCTCGGGCGGGGTATGCGCAGGCGCAGGAAAAGCTGAGCGCGCTCGGGCGGACCTGGTGATCCGGATCAGCCGGCGGAGCGCGCAAGCCTGCGCAGATCGATGCCGAAGCGCAGCCACGTGAAGCCCTGCATCAGCAGTTCCACCGCGATCAGAGTCCCGAGCACCCACAGCCCCGACCAGGGGAATGTCGCGTAGAGCATCGCAGCGACGACGATGCTGAGCAGTCCGCCCAGCAGCAGGATCCACCAGCCGGCCACTTCCCGGTGCTGCAGCGCGATGACAACGCGGATGACGCCGCCGACGAGCAGGGCGGCGATCAGGAACATCGTGATGATGAGCGAGCCTTGGACCGGCTCGTCCATGATCAGGAAGCCGGCGATCACGTAGAGCACGCCCAGGATCAGGTTGAGCGCGAACGCCTGCCACGCCTTTGTCATGAACGCGTGGACGATCTGAAAGAGCCCGCCGACCAGCATCATCGCGCCGATGAAGAGGGCGCTGACCAGGGTGAAGGCGACGACGTCGCCGAGCGCGAAAAACCCCGCCGCGATGAGAATCACGCCGAGCGCCACGAACCAGCCCCACTTCGACGCGATCCTCGTGTATCCCAAGCCGCGCTGCGCAGCGCCCGTCCGTATTCCCGACATCGCTCGGATCCCTCGTTGTTGATGGACGGCCTGCACGGGCCTACCGCCAGGTCCTTCGTTGCACGTCCTTATCGCATGCAGGGCAGAGCGCAAAACGCGCTAGCATTCCGCGCCATTCCGGGGAGGGGCCGTCATGCCGAACATCGCGTCGATGGAAGCGGGATATTTCCGCGTTCCGCTCGAGGTCACGCTCAGCGACAGCACGCACGGCGACATCCACGCTTTCGAGCTGAACACGGTGCGGCTGCGCGACGCCGAGGGGGCGGAGGGCGTCGGCTACACCTACACGGTCGGCCGCAACGGCGCGGCGATCGACGCCATCCTGCGGCGCGACGTCCCGGAGCAGGTCGTCGGGCAGGATGCCGACCGCATCGCGTTTCTGTGGCAGACGGTCTGGTGGGGACAGCACTACGGCGGACGCGGCGGGCCGAGCGTGCTCGCGTTGTCGGCGTTCGACATGGCGCTGTGGGACCTGAAGGCGAAGCGCCTGGGACAGCCGCTGTGGCGGCTGCTCGGCGGATACGATGCGCTTGTGCCGTGCTATGCGGGCGGGATCGACCTCGACTTCCCGCTCGACAAGCTGCTGCGGCAGACCGACGACAACCTGACGAAAGGGTTCCGCGCGATCAAGATGAAGGTCGGGCGGGCGCGGTTGTCCGAGGACGTCGAGCGCGTGCGCGAGATGCGCGCGCACCTGGGCGACGGGTTTCCGCTGATGGTGGACGCGAACATGAAGTGGTCGGCCGACGAGGCGATCCGTGCGGCGCGCGCGTTGGAGCCGTTTGCGCCGGTGTGGCTCGAGGAGCCGATCATTCCCGACGACGTGGACGGACACGTGCGCGTGGTGCGCGAGGGCGGGCTGCCGATCGCGGCGGGCGAGAACCTGCGTACGTTGTGGGAGTTCAAGCAGCTGATCGCGGCGGGCGGGGTGACCTATCCCGAGCCGGACGTGACGAACTGCGGCGGCGTGACGGGCTTCATGAAGGTCGCCCATCTGGCCGAGGCGTACAACCTGCCGGTGACGTCGCACGGCGCGCACGACGTGACGGTGCATCTGCTCGCCGCGGTGCCGAACCGGTCGTATCTCGAGGCGCACGGGTTCGGGCTGGACCGCTACATCGCGCGGCCGCTGTTGATCGAGGACGGCTTCGCGATCGCACCGGAGCGGCCCGGCCACGGGATCGCGTTCGACTGGAAGGGGCTGGAGGCGATCCGGGCGTGAGATCGCGTCAGGTGACGCGGAGCAGCAGCAGGATCGACGCGACCGTCAGGATCGCCAGCGTCACGATCACGGGGGCGGCGCGGCAGACGTACTGCTGAAGCGAATTCAGCGGCGCGATCATGCCGAACGGATGCAGCACGCGCGCGACGGTGAGCGGCAGCAGCAGGGCATGGATGAGAATGCCGCCGGCTCCTGCCGCTTCCAGCAGCCCGACGACGATCAGTGTCAGCGGCACGTATTCGGCGAAGTTGGCGTGCGCGCGGATGCGGCGGTTCATCGTGTCGAGGCCGCCGTCGCCATGCAGCACCTGGTTGCCGAACCGGCCGCTGATCACCCAGGCGGACATGGCGGCGAAGATCAGGCCGAGGACCGCGGCATAGCCCGCGGTGATCGAAGGATACGCCACTCGTTCGTCTCCCGATCGAATGGCGTGGTTTAGGCGAGTTCCTCCGCCGCCGCCAGACGGGCGGCCTGGTCCTCGGCGGTGAGCGCGTCGATGAACTCGTCGAGCTCGCCCTGCATGACGCGGTCGATCTTGTAGAGCGTCAGGTTGATGCGGTGGTCCGTCACGCGGCCCTGCGGGAAGTTGTAGGTGCGGATGCGCTCGCTGCGGTCGCCGGTGCCGACCTGCGACTTGCGGTCGGCCGCACGCGTGGCGTGCAGCGATGCGCGCTGCTGCTCGTACAGGCGCGCGCGCAGGATCTTCAGGGCCTTGGCGCGGTTCTTGTGCTGGCTCTTCTCCTCCTGCATCGTCACTACGATGCCGGTCGGCAGGTGCGTGATGCGCACCGCGCTTTCGGTCTTGTTGACGTGCTGCCCGCCGGCGCCGGAGGCGCGGTAGACGTCGATGCGCAGGTCGCCTTCGTCCACCTGCACGTCGACCTCCTCGGCTTCCGGCAGCACCGCGACGGTGACGGTGCTGGTGTGGATGCGGCCCTGGCTCTCGGTCGCCGGCACGCGTTGGACGCGATGCACGCCGCTTTCGTATTTCAGGCGGGCGAACACGTCGCGGCCGTTGATCTCGGCGATGCCTTCCTTCAGGCCGCCGAGGTCGCTTTCGCTGTAGTCGAGGATCTCGAACCGCCAGCCTCTCGTGGCCGCGTATTTCTGGTACATCGCGAACAGCTCGGCGGCGAACAGGCCGGCCTCGTCGCCGCCCGCGGCGGGGCGCACTTCCAGGATCGCCGATCTCGCGTCCGCTTCGTCCTTCGGCAGCAGCGCGACTTGCAGCTCCTTGTGCAGTTCCGGGACGCGAGTCTTCAGCTCGCGCAGCTCGGCCTCGGCAAGCTCGCGCATCTCGGGATCGGCGAGCATCGCCTCGGCCTCGTGTTGTGCCCGCTCGGCGGCGCGCAGCTCGTCGATGCGGGCGACGACGGGGTCGAGTTCCGCGAGTTCCTTCGAGGCGCGCACGAACGCGTCGCCCGCGAGGGCGCTGCTGAGCATCGCGCGCAATTCATCGGCGCGCGCCGCGATCCGGTCCAGCTTGAGGCTGAAGCTCATGCGAGGGCTTGCGCAACCTCGGCGAGCGGCACGGCGCGTTGTTCGCCGGTTGCGAGGTCCTTCACTTGTGCGACACCGCGCGCGAGGTCGTCGGCGCCGATGATGATCGCCGCGCGGGCGCCGGCGCGGTTGGCGCGCTCCATCCGCCGTTTGATGTTGCCGCGATACGCCATCTCCGCGCGGATGCCGAGGGCGCGCAGCGATTGCAGGATGCCGATGGCGGCGGGTTCGGCATCGTCGCCGACCGGAATCACGGCGACCGGAGCGGGTGCCGCTGGCGCGTCCGGCAGCAGCATCCCCAGCCGCTCGATGCCGGCAGCCCAGCCGACGGCGGGCGTGGGCGGGCCGC
>DATEQV010000031.1:0-12053 GCA_035272265.1 Acidisphaera sp. | reverse complement strand
GTGCTGACCTGCGGCGATGGCGTGCTGACCTGCGGCGAGGGCGTGCTGACCTGCGGCGAGGGTGTGCTCGAAGAGCCACCGTCCCCCGATCCACCGCTCATCGCCTTGTTTTGCTGCAGCCAGGCGATCTGGTCGTCGGTCAGCGACATCGGAGGACGTTCCTACTAGCCGAGCGTGTTGGAAACGGCCGTCAGCGACGCGCTCAACGTCTTCTGCAAGGACATCGGGACGAACGGGTTGTCGTCGAGATGTCCGACGACGGGGTGGGACTGCACGAACTTCGTCAGCTTCCCGACCGTCTCGCGGGCCTGGCTCAGCATGCGCTGATGCTCCTCGGGCGTGCCGGCCTTCGCGGCCTCGCTCAGCAGGTCGGACAGGGTGGTGTCCACCGTGTCCAGCAGCGGCTTCACGACGGTCTGGAACTCCCGCTCGAAACCGTCGCCGAGTTCGTGGCCGGCGCTCGCGGCCGTGACGGCCTTCACCAGCTGGTCGAGGTCGCGGGCGATCTTCGCAACCGTCGCGTCCCAGACGTCGCGGCTCTTTTTCAGCTTGTTGATCATCGCCGGGTCGGCGCCGTTCGGGGCGGACCCGGACGGTGCGGCGGCAGCGGTCCCGCCGTCCGATCCGGCCTTGGCCAGGGCGTCGCGCAGATCCTTGATCTCGGCCGCTACCTGGTCCAGCTCGCCGCGTTTCAGCCTGGCCTGCGCGGCCTTCGCCAGATCGGCGAGCTTCGCCGCTTGCGCGGGGTTCTGCGCACTGGCCGCAACCACCTGACGGACCAGTTCCGTCAGCTCCTTCGTCAGCGCCGCGGCGTCCGGGCCCGTACCTGTCGCTTGCGTGGACGCATCGGCCGGGGCCGGCTGGCTGGGCGCCTGCGGCGCAGCGGCCGGCGTCGCAGCTGCGCCGGGCGGGGGCGCCGCGGCGCTGCCGGACGGCGGAGCGGCGGCCGCGCCCGGAGCGGCCGCCGGCTCGTCTTCCTCCGGCTCGGCCTCCAGGTTCGCATCGACGACGATCTCCAGCTTCGAGAAGCCGGCCTTCTTGATCTGCTCGAGCAGCCTGGGACGCATCGCCCCGGGTGCTTCCTTGTTGACCGTGAGGGACAGCAGCTTGGGGTCGGTGTCGGCATCGACGACCGCACGGCCGAACCGCAGCGTCGTCGTTTCCAGTTCGAGACCGAGGTCGGTGGCCTGCTTCTTCAGCTCCGCCAGCAGCTTCTTGGGCTTCTTGCGCTTGTCGAGCAGGATGACGCCGTCCTTGTCCTTCGTCAGCGCGATCGCGCAGGCCGCCGGCCTGCCGCGCTTGGACTCCGCCAGGATCGGCTTCATCTCCTTGGGATCCATGATGTCGTCGGGACTGGTTTTCTTGTCGCCCTTCTTGTCGCCCTTCTTGTCGGCCATCGGTCAGCTCCTAAGGGTCCGTTCCGTCCAGTTCGTTCCGTGAGTGTATCACAGGATTTCCGATCGTTTCAACGCATGTTCGCGCGTCCGCGTGCCAGTGGAGGGAGCAGGCGTGTGGTCCTGCTGCGCCGCCGGACCGGGGCCCGGCATGACCGGTCGAGAGCCCCGTCTGCCGGTATCAGCGCGATCGCGATGCGCGTCGTTCGCCCATCGCGCGGCGTCGGTCAGTCGAACGCGTAGTTGAACTCGCTGTCCGTCGCCCCGACACGCACGCGGGCGATCGGACTGCCCTCCATCAGCTTCTCGAGGAAGGCGGCCGAGATCGCCGGCAGCATCGTGTTGGTCAGGATCGCGTCGATGATGCGCCCGCCGCTCTCCGGCTCGTTGCAGCGCGCGACGATCAGCTTCACCACGTCCTCGTCGTAGGTGAACGGCACCTTGTGATGCTCGGCGATGCGGCGCGCGATCCGGCCGAGCTGCAGCCGGATGATGTCGACCATCACCGCGTCGGACAGCGGATAATACGGGATCACGATCAGCCGCCCGAGCAGCGCCGGGGGGAAGACCTTCAGCAGCGGCTCGCGCAGCGCCTTCGCCACCTCCTCCGGCTCGGGCATCAGCTCGGGGTCGCGGCACATCGACATGATCAGGTCGGTGCCGGCGTTCGACGTCAGGATGATCAGCGTGTTCTTGAAGTTGATCAGCCGTCCTTCGCCGTCCTCCATCATGCCCTTGTCGAACACCTGGAAGAAGATCTCGTGCACGTCGCTGTGCGCCTTCTCGACCTCGTCGAGCAGCACGACGGAATACGGCTTGCGCCGCACCGCCTCGGTCAGCACGCCGCCCTCGCCGTAACCCACGTAGCCCGGCGGCGCGCCCTTCAGCGTCGAGACGGTGTGCGCCTCCTGGAACTCGCTCATGTTGATGGTGATCAGGTTCTGCTCGCCGCCGTACAGCGATTCCGCCAGCGCCAGCGCGGTTTCCGTCTTGCCCACGCCGGACGGGCCGCAGAGCATGAACACGCCGATCGGCTTGGACGGATTGTCCAGGCCGGCGCGCGAGGTCTGCACGCGCTTGGCGATCATCTCCAGCCCGTGGTCCTGGCCGATGACGCGCTTCTTCAGCGTGTCGGCGAGATGCAGCACCGCGGAGATCTCGTTCTTCACCATCCGGCCGACCGGGATGCCGGTCCAGTCGCCCACCACCGTCGCCACCGCCTGCCGGTCCACGCTCGGCAGAATGAGCGGGTTCTCGCCCTGGTGCGTCGCCAGCGCGTCCTGCAGGGGCTTGAGCTCGGCCAGCAGCGCCGCGTGGTCCGGTTTGTCCGCCGCGGCCGCGCTCGCGGCGGGCGGATCGACCGGCGCCGCGTCGCCGCGCAGCTGTGCGCGCAGGTCGAGGATGCGATCGACCATCGCCTTTTCCTCGTTCCAGCGCGCTTCCAGTCCGACCAGACGCTCGCGCTCGGTCGCGAGGTCATGCAGCACCGACGCCTCGCGCGCTTCGGTGTCGAGGCCGACCGCCTTTTCGCGTTCGATGATCTCCTGCTCGGTCTCCAGCGCCTGGATGCGGCGGCGGCAGTCATCCACCTGCGGCGGCACGGCGTGCTGGCTGATCGCGACGCGCGCGGCCGCGGTGTCGAGCAGGCTGACCGACTTGTCCGGCAGCTGGCGCGCCGGGATGTAGCGATGCGACAGCCGTACTGCCGCGTCGATCGCCTCGTCGAGGATCTGCACGCGGTGGTATTTCTCCAGCGTCGAGACCATCCCGCGCATCATCAGGATCGCCTTCGTCTCGCTGGGCTCGTCGATCTGGATGACCTGGAAGCGGCGGGTCAGCGCCGGATCCTTCTCGAAATACTTCTTGTATTCGGCCCAGGTGGTGGCGGCGATGGTGCGCAGCGTGCCGCGCGCCAGCGCCGGCTTCAGCAGGTTCGCCGCATCGCCCGTGCCCGCGGCACCGCCGGCGCCGATCAGCGTGTGGGCCTCGTCGATGAACAGGATGATCGGCTTGGGCGAGGACTGCACTTCCTCGATCACCTGGCGCAGCCGGTTCTCGAACTCGCCCTTCATCGACGCGCCCGCCTGCAGCAGGCCCACGTCGAGCGTGCGCAGGCTGACGTCCTTCAGCATCGGCGGCACGTCGCCCGCGACGATGCGCAGCGCGAAGCCCTCGACCACCGCGGTCTTGCCGACGCCCGCCTCGCCGGTGAGGATCGGGTTGTTCTGCCGCCGGCGCATCAGGATGTCGACGACCTGCCGGATCTCCTCGTCGCGCCCGACGATCGGGTCGATCTCGCCCTTCCGCGCGCGCTCGGTCAGGTCGACGGAGAATTTCGCCAGCGCCTCCTGCTTGCCCATCTGCGCGGGCGCCATGGCGCTCGATGCCTCGCCTGGGACGGCGCCCATCGTCGAGCCGTCCGACGCCGTCATCTGCTCCTCGGGCGAGCCGCCGAGGATCTTGTCGAAGTCGTCGCCGAGCGTCTCGGCCTTGACCCGCTCGAACTGGCGGCTGATCGCATACAGCGCGTTGCGCAGCGTGGTGGTGCGCAGGGCGCCGAACACCAGATGGCCGGTGCGGACCTGGGATTCGCCGAACATCAGGGTGGCGAACACCCAGCCGCGTTCGATCGATTCCTCGATGTTGGGCGAGAAGTCGGAGATCGACGTGGCGCCGCGCGGCAGCCGGTCGAGGGCAGCGGTGATGTCGGCGGCAAGCCGTGAGGGATCGACCTCGAAGTGGCGCAGGATGCGGTGCAGGTCGGAATCCGGGTTCTGCAGGATCTGCTGCAGCCAGTGGACCGTCTCGACATACGGGTTGCCGCGCAGCTTGCAGAACACCGTGGCCCCTTCGATCGCCTTGTAGGCGAGGGGATTGAGCTTGCCGAACAGGGCGGAGCGGCTGATCTCGGTCATGCGACGGCCTCGGCGGCAGGAGGATGATCGGCGGAGTGTGACTCCGTCGCGGTGCGTTCGTCGATGCGCTGGGCGAAGCTGTCGGCGCTGGCGTCGAGGAACAGGTCGGCCGCGTCGTCCAGGCTGCGGCGCGTCCCCATCCAGGAGGTCCAGCCCAGCCGGCCCTGCTGGCCCAGCAAGGTCGGCGGCACCTCCTCGCGCTTGAGCACGATGTTGACGTCCCATAGCAGCACGTCGCCGACATAGTTTCGCACGATCGGGATCAGCCGGTGGAAACTCAGGCCGCCCGGCAGCAGGCGCAGGTAGTCGGCCAGGCTCAGCGGGCCGAAGACGATGCGGAACTTGGCCTGCCGGCTCCATGCCCGCCCGCCCACCAGCACGCTGCGGCCGATGGTGCCGGTCCGCGGATCGCCGCCGAGTGCCGTGCGATCGGTCGTCGGCATGGTCAGCCAGGTGCCGATGAAGGTCTCGACGCGCACCGGCATGGTGAAGAACGACGAGAGGATGGCGCTGAGCCCCTCGGCGTGGCGGGTCTGGTTGGCCAGCCGGCCGGCGAAATGCAGCTTGGTCAGTTGCGGCATCGCGTCGCGGTCGCGCAGGCTGTCCATGCCCAGCCCGATCAGCGCGCCGAGATAGACGGCGAAGCGGTCCTGTGCGGGACGGTCGAAGGCGATGGTGGGCCGCACGTCGGCCCAGGCGCGATACAGCAGCGACAGCGCGCGGTGGTGGAAGATGTCGGCGAAGTGCTGGAAGTGCGGATCGCGCGCGTTGCGGCGGCGCTCGCGGGCGTAGTGGGTCAGGTGCAGCGCCAGCGGACCGTCGGGGCCGAACAGGCCGAAGAAATGCACCAGCAGCTTGGGCGGCCGGCCGTCGTCACGCATCTCGAAGCCGGCCAGGCTCGCGGGCGCGAAGATCGGCGACGGCTCCTGCGCCAGGCGCACGGCATCCTGCGAGGGGCGCACGCTGTTGCCGAGCCGCGGCCGGTCGCGGTACAGCGCCTCCAGCCGGCGCATGACCTGGTAGAAGCCGAAATCGGTCGGCCGGGCGGCGAGCCGGGCGATGAGGTCGTCAGGCGGCGCCGGTGCGCGCGCGTCGTCGTCTGCCGGCGCGGCGGCCGCCGCAGGCGCGGTCAGAGTGTCGGGCGCCGGCCAATCTGCATCGGCCATCGCATCACCTCCCCACGCTCGGGGCTGCGCAGCACCGTTTCGGTGAACCCGTTGATCGAGACATATTTCGCGAAGAAGCGGTCGAGCACGGCGGCGAGCAGGATGCCGGTGTTGCCGCCGAAGGCCGCCGCCTCCTCCATCAGCAGCGTCACCTCCAGCCCGCGTCCCACCGCGACCGGACCGCCGCCGGGGATGCGGCGGACGACCGGATGCGACGCGACTGACAGCAGGCTTTCGAGCTGCCGCGCCGCCGGCGAGGTGGCGGACGGCACATACAGCCGCAGCAACTCGCGCAGCGCCGCCGCGCCCTGAGCCGTGTCGGTGTCCGTCAGGCTGAGGTAGTTGAGGCCGAGATGCGAGATGAAGCGCCAGGCGTAGTCGCCGTCGGCGCGGCAGGGGCGCGGCGCGGTGGGGCCGACCTCGCAGCGCACCGACTGGACGGGGGCGCTGACAGTGATGGTGAAGTCGGTATTCTGCTTGCCCACCGGCATCGAAAGCGGCAGGTCGCGGTTGGTGCACAGCAGGTCGAGCCCGAGCTGGCGCAGGCTGTGGCTGAACGGCGCCGCCTCGGGATCCACCAGCGAAATCAGCACCTCGTGACCGAGATAGCTGGAGCGCGGCCCGCGCTGCCGCGCCCGCGACGACAGCTGGCGCGGCTGGCGGCGCAGCAGGTAGTAGCTGCGCAATCCGGCATTCTGGCTGAGGTCGTTGGCCGCGTAGAACGGCATGAACCGCTGCGCCTCGCTGCCGTCGGCGGCATAGCCTTCCACGCTTTCGACGCTGAACACCTCGAAATCGAGCGGCCGCATGCGGTCGGGCACGATCTGGTGCTCGACCTCGCGTTCCGACAGGTTGACGCGGTCGCTGCGGCGGGGAAACAGGTTGATCGCCGGCGTGCAGAACAGCTTGATGTGGTCGAGACCGAAGCTGGTGGCGAGCACGGGCTCGCTGCGGTTGAGCAGCAGCACGACGTCGAGCTCGCCGCCGGCGCAGCGGATCACCGACCGGTCCATTCCCTCGATGTCGACGAACAGGAAGCGCTCCGGCATCGCATAGTGTTCCTGCAGCAGCCGGTAGCCGTCGAAGGATTCCGGCGCCCGCGGCAGCAGGGCATCGTCCTCGTCGAATCCGCGCGCGCGGATGGCGCTGGGCGGCAGCTTGTCCATCCACGGCAGCGGACGCGTGGTGGGCCGCACGAAGATCGACGCGACGTTGGCGACGAGCTGTTCGTACAGGCGCGCCCGCGATCCTTCCGGACCGCCGAGGAACAGGCTGAGGCGCTCCAGGCCGATCTTGTTGAACGGGAGGTCGCCCGACGTTTTCAGCCGCAAGCGCAGCGCCGCCTTCACGCCGCGCTGCTCGGGCAGGCCGAGTGCTGCCACCGCCGCGGCGGAGCTGATGTATTCGGCCTCGGTGATGTCGATCGGCAGCAGGTGCACGGCATGGCCGGTGCGGAATTCGCAGTTGGTCTGGTCCTCGGTGCCGAGCAGGCTGCGCAGCGCGCTGCCGGCCGGCAGCACGACACCTTCCGGCATCCCGCGAATGGCGGCGGGATCGGCGCGGAAGCGCACCACCGCCATCGACGGCGTCGGCGCCAGGTAGTGCGGATAGACCATCTGCAGCAGCGACTGCGTGAAGGTCGGGAACTCCGCTTCCATCTTGAGCTGGATGCGCGCGGTAAGGAACGCGAAGCCTTCCAGCAGGCGCTCGACATAGGGATCGGCGACTTCGGTGCTGCCGAGGTCCAGGCGGGCGGCGACCTTCGGATGCTCGGCGGCGAACTCCGCGCCCATGTCCTTCACGAAGGCCAGTTCGTTCTCGTACAGTCGCAGCAGGCGCGGATCCATCAGCCGCGCCCCACGCGGGCCGCGCCCGGCGCGTCGGAAACGACGGCGAGGCGACTCTCGATATCGACCATGGTTTCCAGGAACAGCTGCTGCGGCACGGGCTGCGCCCAGAGCTCGCCGCGAATCTCGAACACCAGGCTGTGCGCGCTGTGACCGCGCACGCCCTCGCGCGCCCGCACGCTCAGGCTGTCGGGGCGGATACGGGGCTCGAACCGGCGGATGGCATCGGCGATCGCGCTCTCCAGGTCGGAGACCCGCTCGGTGGCGGCGATCAGGCCGGTGAAGCCGGGGATGCCGAAGTTCAGCGTGGACTCGGCCACACGGGGATAGCCGTCGAGGTCTTCGATCGCGCCGAGGTTCGTCGTGTTGAGCAGCCACGCCAGGTCGCGCAACACCGCCTGGCGCAGCTGGATCATGGTGAGCGTCTGCTGGTCGAGGGATTCGCGCCGATTCTCCGGCGCATCGTCGGTCAGCCGATCGAGCAGCGAGGGCTGCAACCGCTCGCGACGGAACAACTCGTCGGGCACGGTCAGGCTGCTTGCGGCGGCGTGATCGCGAGGCGCCGGAGGTCCAGCAGCGGCACTTCCTGCGCCTCGGTGGCCAGCATGCGCTGGCCGAGGCCGAGCGACCAGAGATCGTCATCGGTCGCCGGCGCGCCGCTCGCGGAGCGCCATTCGGTGCGGCGCGCCATCGCCAGGTCCTCGTCGGCCGTGGCGGAACCGGGATAGCGGCTCGGGATGAACCCGACGGTCTCGCCGCCGGTCGACCAGGTGAAATGGGCGGGCATCCAGACCTGGTCGCGCAGATCGGCCGGCTTCTCGATATCCAGCCGGCTCAGCCGGTGGAACGGCACCCAGTAATACTTGCCGTCGAAGATCGCCTCCAGCACCGGGCCGAGCCGCTGGTCGGCATCCGCGATCCACTCGAACGGAACCGGTTCGCCCCGCGCGTCGCCTGCGGTCGCGACGGTGAGCGTGCCGGACGTGGCGGGCGCTGCCTCGAACGCCGCGTCGCGCAGTTCGGCGGCTTTGTCCGGGGCGCCTTGCGCGAGGACCCGCGTCGCCTCGATCAGCAGCGAGAGCCACGCGTCCGGCTGGCCGAGCACCGTCGGCGTGCGTGCGCCGGCGAAGACGCGCTCGCGCAGCATCTCGCAGCGAATCGCCGCCCGATAGGTCTGCGCCATCGGCAGCGCCAGCGGGTCGAGTTCCGCGACCACCGTGAGCTGGGTCAGCGCGCGGTCCCATTCGGCGAAGATGCAGAACAGCTGAAACAGGAACGTGCGCAGACGCGCGTCGCGCGGCGCCTTGCGCACGTTCTGCTTGAGCTGCTCGATCGCGGCTCGCGGACCCTGTGCCCGGAGCAGGCTCCGGGCATCGGTCGCAAGAAGCTCGCCGTTCAACGCCCTAGCTGGCGGGGATCGGCGTGGTTCCGGTGTATTGCGTGTTGGTCACACGGTTCCATCCGCCGGGGATCGGAGACGCCATGATGCCGTCCGCGCCCTGGATGCTGTAGCGGACCTGCAAGGCGCCGTATTCGAACGTCACCTCCTCCTTCGGCGATTCGTCATCGTAGCTCCAGCTGATCGTCTTGACCGCGACGAGCAGGAAGTCGAAGCGCAGGTAGATGCTTCCCGACGGCGCGTCGGTGCCCGTGGTCGACCCGCCGGGGGCACCCGAACTCTTGCGCAGCGCGAGCACGACCCACTGAAACGGCGTGCCCGAGCACGCCATCTGGAAGAAGATCGGCGACGCCTTGTCGATCTTTCGCGTGATCGAGAACGGATTGAAGGTCACCTTGCCGGCGCCCGCGCCTTTCGACTGGCTGCCGATGTTCAGCGTCTGCTCGATGTCGAAGCTGAAATCCTCGACCTCGAAGATCTTGCCCTGGGTCAGCGCGACCGGCTGCTTCATCAGCGGCTCGGGGTTGTTCGCGAAGCTCACCTGCGATTCGGCATCGAGCCAGTTGCTTCCCGTGTACTGCTGAAAGGCCATATATGCGTCGACTGCCATGGTCTTCTCCTGTGGTTACGCTGCTGTGTTCATGACGGACCGTCAGCCGGGCTGCCGGGTTTCGCGGACGCCGCCGCGACGCCCCCGAACTACGCACGTTCCTTTCGAGACGTGAGCGAGGCTCACTTCGGCATCCGCGAGACGAGCCGGAGCGAGACGGTGAGACCCTCGAGCTGATAGTGCGGCTTGAGAAAGATTTTCGAGCTGTAGTAGCCGGGGTTGGACTCGTCGGCCTCGACCACCACCCTGCCCTCGGCCAGCGGATGCGACGCCTTGTATTCTTCCGACGAGGAATCCGGCGAGCCGTCGACGAAAAGGTTGAGCCAGTTCTGCAGCCAGAACTGCAGTTGCGCCTGCGTCAGCGTGCTGCCGATCTTGTCGCGCACCATGCACTTCAGATAGTGCGCGAAGCGGCAGCTGGCGAACAGATACGGCAGGCGTGCCGACAGATTGGCGTTCGCGGTCGCCGCCGGATCGTCGTACTCCTGCGGCTTCTGCAGCGACTGCGCGCCGATGAAAGCGGCGAAGTCCGAGTTCTTCTTGTGAATCAGCGGCATGAAGCCGTTCTTCGCCAGTTCCGCTTCGCGCCGGTCGGAGATGGCGATTTCCGTGGGGCACTGCATGGCAACCCCGCCGTCGTCGGTCGGGAAGGTGTGCGTCGGCAGGCCTTCGACGGCGCCGCCGCTTTCGATGCCGCGGATCCGCGTGGTCCAGCCCCACAGCTTGAAGGCCATTGTGATGTTGGTCGCCATCGCGTAGGCCGAATTGCACCACGTGTAGTTGGCCGATTCGGGGGCGGACGTATCTTCCTCGAAGGCGAATTCGTCGATCGGCTCGGTCTTGGCGCCGTAGGGCAGGCGCGCGAGGAAGCGCGGCATGGCCAGTCCGATATAGCGGCTGTCCTCGCTCTCGCGCAGCGAACGCCAGGCCGCGTATTCCGGCGTCAGGAAGATCTTCGTCAGGTCGCGCGGATTGCTCAGCTCCGTCCAGGTTTCCATCTGCATCACGGTCGGCGCGGCGGCGGCGAGGAAGGGCGCATGCGCCGCGGCGGCCACTTGCGCGATGTCGCCGAGCAGCTGGGTGTCCTGCGGGCTGTGATCGAAGTAATAGTCGCCGACCAGCAGGCCGAACGGCTCGCCGCCGAACTGGCCGTATTCCTCCTCGTAGACCTTTTTGAAGATCGGGCTCTGGTCCCAGGCGGTCCCGCGGAACTTCTTCAGGTTGCGGCCGAGTTCCTTCTTGGAGATGTTCAAGACCCTGATCTTGAGCATCTCGTCGGTCTCGGTGTTGTTGACCAGGTAGTGCAGCCCGCGCCAGGCGGATTCCAGCCCCTGGAAGTCCTCGTGATGCAGGATCAGGTTGACCTGTTCGGTCAGCTTGGCGTCGATCGCCGCGATCATCGACTGAATCGATGTCAGCGCGTCGTCGGAGATCAGCGTGGCATGCGCGAGCGCCTGCTCCGCCAGCGTCTGGACCGCCGCCTCGACGGCTTCGCGGGCGCGATCGCTCTTGGGCCTGAACTCCTTGGTCAGCAGTGCGGCGAAGTCGCCGGCTTCCTGGGTGACGGCAACGCCGGCGGCCGGCGTCTGGAGCTGGGTGTCGGACATCGCTTATTCCTCTCCGCCTGACGTTGTTTCGGCCGGCTTGGGTGCCGACGCGAGCGTTTGCAGAAGTGCCGGGTCCTTCAGCACTTTCGCGATCAGGTTCTCCGCTCCGGTCTTGCCGTCCATGTAGGTCAGCAGGTTCGACAGCTCCGTCCGGGCCTCCAGCAGCTGCTTCAGTCCCTCGACCTTCCGCGCGATCGCCCCGGGCGAGAAGTCGTCCATGCTCTCGAAGGTGATGTCGACGGCGAGATTGCCTTGTCCCGTCAATGTGTTCGGCACGGTGAAGGCGACGCGGGGTTTCATCGACTTCATGCGGTCGTCGAAGTTGTCGACGTCGATTTCGAGCATCTTGCGGTCCGCGACGGCCGGCAGCGGCTCCGGCGGCTTGCCGGAGAGGTCCGACATCACGCCGACGACGAACGGCAGCTGGACCTTCTTTTCCGAGCCGTAGGTCTCGACGTCATATTCGATCTGCACACGCGGGGCGCGGTTGCGGCCGATGAACTTCTGGGCGCTTTTTTTGGCCATGGTGTGCCTCGCTAAAGAACGCGGTTGAGTGGGTCGGCTGGTTTGCGGCGTTCATGCCGCGGATTAAGCCTCATGGTTCGCGCGACTGCACGACAAGTTGCGCCTGACCGACGGCGTCCGGCGCCAGGTCCTGCAGGATCTCGAGGAAGTGCTTGTCGGCCAGCTTGCGCGCCCGGCTGATCATCAGCGGCAGCGGGCTCGATGGCTCGTTCTGCTCGTAGTAGCGGCAGACGAGATCGAGCAGGTGGAGCGCGTCGGCCCGGTTGTCGACGGAGGTGAGGCCGGCAGCGGTGACGGCCACGTGCCGGACGGCGACGGGCGCCCCGGCCCCCGCCGAGCCTGCCGCCGCCGAGCCCGCCGACGCGGCAGGCGCATCCGGCAGGGCCGCGTCGGGGACGGAAGCCGGGGCGTGTTTTTCGAGCTGATGTTCGATCTCGCGCAACAGCTTGGTCAGGGCCTCGAGATCCGGTCCGTGGCCGTACCCGCAGTTGGCGTCGAAGGCGGCGCCGATGCCGGCGATGTCGCGCTGCGCGCCGCCGACGAGCTCGCGCAGCGCGGCGTTCTTCTCGGCGCCGGTGTCGGCGAAGGCG
>DATEQV010000030.1:0-3599 GCA_035272265.1 Acidisphaera sp. | reverse complement strand
CGCGGGGATAGAGCAGGTCAACCGCCACCTCGATGAAGCCGGGCCCCTGCACGCCGTCGCGAACCGACGCGAGCGCGTCTTCCACCGCCGTACCGATCTCGCGCACGCGCCCGACGCGCCGGAAGAACTTCACGTGGGGTTCGGTCACGACGCGCTGGTCGATGTCCTGCAGCGCGCCGCGCCCGCGCAGCAGCGTCGGCACCGCACCGCCCAGCACCAGCACCGGCGACTGCGCGAGCTGCGCGTTCTTCAGCGCCGTGACGGTGTTCGTGACGCCGGGACCGGCGGTGACGGCGGCGACGCCGGGCGTGCCGGTCAGCCGTGCGGCGGCATCGGCGGCGAACACTGCCGTCGCCTCGCCGCGCACGTCGATCACGCGAAGGCCGCGCGCCTTCGCGGCCGCCAGGATCGGCGAGATATGCCCGCCGCACAGCGTAAACAGCGCGGAGATGCCATGCGCGCGCAGCACAGCCGCGATCCGGTCGCCGCCGTGATCTGCGATCCTCGCCGTGTCCTCGAGCCGTGCCTTGTCCGCTGCCATCAGCGCCTTGTAGTCGATCTTGCCGACGCGAGTCTTCGGCAACTCGGTGCGAAACGCCACCTCGCGCGGGCACGACCACTTGATCAGCTGCGAGCGGCACCACTCGATCAGCTCCTGCTCCGTCGCAGGCGATGCCTTCGCCTTGTCGTTGAGCACGACGAACGCCTTCACCCGCTCCACCTGCGCCGGGTCGGGCACGCCGACGACGCACGCCTCGCGCACCAGCGGATGGCGGCGCAGCACCGCCTCGACCTGGGCGGGGAAGACGTTGAAGCCGGACGACTTGATCATCCGCTTCAGACGGTCGGTGAAGTAGAAATACCCGTCGGCGTCCATGCGGCCGAGGTCGCCGGTGTGCAGCCAGATGCGGCCGTCCTCGTGCCGCCGCAGCGTCTCGTTCGTCGCCTCGACGTCGTCAAGGTAGCCGAGCATCACCGCCGGGCCGGAGATGCAGATCTCGCCTTCCTCACCGGGCAACAGTTCCTCCGTCGTGCCCGGCCAGCAGATCGTGGCCAGCACATCGGGGATCGGAATGCCGATGCTGCCGTCGCGCGGGTGCTCCCTCGGCGGCGCCATCACCCCGGTGACCGCCTCGGTCAGGCCGTAGCCCTGGCGCAGGGTGGCGCTGCCGCCGCGCCGCGCGACCAAGCCGTCGAATTTCTCCTTCACCGACGGCGCCAAGGTGTCGCCGCCGCAGTACGCGCCGCGGATGCTGGCGAGGTCGGCCTTCGCCAGCGACTTGTCGCGCGCGAGGGCGTCGTACAGCGTCGGCACCCCGGCGAGCAGCGTCGGCCGCTTGCGATGGATGAGCTTGGCGGCGATCTCCGCGCTGAAGGTCGGCGCCAGGATCGACTTCGCCCCGGCCATGAACGCCGTGTTGACGCACACGCCGAGGCCGAAGCCGTGGAAGATCGGCAGGATGGCGAGGATGGAGTCGCCCGGCAGCATGCCGCCGCCGAATGCGACGACCGCCATGCCTTCAGCGATGAAGTTCCGGCTCGACAGCACGATGCCCTTCGGCATGCCGGTGGTGCCGCCGGAGAACAGGATCGCGGCCGGATCGTCGGTGCTCCCGGTTGAAACCGTCAGCGGATGGCGCCCGCGCATCAGCGCTTTCCACCAGCGCACGCGCGCATCGGCCGGGACGCGGATATGGCGCCCCTTGGTCAGCCCGAAGCCGAGCGCCTTCAGCGTCGGCAGGTAGTCTGGGATGCGCGCCAGGATGATCGTCCGCAGCGGCACGCGCGGCTTTGCCGCGGCCAGCCGCCCGTAGAACGCATCGAGCGTCAGTGCGACGGTGGCACCGGTCGCGTTCAGATAGGCTTCGAGTTCCGGCGTGGTGGCGAGCGGATGCACGAACGCCGGCACTGCGCCGAGCTTGTTCGCCGCATAGAACGCGATGATCGCCTGCGGCGCGGTCGGCATCGCGATCAGGATGCGCGCCCCCGCCGTCAGCCCCAGCGCGGCAAGCGCGGCGGCGCAGGTGTCGATCGAGCGCAGCAGCTGCGCGTACGTCTCGGTCGTGTCGAAGAAGTCCCAGGCCACGTTGCCGGGAACGCGCTGCGCCGTCGCGGCGACCGCCTCGTAGAGCGTGACAGCAGGGTAGGAGAGCGTTGCCGGCACATCGCCGTACCACCGCAACCAGGGCCGCGTCTTCGATGGCGGCTCCACCGTCGATGGATCGACCTGAACCGAATCCGCATCCATCGCAGTCTCCCCGGAGGCAGTCCTGCAGCCGACGCTACGTCGGGGATCGAGCGCCGGCCTTGATCTACGTCGGGCCGGCCTACCCCCGCTTCGCACCAGCCCGGAGCGCAGCCTCCCGAAACCCGCCGTTAACGGCTCGTCTCTATTCGTGAGACGCGTGAGACGGCGGGAGAGCACACATGGTTTCCAGCCAGCGGGCCAGCGGCACGGCGATCGTGCCGCAAGTGCCGATGATCCCCGAAGCGCAACTCGACTCGTACACCTATTCGCCGACGGCGACGACCTACGGCAGCAACATCCCGGCCGCCTGGGCCTATGCGACCGGGCTCGGCGTCACCGTCGGGATGATCGACGACGGGTTCACGCCAAGCCTGCTGACCAACTTCAATTCGGCCGTCAGCCGCAGCCTCGGCGCGCCGGGATTGCAGGAGCCCTCCGGCGGGTTTCACGGCACCACGACATCGGCCGAGATCGGCGGGTCGGGCGCGAACGGCGAGCCCATCGGCATCGCGCCGAACGCGACGATGGCGCTGTTCAAGGTCGATATGGGCAACGCGCCGTTCAGCGAATTCGTCAATGCGCTGACCGACGCCGCGGCCGCCTCCAGCGTCGTCAACAACTCCTGGGGCTTCGGCGGTTTCGACGGCGGCAGTCCGTCCAACCCGCAATTCGCCGCCTGGTATGCGGCACTGCAGACCGCGGTGGCGCGGGATCGCGGCGGGCTGGGCGACGCGATCGTCTTCGCCGCCGGCAACGACCGTGCCGACGGCAACGACATCGGGCTGCAGCCGATCGACGACGATCCGCGCGTCATCGCGGTGGCCGCCACCAACCTCAACGGCACCGTCGCCTCGTTCAGCAATCCCGGCGCCGGGCTGCTGGTCTCCGCGCTCGGCGTGAACGTGACGGTGTCGCCGCCCAGCGGCGGCTATGCGTACGGCAGCGGCACCTCGTACTCGGCACCGACGGTCAGCGCCATCGTCGCGATGATGCTGCAGGCGGACCCTAAGGCGAGGCCCAACAATAACCGCTTCAGGTCTGCACTCTGGGGGCGATAGTGTAATTCCATTCCGGGTGGAACTTGTCGCGCGTAATGTTCAGGCTGGACATCTCGTCGTCGGTGACCTTGATCCCTTTCGGATAAGATCGTGGGTCAAGTTCGCAGTGCGCCTTCAGACCGGTCGTGGTGGTGGTTGCCGCGATCAGTTCGACCACGGCCAGACGGCTGGTCAGCGGCTTGCCACGCCAAGTCTGCCGAGTAGGTGGGGACGTTGCCGCCCCCACCCCTCACAGACCCGGACGTGCGGATTTGCCGAGTCGGCCCGGGGAGTTTCACCCCGAGCCGCTCACA
>DATEQV010000029.1:0-4954 GCA_035272265.1 Acidisphaera sp. | reverse complement strand
ACGGCGGCATCAGGAAGCCGGTGTCGCGGTCGATCGGTCGGAAGTTGCTCATGCGCGGGATGTCCGGGGTAGGGGAAGGCGAATCAGTGTCCCCGTCCTACCGGACGCCTCCGCGTCGCGTTAAGTCCGACAGGCTGCTAGTGTCCCACTCTGATTCCGAAGTTCGACGAACTTCGGAATCGGGACACTAGCCCGGATGCGGCGGCGCCGCAGCCGGGCAGCTCAGCCAGTGGATGTTGCGGGCGCAAAAGAACGTCGCCGCGTTGTTCAGACCGGTGAAGATCGTGGCGACCGAGGCGATCACGGCGAGCAAGGCGATCATCTTCTGCGGCAGGGTGAGCACGAGCCTGCGCCGCACCTCGACCCGGCGTCCGTCCCAGTAAAGCTGGTTATCCGGATCGATCCCGAGCCGCGCAAGGTCCTGCAGGCTGACCGGCTCGACACTCTGCGGCCACTCTCGCGGTGCGTCCGTCACGGCCGCCGCGACTCGAGCGCGTCGAGGCGACGAGCCATCACCTCCAAAGCGGCGAGGACCTGCCTGATCGCTTCTTCATGCTGCTGGACCGTGCGCTTGAGCTGCCTGACGGCCTCAATCGCTGCGAGCAACTCGTCGATAGAGGTCTTTGGCACGAGTCACGAGGTCTTTGGCGTTCGCGAGAAGGACATCGGTTTCCTTGCGCGTCTCGCGCAGGAGCGTGTGCAGTTTCGCCTCCTTCGCAGCTGCTTCACGGGCGCCCCTCGCCTTGCGGGCGGCGGACACCGCAGCGGTCCGGGCGGCACCGGTCGTCGCAGTCTTCTTTGGCTTGGTCGCGGTGGTCGTCGACATGTCAATCAGCCTTTCGATGCCACCAATGTAGCGAGTACGTGCGGCGCTTTCCACATCCCTCACTCAACCCGCGTCACCCCCAGATCCACCCCAGCAACTCCTCGCGCATCCGCACGAACTCGGGCGCCGCCTTCACCGCGCGGCTGTCGCGCTCGCCGGCGGCGCGCGCGAAGGGCGGATCGAGCCGCGCCACGATGCGGCCAGGACGCGGCGACATCGCCACCACCTGCGTGCCGAGATAGACCGCCTCCTCCACCCCGTGCGTGATGAACAGCACCGTCATGCCGGTGCGCTTCCACACCGCGTGCAGCTCCTCCTGCATCCGCTCGCGCGTCAGCGCGTCCAGCGCGCCGAACGGCTCGTCCATCAGCAGCAGCTTCGGCTCGTTCGCCAGCGCCCGCGCGATCGCCAGACGCTGCTGCATCCCGCCCGACAGCTCGTACGGATAGCGGTCGCGGAACTCCCACAGCCCGACCAGACGCAGCCAGTGCTCGGCGAGTGCCACGCGCTCGCCGCGGCTCACCCCGCGCACCATCGGCCCGAACGCCGCATTCGCGCGCACCGTCTTCCACGGAAACAGCGCCGGCTGCTGGAACACCACGCCGCGATCCGCGCCGGGCCCGGTGATCGGCCGACCCTCGATCAGCGCGGCACCCGAACTGGCCGGCAGGAACCCGGCCAGCACCTGCAGCAGCGTCGTCTTGCCGCACCCGGACGGCCCGACGACGCACACGAAATCGCCGCGAGAAAACGTCAGGTCCAGCGCCTCGATCGCGACCACCGCATCGCGCCCGCCGCCATAGACGACACTCAGGCCGCGAACGGCGACGAACGCATCGGTGTCCGCCGCCGCCGCGGCATCAGGCGCGATGATGTCGGGCAAGGCTCAGGCGACGGCCTTGGCGAGGTATTCGGTGTGCGTCGCCTTCTTCAGCGCATCAAGGCTTGCCGCACTCCGGATCGAGCCCTGCTGCACCAGGAAGTCCGCCGTGCGCTTGAGCACCTCGTCGAACCGCCCGCCCTGACCCGGCGCCCCCAGCCACACCGGCTTGATCTGGTACGCCAGCGAGACGAAGTCGTACTCCGCCATGTCCGACGCCGCCACCTCCGCCGACACGCCGGCTTCCTTGGCGACGATCGCCGCCGCCTCGTCCGGCTTCGTCCGGTACAGCTCCAGCGACTGGCCGTAGCTGCGCAGCAGCGCCACCACGCCCTCGGGATACGCCTCGACGAAGCCGGTGCGGGCGGCGATGCAGTCGGCGATCACGTAGCCCTCGGCATCCAGCGCCTCGGCGGTCCGGAACACCTCGCCGCCGTTGGCCAGGCACTTCGACTTGGCCGGGCTCCACACGTAGCACGCGTCGATGTCCCCGCGGATCCACGCGGCAACGATCGCGTCGGGCCGCATGTCCAGCACGTGCACGTCCGACAGGCTCAGGTTGTTCGTCTTGAGGAACCCGAGCAGCCGGAAATGCGACGTCGAGCCGAACGGCGTGGCGACCTTCTTGCCCTTGAAATCGGCCGGCGTATGGATGTTTGCGGCCTTGCGGACGGTCATCTCCTCGGCCCCGCCGATGTTGTCCACCAGGCCGACGAGTTGCAGCGGGATGCCCTGGCTGACCGCCGCCGCGACCGGCGAGGAGCCGATCGCCAGCCCGATATCGGCGCCGCCGGCCAGGATCGCCGCGTTGATCTCCGCCCCGCTGCCGTACTCCTGCCATTTCACCGGCAGCTTGGTCGCGTCCTCCAGCAGATGCTGCGCCTTCATGATCATCGTCGGCTTGGTCTCGACGAAGAAGGCGAGGTTGATCTGCGTCGGCGCCGCCGCGCGGGCGACAAACGGCCGGGCCAGCGGCACCGCCACCGCCCCCGCCGCCGCCGCACGCAGAAAATCACGCTTGGTGATGTGCATTTTGCCCCCTTTACCGGGTTTCCTACGATCCGGCCCAGTGTATCACGCGCCGCTCCGCCGCGACCAGCAGCCGGTCCAGGACCAGGCCGAGCGCGCCGATCACCGCGATGCCGACGAACACCTCGTCGGAGCGCAAAAACCGGCCGGCGTCCAGGATCATCCAGCCGATCCCCGTGCTGCCGGCGATGATTTCCGACGCGATCAGCGTGCCGTAGGTGATGCCGAGCGCCAGCCGCGCGCCGGTGAAGATCGGCCCCAGCGTCGAGGGCAGCGTCACGTGCAGGAAGATCTGCGCCCGGTTCGCGCCCAGCGCCTGCGCCGCGCGCAGCCGCGTCTGGTCGACGTTGCGCACCCCGTCGCGCGCCGCCACCGCGGCGACCGGCAGCGCGGTCAGGAACAGCAGCGTGATCTTCGCCATCTCGCCGATGCCGAACCACACGATCAGCAGCACGAAATACGCCAGCTGCGGCAGCGGCCGCAGGAAGCCGATGAAGGGTGCCGCGATCGCATCCACCGCCGGCACGCTGCCGGCGATCAGCCCGATCGACGTACCCGCGACCATCCCAAGCCCGAACCCGGCCAGCACGCGCTCGAGCGAGAAGCCGACATGCTCCGCCAGCGAATAGCCCTTGTAGCCGCCCGCGATCAGCTCTTGCGCGGTCTGGAACGTCTCGACCGGCGTCGGCAGCAGCAGGTCCGGCACCGCGCCGCTCGCGCAGATCGCTTCCCACAGCAGCAGCACCGCGGCGATCGAGGCCAGCGTCACCAGCACGCGCATCAGTCCCGTCCCCGCCAGTGCACCACGCGCAGGTCGAGCGCCAGTAGCGCGCCCCCCAGCGCCATCCCCAGCACGCCGAGCACGATGATGCCGAGCTCGACGATGTCGCTGCGCAGGAAGTGGCTCGCCGAGATCACCATCCAGCCGAGCCCGTCGGTCGCCGCCAGCAGTTCGGCGGCGACCACGGTGGAGAACGCGGCGGCCAGCGCGATCCGCAGCCCGGAGAAGATCTGCGGCAGCGCGCCGGGGAAGATGACATGCCGGAACACCGCCTCGTCGCTGGCGCCGAGCGACTGCGCCGCCTGCACGCGCTGCCGCGCCACACCCCGCACGCCGGCCGCCGAGGCGCTGACGATGATCGGAAACGCGGTCAGGAACAGCAACGCGAGCTTCGACGCGTTGCCGACGCCGAGCCACACGATCAGCAGGATCATGTAGGACAGCGGCGGCAACGGCCGCAGCACCTGCACGATCCAGTCGAGTGCCGCCGACGCGACGCGATTGACGCCCATGAACAGCCCGAGCGGCACGCCGATGAGTGTCGCCAGCCCGAAGCCGCCCAGGCAGCGACCGAGCGTCGCCAGCGTGTTCTGCTGCAGCGTGGTGCCGCGATAGCCGTTGGCCAGCATCTCGCGCAGCGCCGCGATCACCGCCCCCGGCCCGGCCAGCAGTTCCGGCGCCACCACGTCGGTCGCGGTCAGCGCCCACCAGCCCAGCAGGGCGGCGAGCACGCCGCCGACGGACAGGGCGAGGCGTCGTGTCTGCATGGTCCCTCTATAGCCGGGCTCCGGCCGCACGCGCCCCCTGCCGCGACGGCCGCCAGGCCGCCAGCGCGCGTCCCGGTAGGGCGCAGCGTTCGTCCGTCATGACCGGCGCTCCTGCCGGCACCCACCTCTCCCCGTCATGGCCGGCCCTCGGGGTCATGGCCGGCCGCCGGGCCAGCCCTCCGGGCTGCCCGAGGACATGCCTTGTGCCGGCCATCCACGATTTCCCCTGCGCACGCCGTGCACAAGCCTGCGTCCGAACGGCCCACACCACGCGCGTCGGCGAGCGCGGTCTCACGCGGACCGTATCACCACGTCATGGCCCGCGAAGGCGGACCACCGGCGCTGCCGGCAGCGTCGTCGCACTGACCTTGATGTCGTCATGGTCCGCGAAGGCGGACCATCCACGTCTTTGCCGGCCGCCCGACAAACTGCCGCTGCGAGGACCCCGGCGAGCTTCCCGCCACGCCTTCGGCTCGCGGTCGCACTGATGGGACCACCTCATCGGCCCAAGCCGCGCGCCAGCCGAATTTTCCTCTTGCCATCTAAAGATACCTAGGCTTATATTCTGTTGGCAACCCGGGCCGAAGGAGGGCCAACATGCTGCGCTGGCTCCCACCGTCCCTGATCCGCCTCTACCAACGCCTCGCCAACGCCGTCCCCTACGCCCGCAA
>DATEQV010000028.1:0-8757 GCA_035272265.1 Acidisphaera sp. | reverse complement strand
CAAGGACAAGGACGGCAAGGTGAAGCCGGTCTGTCCGTTCTTCGAGCTGCACGGCGTGTGGGACGGCGGATGCGGGCCGATCACGCCGGACGTGCTGAAAGCGAACGGGCTGAGCGACGGCGACCTGCAATGGCAGGTCACGTTCTGCAACTACAAGGCCTTCCACTGGACCCGATCGCCTGGCGACAAGATCGTTGCCGTCGTCGAGATCGCCGGCGGCGAGACCGAGCCTCGGGTCCTGTGCGGACGTGCCCCCGACGACCTGGAGGCCGGCGTCAAGCCGCTGGTGCCGACCGGTGCGTGCGTTCCGCTCGGCTCGGTGCAGCTGACGAAGCCGAACGGCGCGTTCCCCGGATTCCGCCTGCGCTTCGCGCCCGGCAAGGGTGTCGCCTACGGACCGAGGAACCTGGCCGACCGCATCGGCAAGCTGGACCCCACCAACCCGATTCTGTTGCAGATACCGCTGGTCCGGGACCTGTACAAGCTCAACGAGCGCTGGCTCAAGTTCACGCTTCCGCCGGAGCGCTCCATCCTCGATCCCGATGCGAGCTGGCCGACCTTCGAGCTGTTCAGCCTCGAGGAGCTCCAGGCGCGGTTTCTCGCGATCCTACCCCACTACGGCGACGTCGCCGCACGCACGCAGAACGAGATGCTCGCCGAGCTGCTGCGCTTCGTCGCCGGTCCGCAGAAGGACGTGCGCAACCTGCCGCCCGGTCTGTACGCCTGGGTCGTCGAACCGCCGAACCACGTGATGATCAGCCTCGGGCTGGTCGACGATCTCGGCGACGGGGTGGTCGAGTGCACGATCGAGAAATACGGCCGGAAGCTCGTTGCGCAGTCCCGCGTCGTTACCGGGCCCCCTGCGTGGGCGCCCGACCGGCGCCCGGTCGTCTCGCTCGCTGACGGACTGGCCGACCGGATGGACCGCGACGCCGTGCGCGACCCGGCATACGTCGCACGCGACCCGCACGCGACGGAGGCCGAGATCCGCGACCTGCTCGACCGCGCGTTCGAAACCGTCGGGCTGGCCAACCTCGATGCGATGAACGACTACTTCGCCTGGGAAAATTTCGCGCACGGAATGCGTCCCGGTGCGGAGTACGATCCGAAGCAGGCGAAACAGCGCGTCTGGCACGGCTCCGCGCTCCGCCTGCCGCTCGACCTGCCGCTGACCGCGATCGGGCGCGACCGGCATCGCCGGAACACGGTCGACATGTTCTTCGACCCCTATGTCGTCGACACCGATCATTTCATGCAGAAATACGTGCGGGTTCCCGCGGGGGCGGAACGCCTGTACGACCAGAAAATGCCGGGTCTGATGCGCGGCGGCGACCGCCGCCCGCTCACGCTCACGCGCCGCCAGTACGACCTGCTGGCGGCCTGGGTGGCGGAGCTGCGCAAGCAGGCCCGAAAGACATGAGCGGCGTAGCCGCAGCCGAGGCGCGCCTGTTCCGCAGCGGGCTCGGCGCACATCTGTTCGTCGCCGACGGCAGCCGGGTGTACGACCTCGACGACGATGCGGCGGACCGCGTCGCGGCGGCGCTCGATGCCGGCGACGCGCGGTTCCTCGATGAGCTGGCCGACGGGCCGCGCCGGATCGGCCCGCTTGCGCCGCCGCCGCCGCCGTGGCGCGCGCTGTTGCTCAACATCGCGCAGGCCTGCAACATGGGCTGCGGCTACTGCTACGCCGACGAGGGACGGTTCGGCGGCGCGGCCCGCATGATGAGCGCCGATGTCGCCGTGCGAGCGGCCGACCGGCTGATCGCCGCGGCACGCCGGGGTGATACCGTGGTGCTCGGCTTCATGGGCGGCGAGCCGCTGCTGAACCGCGCGGTGGTCCACGCGACGACAACGCACGCGGCGGCGGCGGCGCAGGCGGCGGGCGTGCGCATCCGGTTCAGCCTGACGACCAACGCGACACTCGTGACGCCAGACGATGCGCGCCTGTGCGCCGCCCATCGCTTCAGCGTCACCATCAGCATCGACGGCACACAGGCGCAGCACGACGCGCAGCGCCCCATGCGCAACGGAGCCGGCAGCTACGCGCGCGTGCTACGCGGGCTCGCGGCCTTCGATCGGCACGGCCGACCGGCGCATCTCTCCGCGCGCATCACCGCCACGCCGGACCTCGATCTGCAAACCGCTCTGGATCACCTGCTCGGCCTCGGCTTCGACGGCGTGGGCTTCGCCGGCGCGCTGACCTCGCCGGACGCGCGCCTGCGCCTCGATCCTGCCGGGCTCGACCGCTACTGCGAGGCGCTGATCGGGTGCGGGGAGACCGCGCTCGCCGCACTCAAGTCGGGCCGCGACTACAACTTCAGCAACCTGCACGTCGCCCTGCAGGAGATCCATCACGGCACGCGTCGGCCGTATCCGTGCGGCGCCGGGGCGGCCTATCTCAGCGCCGACGCCGCCGGCGGACTGCATGCGTGTCACCGGCTGGTGGACGCGCCCGGCTTCGCGATGGGCGACATCGCGACCGGACCGGACGACGCAAGGCGTGCCGCGCACCTCGCCGCGCGCCATGTCGATCGCGCCGAGCCGTGCCGCAGCTGCTGGGTCCGCTACCTGTGCGGCGGGGGTTGCTACCAGGAAGTCGCCGCGCGCGGGCGGATTCATTGCGACGCGATCCGGCGCTGGCTCGAGTTCTGCCTGCGCGCCTACGCCGAACTGTCCGCCGTCCGCCCCGACTGCTTTGCGGCGGCGCCCTCCCTGGCAGGAGAGATCATGTGAGCGACCGGCCCAAGAAGACGGCGGTGCCTGCCGAACCGTCCGTGATCGGCACCGCCAAGATCTTCCCGCGCAACCTGACCGCGCGCGCCGCCTACATGGTGCTCGGCAATCCGGTCAGCACGCGGCCGGAGAGCGGCGTCGACAACACGCATCCAGGGCTGGAGTTCGATCAGCGCAACCTCGACCGCTTCTTCTTCCCAGGCCTGACCGTCGAGTTCCAGTTCCTCGACGGCGCACGGGTGACGGCGATCGACCCCGCCCGCCTGCCGCCATGCTGCGACCTGCGAACGTCCGACGTCGGCCCCGACCTTTACCTTTGGTACGTCTACGGTTGCTTCGGCATCGCCCCCGGCGTCTGGCAGATGCGGACCGCCTTCGGGCTCGACGGCTACGACGTGCTGCGCATCGTGCGCGACCTCGAGCGCGGGCCGGTGATGGTCATCATCGGCCGCGGGCCGGACCCCGCCCTCGGGGCGACGGTGATCCGCGAGTACCTCGGCCTGCTCAACGTGCTGCTGCCGAACGCGCCGCCCCCGCAGCTGCGGCAGGCGCCGCCACAACCGCCGCCGCCGCTCGACGCCGACGGTTTCCCGGGCCTGCCTGCATTCCCGTGGATCGCCCGCGACAAGGACAACAACGACAAGCTTCTGCTCGCGGCGCTTGTCGCGAGACGCACCGATTTCGTCAGGCCGGACGGCGTGCTCGACCCGGTCGCGGTGCCGCCCGGCGAGCTGACGCGCAGCCTGTGCGCGCCGTGGCAATGGGACTTCGCCGACTGCGGCTGCCACTACTGGGCGAGCAACAAGCCCGACATCGTGATCGGCAGGAGCGGCGGCGAGCAGACGCTCAACTTCCAGCGCGACCGCGACAAGACGCCGCCGCAGCAGCCGCCGACCGACTACGCGCACTGGGTCGACGGCATCATCCTTCAGTCGGACATGATCGAAATCTGGAACACGCTGGATTTCGTCATCAACGAGCAGGAAACCGACCGGATTCCCGACCCGCCCGTGGTCAACCCGGTCAAGCCGCTCACGCGCAGAGAGATGGTCAAGGAATTGCGCTATCTCGCCACCGTCGAGCACGCGCTGGCGGTCGAATACCTGTACGCGCACTACTCGATCGACGCGCCGCGCGTCCTGCACGAGACGACCCCGCCCGATCCGGACCTGGAGCGGCGCTTCAAGGCGGCCGAGCAGATCTTCATGATCGCCGTCGACGAGATGCGGCATTTCCGCTGGGCCAACGAGGCGCTGGCCCTGCTCGGCGAGAAGAAGGCGTCGCTCGGCCGGGCCAGGCAGATCGTCTTCGGCGACCACCTCCACCATGAGTTCAAACTGCGCCCGCTGACGCAAGCGGTGCTCCAGGACTTCATCGATGTGGAGGCGCCGAGCAAACGATTCGGCGCCGACAACAAGATCGACGGCATGTACACGCACCTGCTGGTGTCGCTTGCGACGCTGCCTGGCCTCGACGAGACGACGCGCAACCGCCTGGGCGAAGTCGTCAAGCTCGTGATCGAGGAAGGCCATCAGCACTATGCGCGGCTGTTGCGGGTCCAGGACCTGCTGAACGGGCTCGACCCGAAGGGCTATCTGCGCCTCGACGCGGCGACGCCCGAGACCGACCCGACCAAAAAGGGTCTGCAGAAGGTGGCGAATCTCTACTACCGCAGCCTGCTGGCCGCGATCGCCGAGTCGTTCGAGCAACACGAGATCCTGCGCGGGGAGATGCTGCACCACGCGCGGCGCTCGATGGAGAACCTGCACGAAGTCGCGCACGGGATGGCGGCGAAACACATCCCGCCTTTGTTCGAACTGCGCGGACGCATCGGCCCCTGGGGACCGCCGAAGCCGCCGGGTCCGTGAGTGCGGCGCTCAAGGCACCGGCAGACTCGCAGGCCCGATCGGCGTGCGTCATCGGCGCAGGCGTCGCGGGGCTGACCGCCGCGCACCTGCTGCGCGCGCGCGGATGGAACGTCGCCGCGTCGGGCACGCCGCGCGCGTCGTTCGGCGCGATCCTATTGCGCGAGACGACCGCCCGGCTGCTGCTCGCCATCTGGGGCGATACTGACGGGACGCTGCTGCGCGGCGCACGCCGTCTGCACGGGCGCCGCGTGCTGTGGGGAACCGAGCCCGAAGCCCGTGTGGCGCAGCCGGCCTATGCCATCGAGCTGTCGATGCTCGTCGCGGCGTTGGCCGAACGGGTCGGCCGGCTCGCCCCCGACTCTGCCGACGCGTGCGCATGGACGCTTGCCGCCACCGACGATGCCGCGAGCCCGCTCGGTCCTGCGCGCCGCCACGGCGTGCGCCGGGCATGGATCGCGGACGTCGCACTCTCGCCGCTTGCGCCGCGCGACGAGGCGGTGCTGGAGGGTGTCGACGGCGGCTGGTTCATGCTGCTGCCCGACGGAAGCGGGCGCGGCACGCTGCAGGCCGTCGCCGCGCGCGCGTCCGACGCGCCGCCGTTCGACGATCTGCGCGCACGCACGCGGCTGATGCGCGATCTGGTCGGCGAGGTTTGCGCGCAGGCGGGGCCGTTCCCGTGCATGCCGCGCTTGCGCGCGCCTGCGGCGGGATCGCGGACGATCGCCGTGGGCGAGGCGGCGCTCGCCTGCGATCCGCTGTGCGGCGACGGCGTCGGCCACGCGTTGCGCGGCGCGGTGGCAGCCGCGTCGGCCCTGCAGGCCATCGCCGCGGGAGCGCCCGAAGCCGAGGCGTTGCGGCGCTACGACGCGGGTCTGGCGTTCGCCATGCGCCGTCATCTCGGCGCGTGCATCGCGCACTACGAAGCAGCGGGCGGCGGCTGGGACGCGGAAATCGCGGCCATGTGCGACGCCGCGGGCTGAGCGTACCGTTGTCGCGGCTGGCGAAGCTACCGCTTGCAACTACCCGGCGGCGGCGGTGGCGCGGCCGGCGGCCCCGGCATCCTGCCTGGCGCGCGGAGGGGCGGTCACGCGTCCTACTCGCGCGGAGCCGGCGGCGCTTCCGGCGGCGGCGGTCAGGGGGGTGGCGGCGGTCCCGGCGGCAAGAAGGCATCAAGCGGCGGTGGCGGTAGGTTCGGCGGCGGCGGTGGTGCCCATGGGGCCGGCAGCGGCGGCTTCGGCGGCGTGAGACGAGCTGACGTCATGAGCGGGCCAGTCGGCCCGGCCATGCTGCAGGCCGAAGATCCGGCGAGTGTGCTGCCGCAGATATTCGCCGGCGAACTTGCGGGACAAGCAGGCCACGAGGAACGTAGGTTGCTTTGGATTGCTGTGGATTGCTGTGGATTGCTTTGGATTGCTGGTGGTCCGCCCCGATTCCGACGTTCGGTGAACTCCGGGATCGGGACACTGGACGCGCGGTGCGTATTCGTCTCAACCTTTGAGTGTCAGGCATCCGAGGGGGCCGGTGGATACGATCGGTTCTTCGCGCCAGTCGATCCCTGCGGCAGCCACCGGCGGCCGTCAGTGCGTGTTTTGCTGCGAGGAGATCCGGCCAGGCGCCGTGGTCTGTCCGCACTGTGGCGGCAACCTCGCGCCTTTGCAGGTCCTTGCCGACAAGCACGCGGCGTTGGAGGAGCGCCTTGCGGTGCTGGAGCGGGAGCTCGCCGCGCAGCGGGACGCAGCCGTCCGGCAAACGGCAATCGAGAAGACAGCCGTTCCTGTGCCGCCACAGTGCCGGTCTGCCGGGCTGGCGGCGAATCTCAGATGGCCGCACATGGCGGACAACATCTTCCTCGGCCTGGCCGTGCTGCTGGCCGCCCATTGGCTCGCGACGACGCTGCCGGAAGGCAACCGGACCCTCTTCCGCCTCGTCGCACTCGCCGTCGCACTTCCCTTCGGGTACCGCTTCCAGGTGAATGCGCGGCCCGGAACGGCCGGCGCGGTGATCGCGGCGCTCGCGTTCGGATGTCTTGGAACCATGGCGATCGGCGTGCTCGACGCTGCCACCGGCGGCAGGGCGGCGGCGCCGATCAAGCCGGAGGACATCGTGGCGTCGCTGGCAACGATCGCCCTCAGCCATTACGCCGGCAGCGCGCTGGCTCATTTCCGTCAGGCGCGCGGGGAACGACGGGCGGCAGCTTCTGCGGCCGGCGGGCGCGCAGTCACGTCAGCGGGCGACGACTCGGGGGCGCTCTTGCATCTCGAGCCGGCACGCATCAAGACGACGGCCGAGACGCTGAAGGCGATCACCGACGCCGCGACGCCGCTGGTCGCAGCCACCGCGGCGCTGTGGGCGGCGCTCGGCCATCTGCTGTTCTGAAACCGGTTTCTGGATCGCGATCGTGTCAGCATCGGAAGAAGACGCCGTGATGCCGAACCCCCGGGCGACGACGGCCAGCCGCGCGCGCCGCCCGGCGCCCGCGGTCGTCATCGTCTCGGTCCTGCTCGTCGGCATGATCGGCCTGTCGATCTGGTATCTCAGCCGGACACAGCCGCTGGTCATCCAGGGCGAGGTGCAGTCGCGCACGTTCGACATGGCCGCGCGCGTGGATGGCCGGATCGCGCAGATCGCCGTCGCGCGCTCGCAGGACGTCAAGCAAGGCGCGCCGCTGATCCGCATCGACAATCCCGAGCTGCTCGCCAAGGAGCGGGAGAGCGAGGCCGCGCTGCGCGAGGCCGACGCCGAGCTGGCGCGGGTGCGCGCGGGGTTCCGGGCCGAAACCATCGCTACGCGCAAGGCGGAGGTCGATCGCGCCAACGCGAACCTTGTGCTGGCGCAGAAGACGTTCGACCGCACGCGCCAGCTCGTCACGTCCGGCGACGCGCCGCAGTCGCAGTACGACCGCGACAACGCGGCGCTGACGCTGGCCGAGCGGTCGCTGGACCAGGCCCGCTTCGCCTACAACGAAGCCGTCTCCGGTTACACGCGCGAGGACCTCGGCATCGCGCTGGCGAAGGTCGAGACGGCGAAGGCCGACGTGGAGACGAACAAGGCGCTGGTCGGTCAGCTGGTCGTGGTGGCGCCGGCCGACAGCCAGGTGTTCCGCATCCCGGTCGAGGAAGGCGAGGTCGTGCTGCCGGGCGTGCCGCTCATCACGCTCGTCGATCTCGGCGACATGTGGGTGCAGTTCGATCTGCGCGAGGACCTGCTGCGCGATCTCAAGCCGGGGTCGAGGATCGACGTGCGCGTGCCCGCGCTCGGCAATCGCGTGATCGCCCTGGAGGTTCGCGTGATCGGCGCGAAGGGTGAATACACCGGCTGGCGCGCCACGCGCTCCACCGGCGACTTCGACCTGCGCACGTTCGAGGTGCGCGCCTATCCGGTCCAGCCGGTCGAAGGATTGCGGCCGGGCATGAGCGTCTACACCGACTGGAGCGAGCGCAAGCCGTGATGCTGCCGCGCACCGGCACGCTCGCGGTCGCCGCGCGCGAGACGCGCTGGATCCTGCGCGACCCCGTGGCGCGCTTTCTGCTGTTCGGCGTGCCGGTGATCGCCTTCACGGTGCTCGGCTTCACCTTCAGCCACGCGGTCGTGCGGGGGCTCGATGTCGTCGCGGTCGACATGGACAACTCGCCGACCTCGCGCCAGTTCATCCAGACGCTCGCCGCGTCGCCCGGCATCAGCGTCACGGAACGCGCGAACGACCTGCGCGCAGCAGCCAGCGCGATCCGCTCCGGCCCCTCCATTGCCGCGATCTACCTGCCGCCCGATTTCGGCAAGGACCTCCTTGCGGGCCGCGCGCCGCGCCCGGTCGCCTTCGCCAACACCCAGTATTTCACGCCCGGCAACAACGCGCTGAAAAGCGTCACCGACGCCATCAACGCGGCGACGACCGCCGTGGCGCCGGCGACGCGGGCGGCGGGCGAGCGCGCCGAACCCGGCCCCGGCCTGGTGCCGGAGGAATACGTGCTGGCCAATCCCGCGCTCAACTTCGCGCAATTCCTGCTGCGCGCGGTGCTGCCGACGGTGCTGCACGTGGTGATCGCGATCTCGGCGGGGTTGGCGGTCGGCTCGGAGTTCCAGCGGCGCAGCATGCGCGCGTGGTGGGAGCTGTCGGGCCGCAGCATCCCGGCGGCGCTGATCGGCAAGCTGCTGCCGT
>DATEQV010000027.1:0-19536 GCA_035272265.1 Acidisphaera sp. | reverse complement strand
GCCGGTGGCCGGGCTCGGGCAGCAGGTCGAAGCCGTACACGAAGCTGTCGCGGAAGAAGACCTTGCCGCGGTTCCAGCCGACGCCCTTGGACGTCACCTGCTCGCCGCAGCCCAGCCGGTCGAGGATCTCCAGCGTGCGCTTGGCGAAGCAGATCGCGCGCGAGCCGTCCGACAACTTGTTGTCGTCGTCGAGCAGCACGACGTTGATCCCGGCCTGGGCGAGGTCGATCGCCGCCGCGAGGCCGACCGGCCCCGCGCCGACGACGACGACCGGATGGCGCACGGGGACGGGCGCGGCCTGGTCGGGCGAGCGGCGATAGTCGAACAGCAGCGACTGATAGTCGACGTCCATCCGCTTCCGTCCCGATAAATGAGGCTCTTGGCACGGCACGCGGCGCCGGTGCATGATCGGGCTTATCATCTCATCTGTGATGATACAAGAGGGGGCAGGCGGATGGCGGGCAGCGCGGCGGCGCGGGTGCGAGAGGCGGAGGAGGAACCGCTGATTCTGGCGGATTTCCTGCCGTACCGGCTGTCGGTCGCCGCCGAGCGCGTCAGCCGCGCGTTCGCCGTGCGCTACGAGGCGGAGTTCGGCCTGACCATCCCGGAGTGGCGTGTCATGGCCGTGCTGGGCGAGCGCTCGCCGCGCTCGACGCAGGAGGTGATCGAGACGACCGAGATGGACCGCGTGAAGGTCAGCCGCGCGGCGATACGCCTCGCCGACAAAGGGTTGATCTCACGCGCACCGGTCCCCGGCGATGCCCGCGCGCAGCAGTTGCGGCTGACGCGTCAGGGGCTTGCGACGTATCGCAGGATCGTCCCGCTGGCGCGCCGGTTGCAGTCGGAACTTGTTACAGCGCTCGCCCCCGGCGAGATCGCGGCGCTCGAACGAATTCTCGCGAAGCTGCGCGGTGCGGCCCGGTAGACGGCCGATGTGAGGTTCCTTCGCTATCCCGTCTCGCTGTTCGACTTCCGCCGCATCTCGTTGAGCATAGCAGCGCGCAAAGCATGGTTCATGCGCGTGAGGTATCCCGGCCCCTGGGACTCGAACCAGGCCAGCACATCGGCGTCGATGCGCAAAGTCTTCTGCACCTTCCGCGGCCTGTAGAAGCGCCCGCGCTCGGCATCGGACCAGTCCCGGACCTCCGGGATTTCCGACGTCTCGATCGTGTCCTCCGGCATGGCTTCCAGGGTCGCCAGCTCCGCCGCCAGCTTCGGCGACAGCGGCTCAGAATTCCCCTTCCTCATAGACCCTCCTCTCGTATGTCGTGGCCCGCCTGGCCGAAATGATCCGCCCTTCCTCCTCCCCGTCCGGCTGCGGCACCGGTTCGGTATGCACGACAAACAGGATGACGAAGCTGTCCGAACTCGGCTTACCGATCGACTGCCAGCGTTCTTCGTCCGGGTAGGGGTCGCGCCGACTGGCGACCAGCGGGTCTCCGAAAGTCCGCTCTGCCAATTCAAAGCTGACCTTGTGATTCCTGAGATTCGTCCGGGCCTTGTCGGGGTCCCAGGTCCAGCGCGCCACTTTTCACCCTCGTAGCGCCAAAAACGTAGCTACGGCGCTGACCGCTTGCAAGCCCAACAACTTTGCGGGACCCCTCGAAACTCCTTGTCAAAGTCGGCGGTCGGCTCTGAGACGCGCGCGACTCCAGGTCCGCGCTAAGCATCCGGCATGATCGCGCAGCTCACCGGCCGCATCGTCGCCCTCGAGGACGGCCGTTGTGTCGTCGACGTGAACGGCGTGGGCTACCTCGTGCACGCCAGCACGCGCACGCTCGCCGCGATGTCGCAGCCGCCCGAGGTGGCGCGAGTCCTCGTGGAGACCGTCGTGCGGGAGGACGCGATCCTGTTGTACGGCTTCGCCGACCCGGCCGAGCGCGACTGGTTCCGGCTGCTGACCACCGTGCAGGGCGTCGGCGCGAAGGTGGCGCTGGGCATCCTCTCGGCGCTGTCGCCGCGCGAGCTGGTCAACGCCATCGCCGCCGGCGACCGCGCCGGCCTCACGCGCGCGCCCGGCGTGGGCATCAAGCTGGCCGTCCGGCTGCTCACCGAGCTGCGCGAGAAGGCCGGCGCCATGCCGGTCGATGCCGGCCTGCCCACGGCAATGCCCGCGGGCGGCGTGGTCTCGGACGCCCTGTCGGCGCTGACCAATCTCGGCTACCGGCGGATCGAGGCGCAGCCGGCGGTGGCGCGCGCCGTCGAACGCCTGGGCGAGACCGCGGAGCTGGACGCGGTGATCCGTGAAAGCCTGAAAGACTTGGCACAACGGAGCCCGGCATGAGCACCCCGGCATGAGCGGCCGCGACGTCTCCGCCGAGCGGCTGGACGACGACGCTGCCGAAGTCAGCCTGCGGCCGCAAACACTTGGGGAGTTCGTCGGCCAGAAGGCGAGCCGGGAGAACCTCGCGATCTTCATCCAGGCCGCGCGGGCGCGCGGCGAGGCGCTGGATCACGTCCTGCTGCACGGCCCGCCGGGCCTGGGCAAGACAACGCTGGCCCAGATCGTCGCGCGCGAGCTCGGCGTCGGCTTCCGCGCCACCTCCGGCCCGGTGATCCAGCGGGCGGGCGACCTTGCCGCGATCCTGACCAACCTGAACGCAAGCGACGTACTGTTCATCGACGAGATCCACCGCCTGCAGCCGGCGATCGAGGAAGTCCTCTACCCGGCGATGGAGGACTTCCAGCTCGACCTCATCATCGGCGAGGGACCCGCCGCGCGTTCGGTCCGCATCGACCTGCCGCATTTCACCCTGGTCGGCGCCACCACGCGGGCAGGGCTGCTGGCGACACCCCTGCGCGACCGCTTCGGCATCCCGCTGCGGCTGGTCTTCTACACGCCCGAGGAGCTGGAGCTGATCGTCCGCCGGGGTGCTGACAAGCTCGGCTTTGCGCTCACCCCGGACGGGGCGGCGGAGATCGCCCGCCGGTCCCGCGGCACCCCGCGCGTGGCCGGCCGCTTGCTTCGCCGGGTGCGCGATTTCGCCTCGGTGGCCGGGGCGAAGCTGGTGGACCGGGCGGCGGCCGACGCCGCGCTCACCCGGCTGGAGGTGGACGCCCTGGGCCTGGACGCGATGGACCGCCGCTATCTCCGCCGCATCGCCGAGCACCACGCCGGCGGCCCGGTCGGGGTCGAGACCCTCGCCGCCGCCCTGGCCGAGGCGCGCGATACTCTCGAAGACGTGATCGAGCCCTACCTGATCCAGGAGGGGCTGGTCCTGCGCACCAGCCGGGGGCGGATGCTGGGCGAGCCGGGCTGGCGCCACCTCGGCCTGATGCCGCCGCCGGCCCAGCCGGACCAGCCCGACCTGTTGCGGCTGGGTATCGCAGGCGCTCCCAATGGGGCCCCTGGCGGGGATGATGGATGATCGGTCATCCGAGCGACACGCCCCCACACGGCGCGCACCGCTATCGCATCCGTGTCTACTACGAGGATTCGGATGCCGCGGGCATCGTCTACCACGCCAATTTCCTGCGTTTCGCGGAGCGGGCGCGGACCGAGGCGCTGCGCGACCTGGGCGTGCCGCATGCCAGCATGGTCCGCGAGCACGGGATCATGTTCTTGGTCCGGCGCGTCAAGATGGAGTATCTGCGCCCGGCCCGCGTCGACGACCTGCTGGTCGTGACGACCACGCTTGTACAGGCGGGCGGCGCTTCGGTCGTGCTGCGTCAAGACTTCGAGCGCGACGGGGAGCCCAACGACGTGCTCGTGCGGACCGAGGTCCGCCTTGCCTGCGTCGGCGTGGCTGATGGACGCGCGGCAAGGCTGCCGGCGGCGTGGCGCCATGCGCTCGCCCGCCTCGCCGCGCCGTTAGAGGGAGAATAGGCGTGGATCGAGCTGTTGATGCGGCGAACATGGGTGCCGCGGTGCCCGGTGCGGACCTGACGATTTGGGCGCTCTTCACCGACGCCGACATCGTCGTGAAGATCGTGATGGCCATGCTGCTGCTCGCCAGCGTGTGGGTCTGGGCGATCGTGTTCGAGAAGTTCATGTCGCTGCGCAGGGCCAATAAGGCGGCGGACAATTTCGAGGACCGCTTCTGGTCGGGCGGCAGCCTCGACGACCTCTATGAGCAGGAAGGCACCAAGCCGGTCCACCCGATGGCCGCCGTGTTCGGCGCGGCGATGGGCGAGTGGCGGCGCAGCCTGCGCGTGGCCGGCGCCGATGTCGCGCGCTCGGGCGTGCGCGACCGCGTCGACCGGGCCGTGGGCGTGACGATCGGCCGCGAGATGGAGCGGCTGGAGCGCTGGATGGTGTTCCTCGCCTCGGTCGGCTCGACGGCGCCGTTCATCGGCCTGTTCGGCACCGTGTGGGGCATCATGCATTCGTTCTCCGCGATCGCGGCGATGCACAACACGAACCTGTCGGTCGTCGCACCCGGCATCGCGGAGGCGCTGTTCGCAACCGCCATCGGCCTGGTCGCGGCGATCCCGGCGGTGATCTTCTACAACAAGATCATCACCGACCTGGCGCGCTACGCCGCACGGCTCGAAGGCTTCGGCACCGAGTTCGCCGCCATCCTGTCGCGCCAGAGCGAGGAGATCGCGTAATGGCGGCCTCGCTGCGGCCGACCGGGCGCGGTGGGCGGTACCGGCCGCTCGCCGAGATCAACGTCACCCCGCTGGTCGACGTGATGCTGGTGCTGCTGATCATCTTCATGGTGACCGCGCCGCTGATGACGTCCGGCGTCACCGTCGATCTGCCGAAGACCAACGCGCAGCCGCTGAACACCGACGCCGAGCCGGTGACGGTGTCGATCAACGCGGCCGGCGACATCTACATCCAGGACGCCAAGGTCGACGTCTCCGATCTCGTCGCCAAGCTGCAGAACATTTCGCAGAACAACCCCGACGACCGCCGCATCTTCGTGCGCGGCGACAAGGACCTCGCCTACGGCCGCATCATGCAGGTGATGGGCATCATCACGCAGGGCGGCTTCACCAAGGTCGCACTGCTGGCCGAGCAGCCCAGCGGCGCCACGCCGGCAACACCGTCGGTGCCGCCGCCGCCCGCTGCTCCCTCGGCCGCTCCGTCCGCGCCGGCCGCACCTGCCGGGGCTCGTCCGGGCGGCTCGGCCGCGCCACGCGCGGCGCGGTGACGCCGGCACGCACAGGGCCGTGAAGCTGCATGGCGCGACGTCGCCTGCTGACGCGAGGACTGCGCCGCGGTGCGGTGATCTCCACCGCGGTCCACGTTCTGGTGATCGCGCTGCTGCTGTTCGGCTTGCCGTCATCGCCGCCGCCGGAGCCGCAGGAGCGGACGGTCGCGATGGTGTTCGAAGGGCCGGGCAACCTGCCGCCGATCAAGTCGGTCGCCCCCGGCCCGGTGCCCGCGCCGCAGCCGCTGCCGACGACGCAGGACCAGCCGCCCGCGCCCGAGCCGCCCTTGCCGCTGCCGCCGGAGCCGCCGCCGCCACCACCGCCGCCCCCTCCGGCGCCGCCGCCGCCGCCGACCTCGCGCAGCCGCGCCCAGTCGACGACGCCGCCGGTCGAGACCACGCCCGCGCCGTCGACCATCCCGACGCCGCCGCCGCCGCCCGCGCCGCCGACCCCGCCGCAGCAGCAGGCGCAGGTGCACGCGCCGACGCCGCCGAGCCCGACCCCGCCGCCGCCCCAGGCGAGGCCGGCGCCGAACAACCAGCCGCGCCCGACGACGAACACGGCGCCGGAGAGCACGGAATTGCTCGCGACGCTGGAGAAGCTGCGCGCCCTGCAACGCGAGACCCGTCCGCGCGTCGCGCGCGCCAATCCCCCGCAGGGCGGCGCGCCGAACGCCGGCGGCAGTCCGCAGGGCGATTCGACGTCGAGGCTCAGCTCGGCGGAGGCCGGTGCGATCGGCTCGGAAGTGCGCCGCTGCTGGACGTACGACGCCGGCGCGCGCGACGTGATGACGTTCCAGGTGCTGTTGAAAGTCACGGTCGACGAGACCGGCGTGGCGCGCGTGGCGGACGTGGCACCCGAGGATCAGGGGCGGCTATCCAACCCGACCTTCTACGCCTTCGCCCGCCGCGCGATCGACGCCGTGCTGGACCCGCGCTGCGCCAACCTGCCGCTGCCGCACACGATGGCGGGGCAGGTCCAGCAGTTCACGTTCCGCTTCAGGCCCGGAGAGTAGGATGATCGAGACCAACCGTTTTCTGACGCGACGCGGGCTGATCGCGGCAGGTGTCGCCGGCACCGCATGGATGCTGGCGCCGCCGCGCGGGCTCGCGCAGGGCACCACCGACACCGGGCAGGCGGTGATCGACGTCAACCGCGCGCGTACCGATCCGATCCCGATCGCCATCCCCGATCTCGGCGGCGATCTCGGCGCGCAGATCTCGCAGGTGGTGCGCGACGATCTCGGCAATTGCGGCCTGTTCCGCCCGCTGCCGGCCTCCAGCTTCATCCAGGCCGGCGCGTCCGGCGGCGGCATGCCTGACTTCGCCAACTGGCGGGTCACCGGCGCGCACGCGCTGGTGACGGGCAGCGCGGCCGGCGGCGGCGGCGCGAGCGTCGAGTTCCGGCTGTGGGACGTGCTCGCCGGCCAGCAACTGCAAGGCACCGCCTACAACACCAGCGCCGGCAACTGGCGTCGCATCGCGCACATCATCGCCGATGTGATCTACGAGCGGATGCTGGGCGAGAAGGGCTACTTCGACACCCGCATCGTGTACGTGTCGAACACCGGCCCGCGCGACCGCCGCACCAAGCGGTTGGCGATCATGGACCAGGACAGCGCCAACAACCGCTACCTGTCCGACGGCTCGTACATGGTGCTCACGCCGCGCTTCCATCCGACGCGCGACGAGATCGCGTTCATGAGCTACGCCAACAACCGTCCGCGCGTGTACCTGTTCAACCTCGCCAGCGGCGCGCAGCACGTGCTCGGCGAGTTCGACGGCATGACCTTCGCGCCGCGCTTCAGCCCCGACGGCTCGCGCGTGATCATGTCGGTGGCGCACGGCGGCGGGTCGGACATCGTCACCGTCGGCGTGGGCGGCGGCGGCGAGCAGCGGCTGACCAACTCGGGCGCGATCGACACCAGCCCGTGCTACAGCCCGGACGGCAGCCAGATCGTGTTCAACTCCGACCGCGGCGGCGACCAGCAGCTCTACATCATGGGCGCGGGCGGTGGCGGGGCGCGGCGCATCAGCTTCGGCAGCGGCCGCTACGCGACCCCCGTGTGGTCGCCGCGCGGAGATTTGATCGCCTTCACGCGGCTGTCGGGTGCCACCTTCGCGATCGGCGTGATGGCGCCCGACGGCACCGGCGAGCGCATCCTGTCGGAGAGCTACGCGGTCGAGGGACCGACGTTCTGCCCCAACGGCCGCGTGATCATGTTCTGGCGCGAGACGCCCGCGCGTGATTCGCGCGGCAGCGGCTATTCGACGCGGCTCGTGTCCATCGACATCACCGGCTTCAACGAGCGTCCGGTGCCGACGCCGACCGACGCATCCGATCCCGCATGGTCGCCCTTGGCCGCGTGAGGCGCGGGGTCGGCATCGGAGCCGGGCGCTTGACCCCCGGTATCCGCTTGTCTATCGCCACCCGGCACGCAACGGGTTACCTGCGTTCCATGCAGGTGCGGCCGTGTTGGCCGTTCGCGGCCATCTTTCCGACGTCACTCTGAAACGAGGACACCAAAACGATGTATGCGAAACTCCTCGGTGCGTTGATCGCCGTTGCACTTCTGGCAGGTTGCGCGCAGCCCGCCGCCACGGGAGGCGCGACCGGAGGAGGTGCTGCGGTGACGACGTCCGGCCCGGCCCCGGGCAGCGAAGAGGATCTGGTCCAGAACGTCGGCGACCGCGTCTTCTACGCCTTCAACTCCTCCCAGCTCTCGTCGGAGGCGCAGTCCACGCTCGATCGCCAGTCGGCGTGGCTGGGGCGCTATCCGCAGGTCCAGGTGCAGCTCGCCGGCAACTGTGACGAGCGCGGCACCGAGGAATACAACCTCGCACTCGGCCAGCGCCGCGCCAACGCCGCGCGCGACTACCTCGTCGCGAAGGGCACCGACGGGTCGCGCATGACCACGATCAGCTACGGCAAGGATCGCCCGACCGCGCTCGGCTCCAACGAGGAAGCCTGGGCGCAGAACCGCAATGCGATCACCTCGGTCCGCTGATCCGCGCGCCGCTTGATTGCGGGCCGCCGGCCGTGACAGGCCGGCGGCTTGTTCGTTTCCGGGAGTGAGGTTTGGCGATGAGGCAGCGTCTGGTCGCTTGCGTAGCCGTGGGTGCGCTGCTGGCAGGCTCGGTGTGCACGCCGCCGGCGCGGGCGCAGATGGACAGCCGCGACGCGATCGCGCTGCAGAACCAGATCCTGGAGCTGAGCCACGAGCTGCAGGTGCTGCAGGACCAGGTCGCGCGCGGCGGCGGCGGTGGCGGTGGCGGCGGCGGATTCCTCGGCCTGGGCGGCGGCGGGCAGGCCCCGGCCGCGGGCGGCGAGCTGGTCCCGCAACTCCTCTCCCGCGTCCAGGCGCTGGAGGAGGAGGTGCGGCGTCTGCGCGGGGAGCTGGACGACCTGCAGAATGCCTCGCAGCGCCAGTACGCGGACCTCACCAAGCAGATCGGCGACCTGAAATTCCGCCTCGGCCAGTCGGGCGGCGGCGGCCTCGCCGCGCCGGCGCCCACGCCAGCGCCCGCACCCACGCCCGCCCCGAGCGGCCTCGGCGCCGGCGCCGCCGTGCCGGGCTACGCCGCACCCCTGCCGCCGGCCTATGCGCCGCCCGGCTACGCGCCGCCGGGGTATGTGCCTCCGGGCTACGCGCCCGCCTACCCGTCGCCGGCGCCGCCGGCGTATAGCCCGCAGGCGTCGACGCTCGGCACCATCCCGGCCGCTCCTGCGCCCGCCGCGCCTGCCGCGGCGGCGGCGCCCCCGGCTGCCGGCGCGGCGCCGCGGACGCCGGAGGTCGCGATCCAGCAGGCGGAAGCGGCCCTCGCCCGCCACGACTACGCGGCCGCCGAGGCAGCCGCGCGCGAGGTGCTGCAGAACAACCGGACCTCGCCGCGCGCCTACGACGCGCAGTACCTGCTGGCCCAGGCGCTGCAGGGCAAGCACGATTACGCCCAGGCCGCGATCGCCTTCGACGACGCGTACAGCCGCTCCAAGTCGGGCACCCACGCGCAGGAGGCGCTGCTCGGGCTCGCCGGGTCGCTCAACGCGATCGGCGAGAAGCGCGCCGCCTGCGAGACGCTGGCGAAGATGGCGCACGAATTCCCCAACGGCCACGTCGATGAGGTCCGCAGCGCCCGCACCCGCTTCGCCTGCAGCTGAGCACAGGCCGCCGGTCCCGGCGGAGGCGGCGGCCGACTTCGCGTCGGCCATGTCGCGTCTCGGCCCGTTCCCGGCCGTCCCGGTGCTGGCGGCCGGGGTCTCCGGCGGCGCGGACAGCACCGCGCTGGCGGTGCTCGCGGACGGTTGGGCGCGCCGGCAGGGCAGACGCCTGCTGGCGCTGATCGTCGATCACGGCCTGCGCCCGGCCTCCGCCGCCGAGGCCGCGGAAACGGCCGCGAGGCTGGCGGGCTGGGACATCGAGAGCCGGGTCTTGCATCTCGGCCTGTCTCGCGGGCCGGGGCAGGCGGCGCGGGCGCGCTCGGCGCGGCTCGCCGCCCTGGAGGACGCCTGCGCGGCGGCCGGGATCACCGACCTGCTGCTCGGCCACCACGCTGCCGACCAGGCCGAGACCGCGATGATCCGCGCCCTGTCGGCGACCGGCGATGACGGCTTCGCCGGCATGCCGGCGCTGCGGCACACCGGGCGGGTGCGCGTGCTTCGGCCTTTGCTGGCGTGGCACCCGGTGCGCCTGCGCGCCCTGCTGACGCCCGGAAGCTGGATCGAGGACCCGTCCAACGCCGACCTCCTGGCCTTGCGCGTCCGCCTGCGCCCCGCGGCCGCGGCGGCCGTCGAGCCGCTGGCCGAGGCGGCGAGAGAAGCCGGCCGGGCACGCCGGCTGCGCGAGGAGGCGGCCGCAAGCTGGCTGGCCGGGCACGCGACGATCCGGCCGGAGGGCTTCGCGCGCATCCCCGACGCGCCGTTGCCGGCCGACGCGCTGTCGGCGCTGATCCGCACCGTCGGCGGCTCGGCTCTGCCTCCGCCGGTCGCCGCGGTTCAGGCGCTCGCCGCGCGGCCGGGGCCGGCAACACTCGCCGGGGTGCAGATCGTGCCGGCCGGCCGCCACGGGCCCGGCTGGCTGCTGGTGCGCGAGGAGGCCGCCATGGCGCCGCCTTGCGATGCCGTCGCGGGCGCGCGTTGGGACGGACGCTTTCGCCTGCGCGGCGCGGCGCCGCCGGGACTGCGCATCGGCCCTCTCGGCGACGACGCGGCGCGCATGCGGCGTCTGACCGATCTGCCGTCTTCGGTGCTGCGGACGATGCCGGCGCTGCGCCGTCAGACTGTGCTGGAAGCGGTTCCGCACATCGCATACGGTGGACCGGTGACTATCGAGGTGTTGTTCGATCCGCCGGTGCCGGCCGCCTGCCTCGCTTTCGTCGTTGGCTGAGCAGGGCCGTGCTGATGGCGGGGATGCGGGGCTGCCACGGGCACCCTATGTGAAGCGCGTGATGGAACAAAGCTTGCTGGGAAACCCCGGCGCAAGGATCGCGCTACCGGTAAGTAGTTCTTCGGCCAGGTTGGGGCAGACTTCGACCGTAAACGAGGATTGACGTCAAAGATCATGAGCAATTTCGGCCGCAACCTCGCGCTCTGGGTGATCATCGCCCTGCTGCTGGTCGTCCTGTTCAACCTGTTCCAGCCCGGCGCAGGCCATACCGGCGCGACGCAGATGCCGTATTCGGACTTCGTGTCCGACGTGAACGCCGGGCGCGTGCGCGACGTCGTCATCCAGGGCCACATCGTCACCGGCTCGCTGAGCGACAACCGCACGTTCCAGACCTACACGCCCGACGACCCGAGCCTGGTCAGCCGCCTGACCGACAAGGGCGTGCGCGTCGTCGCCAAGCCCGAGGACAGCGACTACCCGCCGCTGGTGCACTACCTGCTCAGCTGGTTCCCGATGCTGCTGCTGATCGGCGTCTGGGTGTTCTTCATGCGCCAGATGCAGGCGGGCGGCGGCCGGGCGATGGGCTTCGGCAAGTCGCGCGCCCGGATGCTGACCGAGAAGCAGGGCCGCGTCACCTTCGACGACGTCGCCGGCATCGACGAGGCCAAGGCAGAGCTGCAGGAGATCGTCGAGTTCCTCAAGGACCCCCAGAAGTTCCAGCGCCTGGGCGGCAAGATCCCCAAGGGCGTGCTGCTGGTCGGTCCCCCCGGCACCGGCAAGACGCTGCTCGCGCGCGCCATCGCGGGCGAGGCGAACGTGCCGTTCTTCACGATTTCCGGTTCGGACTTCGTCGAGATGTTCGTCGGCGTCGGTGCGAGCCGCGTGCGCGACATGTTCGAGCAGGGCAAGAAGAACGCGCCGTGCATCATCTTCATCGATGAGATCGACGCGGTCGGCCGCCATCGCGGCGCCGGCCTCGGCGGCGGCAACGACGAGCGCGAGCAGACGCTGAACCAGATGCTCGTCGAGATGGACGGCTTCGAGAGCAACGAGGGCGTCATCCTGATTGCCGCGACGAACCGGCCCGACGTGCTCGACCCGGCGCTGCTGCGTCCCGGCCGCTTCGACCGTCAGGTCGTGGTGCCGAACCCGGACGTGAACGGGCGCGAGAAGATCCTGCGCGTGCACATGCGCAAGGTGCCGCTGGCGAGCGACGTCGATCCGAAGGTGATCGCGCGCGGCACGCCCGGCTTCTCGGGTGCCGATCTGGCGAACCTGGTGAACGAGGCGGCGCTGCTCGCTGCACGGCTCGGCAAGCGCGTCGTCGCGATGTCGGAGTTCGAGAACGCCAAGGACAAGGTGCTGATGGGCACCGAGCGCCGCAGCCTGGTGATGAGCGAGGCCGAGAAGCGCATGACCGCGTATCACGAATCGGGTCATGCGCTGTGCGCCATGCACGAGCCGGAATGCGACCCGGTGCACAAGGCGACGATCATCCCGCGCGGCCGCGCGCTGGGCCTGGTGATGAGCCTGCCAGAGGGCGACCGCTATTCCAAGTCCAAGAGCAAGCTGCTCGCCGAGCTGACGATGGCGATGGGCGGGCGGGCCGCGGAAGAGATCATCTTCGGCCCCGAGAAGGTCAGCAACGGTGCGGCCGGCGACATCAAGATGGCGACCGACCAGGCGCGCCGGATGATCACCGAGTGGGGCATGAGCGAACGTCTCGGCATGATCGCTTACGGCGACAACAGCCAGGAGGTGTTCCTCGGTCACTCGGTGACGCAGAACAAGAACGTCTCCGAGGAGACCGCGCGGGAGATCGATCGCGAGATCAAGGACATCATCGACAACGCCTACGGCCGTGCGCGGCGCCTGCTGACCGAGAACATCGAGGAGCTGCATCGCCTCGCGCGCGGCCTGCTGGAGCACGAGACGCTGAGCGGCGACGAGATCCGCACGGTGCTGCGCGGCGAGCCGGTGATCAAGAAGGTGGTCGACGAGCCGGCGCCCGAGCAGCGCCGCGCCTCGGTCCCGAGCGCCGGCCGCCCCAGCTCCGCGCCGCCCGCCGGAGGGTTGGGCCCGGCCCCTGCGCCCGGGTGAACGCGCCCGGCTGAAGTTGCGCGTGCTTGCGTCAGGCGCCGCGGCTCTCGAGCCGTTCCATGCGCTCGGCCAAGCTGTCGATTTGATCCTGGGTGTCGGCTTCTGCTTCCGTCCGGTCCACCTGGGAGCGCTGAAGCGACAGCAGCGCATGTTCCACTCTTGACACGCGGCGGCGCAGCGCCGCGACATCGTCGCGCAGCAGCTTCTGGCCATCCAGGACCCGCTGTATCATGGTCTGTAGAAGTTCCAGACTGACCGAAGCGCCGCTCATTTCGGAACTCCCTCTCGTCTCGTCCTAGTTGATTTCAAGCAGACTAACAGACGCGGAGTTGCCGTGCATCCTATGGCGCGCTGGGCCGGCCTGACGCTTTCGCGCCCCCTCGTCATGGGCATCCTCAACGTCACGCCGGACAGTTTCAGCGACGGCGGCGAGCATCTCGACCCCGCGCGCGCGGTCGAGGCCGGGCTGCAGATGCACGAGGACGGCGCCGACATCATCGACGTCGGCGGCGAATCGACGCGCCCCGGCTCGCATCCCACCGACCCCGACGAGGAACGCCGCCGCATCCTGCCGGTGATCCGCGGGCTGGCCCATGCGAAGTGCCTCGTCTCCGTCGATACGCGCAACGCATCGACGATGCACGCGGCCCTGGACGCCGGCGCGGCGATCGTCAACGACGTCTCCGCGCTGACGCACGACGGCGAAGCCGCCTCCGTCGTCGCGGCGGCGGGCTGCTCGGTCGTGCTGATGCACATGCGCGGCACGCCCGCGACCATGCGCGAGCTCGCCCACTACGACGACGTCGCCGCCGAGGTGGCGCGGGAATTGCTGGACCGCGTGCACGTCGCCGACCAGGCGGGCATCGACCCCGCCCGGATCGCGCTCGACCCCGGCATCGGCTTCGCCAAGACGGCGGAGCAGAACGCAACGCTGCTGGCGCATCTCGACCGTCTCGCCGCCCTGGGATTCCCGCTTGTGGTCGGCGCGTCGCGCAAGCGCTCGGTCGGGACCTGGAGCGGCGAGGCGGGTTCGCCGAAGCAGCTGATGCCCGGCTCGATCGCGGCCGGCCTGTTCGCACTGTCGCGCGGCGCGCACATCCTGCGCGTGCACGATGTTGCCGAAACCGTGCAGGCGGTGCGGGTGTGGCATGCGCTGGTACAGGCCGGGGTCTTGGCCGAAACGGCCCAACCGGCGTAACCACTCGCAGCGAAACACCGGAGACACGAATGAGCGGCACACGGCGACTGTTCGGCACCGATGGCGTGCGGGGCACCGCCAACCTCGACCCGATGACGGCGGATGTGGCGCTGCGTCTCGGCCAGGCCGCCGGCGTACTGTTCACCCGCGGCAGCCACCGCCACCGCGTGGTCATCGGCAAGGACACGCGCCTGTCGGGCTACCTGATCGAACCCGCGCTGACCGCCGGCTTCATCGGCGCGGGCATGGATGTCACCCTCGTCGGCCCGCTGCCGACGCCGGCCATCGCGATGCTGACGCGCAGCCTGCGCGCCGATCTCGGCGTGATGATCTCCGCCTCGCACAACCCGTACGAGGACAACGGCATCAAGCTGTTCGGCCCCGACGGCTACAAGCTGTCGGACGCGACCGAGACCGAGATCGAGGCGCTGATGGCGAATCCCGATCTCGCCTCGCGCCTCGCCAGGTCCTCCGCCCTCGGCCGCGCCTCGCGGCTGGAGGACGCCGCCGGCCGCTACATCGAAGCGGCGAAGGCGACGTTTCCGCGCGGCCTGCGCCTCGACGGGCTGCGCGTGGTGGTCGATTGCGCGCACGGCGCGGCGTACCGTGTCGCGCCGACGGTGCTGTGGGAACTCGGCGCGCAGGTGATCCCGGTCGGCACGACGCCCGACGGGTTCAACATCAACAAGGGCTGCGGCTCGACCGTGCCCGAATACTTCTGCGCGCAGGTGGTCGAGCACGGGGCCGATCTCGGCATCGCGCTCGATGGCGACGCCGACCGCGTGCTGCTGTCGGACGAGCGCGGCGAGCTGATCGACGGCGACCAGATCCTCGCCCTGATCGCGCGCTCCTGGCACGCGACGGGCCGCCTTGCGGGCGACGCGGTCGTGGCCACGGTGATGTCGAATCTCGGCCTGGAGCGCTTCCTGTCGACCGCCGGCCTGTCGCTCCATCGCACCAAGGTCGGCGACCGCTACGTCTCCGAGCGCATGCGCGACGTCGGCTGCAACATCGGCGGCGAGCAGTCCGGCCACATGATCCTGACGGACTTCGCCACCACCGGCGACGGGCTTGTCGCCGCGCTGCAGGTGCTCGCCGTCATCGTCAGCCGCGAACGCGACGCCAGCGAGGTGTGCCGCATGTTCACGCCGCTGCCGCAACGCCTGAAGAGCGTGCGTTTCGCCGGCCCGAACCCGGTCGAGACCCCCGCGGTGGCCCGCGCAATCGCCGCCGCCGAGCAGCGCTTGAACGGCACGGGCCGCCTGCTGATCCGCGAAAGCGGCACCGAGCCGGTCATCCGCGTGATGGCCGAGGCCGAGGACGAAGCGCTCGTCTCGCTCGCCGTCGACGAGGTCTGCGCCGCCATCGCCGCCGCCGCGCAGGCGCCGGAGCCGGCGCACTGACCGGCCGCGTCCTGATCGTCGCCGGATCGGACTCCGGCGGCGGCGCGGGCGTCCAGGCGGACATCAAGACCGTCACCGCGCTCGGCGGCTACGCGGCGACCGCGATCACCGCGCTGACGGTGCAGGACACGCTCGGCGTGCACGGCGTGCAGCCGGTGCCCCCCGACTTCGTTGTGGCACAGATGCGCGCCGTGCTGCGCGACATCGGCGCCGACGCGGTCAAGACGGGCATGCTCGGCGGCGCCGCGCTGATCGCCGCCGTCGCGGCCGCGTTGCGCGACGAGGCGCCCGGCGTGCCGCTGGTGCTTGACCCGGTGATGGTCGCCAAGGGCGGCGCCCGGCTGCTGCCGGACGAGGCCGTCGCCGCCCTGCTGCGCGAACTGGTTCCGCTCGCAACCATCCTGACGCCGAACGTGCTGGAAGCGGAGGTGCTCGCCGGCATGCCGATCACCGATCAGGCCAGCGCGACGGGAGCGGCGGCGCGACTGCTGCGTCTCGGCCCTCGCGCCGTGCTGCTCAAGGGCGGCCACCTGCCCGGTCCCGTGGTCACTGACCTGCTGGCGACGGAAGAGGGCACCGCCGCCATGTCGGACACCCGGATCGACACGCCGCACACGCACGGCACCGGCTGCACGCTCGCCAGCGCCATCGCGGCCGGGCTGGCGCAAGGCCGCGACCTTCCCACGTCCGTCCGCCGCGCCCGCGCGTATGTCCGGCAGGCCATCGCCTCCGCGCCGGGCCTGGGCCGCGGCCACGGCCCGCTCGGCCACGCCTGGACTGTCGGCGCCGACGCGCTCGCCGGTCTCGGCTGAGGCCTGCCGCCGTCAGATCCGCCCGCTGTCGGTGCCGCCGCCCGAGGGTGCGGGCGGGGTAGGCGGCTGCGGCGGGGCGGGCTGCGGCGACGGCGCGCCGTCGCCGCGATATGGCAGGCCCCCGCCGCCCGGCGCGCCGCCGGCCGGCGGGCCGCCGCCGCCGGGCGGTCCGCCCGATTCGCCGAAGTTCTTGTGGACGTCTCCGGGGCCCGGACTCCCGCCGCCTGGGCCGCCCCCCGGGGGCACCGGTCCCGGCGCGGCCGGTCCACCGCCGCCGAACGGCTGCGATGGCTGGGGCGGCGGGCCCGGCGGGCCGGAATAGGGCTGGCCGCCGCCGGGCGGCTGCGCGTTGCGGATATCCCGCATGCAGGCGATGAACCGGTCGAGCATCACGTTCGTCCCGGCCAGGCTGGTGATCCACGGCGCCTCGCTGCCCTGCGGGAACGTGATCCGCATCATCTGGCTGTAGCGGAACTCGCGCGCGAAATTGTCGAGCCCGGAATACGGGATGGTGAATTCGACATGGTCGGCCTCGCCATAGGCGTGGGCGGACCACAGCGGATTGGCGCCCATCTGCATCGTCACCGCCAGCCTGGTGCCGCTCGGGACCTGCCACGTGGTCTTGAACATCTGGAACGTCAGGTGGTCGTCGCCCGCGAAATACTTGATGTGGATGGTGCGGTTGCCGGCGGTGTCGGACACCCGCATGCCGCACAGCGCATGCCCGCTGTTCGACGTGCCGCCGTACAGCACCCACGGGCCGGACTCGAACAGGGTCTGCGTGTCGGCGAAGGCCGGGGCGGCGAGGAGCAAGGCCGCTCCAAAGGCGAGCGTGCAGAGACGGAACACGAGTGACCTCCGCTCAGGCGTGGACTGCAAACCCCACTTCTAGGGCGCGTCGCCAGATAGATTGATGAAGCATTTCAGGCGGACGCCACAGCTTTGTCGAGCGCCGCACCGTGCCACACGCAAAACCATGTTGCTTTGCAACCGGGCGCCGGCGTATCCCTCCGTCCGGGTCACGCCCCCCCACCGGGGCGCTTCTCTTCTGAAAGGGAGAGCCACATGGCAATCGCCGCGAAACCGGACCTGCGTCCGGCCAATCCCAACTTCTCATCCGGCCCCTGCGCCAAGCGTCCGGGATGGACGCTGGAAGCGCTTGCGGGCGCCTCGCTCGCCCGCAGCCACCGGGCCAGCGTGCCCAAGGCGAAGCTGAACGAGGTCATCACGCGCTCCCGCGCCGTGCTCGGCCTGCCTGCCGACTGGCGCCTCGGCATCGTGCCCGGCTCCGACACCGGCGCGGTCGAGATGGCGTTGTGGTCGCTGCTCGGCGCGCGCGGCGTGGACGTGCTGAGCTTCGAGAGCTTCGGCCAGGGCTGGGCGACCGACATCACCAAGCAGCTCAAGGTCGACGCCCGCGTGCTCGACGCGCCGTACGGCCGGTTGCCGGACCTGGCACAGGTCGAGTGGTCGGGCGACGTCGTGTTCACCTGGAACGGCACGACCTCCGGCGTGCGCGTGCCCAACGGCGACTGGATCGCACCCGACCGGCAGGGGCTCGCGATCTGCGACGCGACCTCGGCCGCCTTCGCGATGCGGCTGCCCTTCGATCGGCTCGATGTCGTCACGTGGTCCTGGCAGAAGGTGCTGGGCGGCGAGGCCGCGCACGGCATGCTCGCGCTGTCGCCGCGCGCCGTCGAACGCCTGCAGACCTACAAGCCGGCCTGGCCGCTGCCGAAGGTCTTTCGCCTCACCTCCAGCGGCAAGTTGAACGAGGGCATCTTCAAGGGCGAGACCATCAACACGCCCAGCATGCTCTGCGTCGAGGACGCGCTCGACGGGCTGCGCTGGGCCGAGAGCATCGGCGGCCTCGACGCGCTGGTGGCGCGCAGCGAAGCCAACCTCGCCGCCATCGCCGCCTGGGTCGAGACGTCCGACTGGACGACGTTCCTGCCCGAAGATCCGGCGACGCGCTCCTGCACCTCGATCTGCCTGCGTCTGTCCGCGCCGTGGTTCACGGCGCTGGACGCCGACGCGCAGGCGGGCGCCGTCAAGCGCCTCGCCTCGATCCTGGAGAAGGAGGGCGTCGCGTTCGACATCGCCGGCCACCGCGACGCGCCGCCGCATCTGCGTATCTGGGGCGGGGCGACGGTGGAGACCGCCGACATCAGCGCCCTGCTGCCCTGGCTCGACTGGGCGCACGCGACCGTCCACGCCGAACATGTCAAGGAGGCCGCGTGATGCCCCGCGTTCTGATCAGCGACAAGCTCTCCCCCGCCGCCGTCGACATCTTCCGCGCGCGTGGGATCGACGTGGATGTGCGCCCCGGCCTGTCGCCGGCGGAGCTGCGCGAGATCATCGGCCCGTACGACGGGCTGGCGATCCGCTCGTCGACCAAGGTGACGAAGGAACTGCTCGACGTGGCGACCAACCTGAAGGTCGTCGGCCGCGCCGGCATCGGCGTGGACAACGTCGACGTGAAGTCGGCGACCGCGCGCGGCGTGGTGGTGATGAACACGCCGCACGGCAACGCCATCACCACCGCCGAGCACGCGATCGCGATGATGTTCGCGCTCGCCCGTCAGATACCCGAGGCCTCCGTCAGCACCAAGGCGGGGAAGTGGGAGAAAAGCCGCTTCATGGGCGTCGAGCTGACCGGCAAGACGCTCGGCCTGATCGGCTGCGGCAACATCGGCTCGATCGTCGCCGACCGCGCGGTCGGGCTCGACATGCGCGTCATCGCCTACGACCCGTTCCTGTCCGACAAGCGCGCGCTGGAACTCGGCGTGGAGAAGGTCGAGCTGGACGCGCTGCTCAACCGCGCCGACATCATCTCGCTGCACGCGCCGCTGACGGATGCGACGCGCAACATCCTCTCGCGCGAGGCGCTGGCGCACACCAAGAAGGGCGTGCGCATCATCAACTGCGCCCGCGGCGGGCTGGTGGACGAGGCGGCCCTCGCCGACTACCTGCGCACCGGCGACGTGGCGGGGGCCGCGCTGGATGTGTTCGAAACCGAGCCCGCGACCGACAGCCCGCTGTTCGGGCTGGAGAACGTCGTCTGCACGCCGCATCTCGGCGCATCGACCGCCGAGGCGCAGGAGAACGTCGCCTTGCAGGTGGCCGAGCAGATGAGCGACTTCCTGCTCACCGGCGCGGTCGCCAATGCGGTGAACATGCCGTCGGTGACGGGCGAGGAGGCGCCGCGCCTGCGCCCCTACATGGAGCTGTGCCGCCTGCTCGGCAGCTTCGCCGGGCAGCTGACCAGCGCCAAGGACGGCGTGATCCGCCGGATCGGCGTCGAGTACGAAGGCCACGCGGCGGAACTGAACCATCGCCCGCTGACCGCGGCGGTGCTGGCCGGCGTGCTGGCGCCGATGATGGAAGGCATCAACATGGTCAACGCGCCGGTCGCCGCGCGCGAGCACGGCATCGACGTGGCCGAGACCGTGCACGAGCGCGACAGCGAGTACCAGACGCTGGTGCGCATCAGCATCGAGACCGAGGGTCAGGTGCGCACCGTGTCCGGCACGCTGTTCG
>DATEQV010000026.1:0-3893 GCA_035272265.1 Acidisphaera sp. | reverse complement strand
GTACTCCAGGGCAGGAAATCCATAAGCTGCGCGAATAGTGTCTTGCCGGTGTTCATGACCAACCCCTCCCCGCGCCATCGTCGGGGAGAGCCTCCGGCAATTCAAATCCGCCCCAGCAACGAAGTGCTGAAAACCCCGGTGTGTCAAGGGCTTACCGGGAAACTCGGTTCAACGAACCGGACACTAGTGGTTCTACGACTTCTATCTCAAGGCTCAGCCCGACTTCGACCGTTACGCTGCCCACCTGTCCGAGCGCGTCGGATTCATGCGCACGGCCTTGGGCGAGCGCGTGATGCATCTGGCGCAGGTTCACACGATGAACTCGTTCCAGCACGGCGGCGGCAAGACGCCGTCGCGTCAGGAGATCGACAGGATCGTACAGCTCGACGAGCAGCTCAGCGTATCCGGCATCGGCTTCTACACCAAGAACGCGCTCCCGACGGAAGACTTCTCCAACGATCCGATGTCGCCGAATTCGGTGGGCCAGAGCATGGCCTACGAATCGTCGCGCGACCGCTGGGATTACGGGCTGCTGAAGCTGTTCGAGACCAGCGGCGTGCACTTCGCCGCCTTGTTCGACCTCGTCATCGATGCGCGCGGCGCGCCGCCGGCGGCGATTTCGGCATGGAACCGGAAGACCGGCGCATGGGACCTCGTCGGTGTCACCGGCGACAGCGCCGAAAGCGAGGGCGGGACGTTGTCGGTGTTCCGGGCGTTGAGCGCAGACCTCTATCTGACTGATGGCCGGCAGCTCTCGCTGCATTCCTCGGGCGCAGGCGGCGGCTCGGTCTGGGCCATCCCGAGCGAGCCTGCCGAGCGTTTCCGCTCATCGCAGAGCCTTGCCCGCGAACTTGGCCAGGACGGGACTATTCCCGGCAGCAGGGCCCAGGCGGCGCTGACACCGGCGACAACATTGTGTGTCCGGTGAAGGCGGCTGTCATCAGGCTCCGCGAACACGTTCGCCGGGCGCGCTAAGCCCGCGGAGCCGGCGCCACCGTCTCCCGCGCGGGTCCGGTCGCGGCAATGCCGCCGTTCTCGTCGTCCGGCTCGATGGTTGCAGCGTGGCCGTCCAGGATGCGGTCGGCGATGCCATACGGCAGCAGCGACAGAGCACGAACGCCCAGCGCGAGGAGCCACGGGAAAGCGATGACCCGACGCCCGGCATCGATGCCCCGCCGGATCACCGCGGCGGCGCGGTCGGCGGTCATCAGCATCGGGCGCGGCCCCTTGTGGCGCGCCGACATCGCACTCTCGACGAAGCCCGGGCATACGACCGAGACGCGCACGCCGGTCCGGCGAAGCCAGCGCCTGAGCGAATGACCGTAGGCGAGCAGCCCCGCCTTGCTGGCGCTGTAGGCGGGCAGGTCGGCCGTCGGCGCCATCGCCGAAATCGAGCTGACGAGCACGATGTGTCCGCGCCCGCGTGCGCGCATCGGCTCGACCAGCGCATCGACCGTCGCCATCGCGCCGAGCAGGTTGACCTCGATGATCCGTCGCGCGCTGTCGGCCGGTTCGGCGGACCGATCCGGGCCGAGGCCGCCCGAGACGCCGGCATTGGCGATGACGAGATGGACCGGAACCCTGGCATCGAAATCCGCCAGTGCACGGCGCAATGCCGGCTCGTCGCGCACGTCGACGCAGACGGCCTCGACGATCGCGCCACGCCGGCGGCAATCCTCGGCAGCCGTCTCCAGCCTCGCGCGGTCCCGGCCCAGCAGACACATGGCGACGTCCGGCCCCGCATAGACGCGCGCCAGGGCAAGGCCGATCCCCCGCGAGGCGCCGGTGATGACGATCCCTCGGCGGGCGGGTTCGCGGCCGGGATACGCGGCACGAGCCGGCTGATGACGCGGCGGCAGTGTCGGCAGGCCCTCGTCGAGGCGCCGCGCCGCCTCCGCGATCGCCGCCGCCTTCGCTCCGCGCTGGAAGTAGCCGCCCTTGACCTGCGTCGTGCCGGCCACGACGCGGAGGAAGTTGCGCAGCAGGTCCGGGTCCGACCGCTGCGGCACATGCCAGAACGCATCCAGGGCCGCCTGACAGGTCAGGCCGGGGATGTCGAATACGGCATTGCCCAGGACCTTGACCGGCACCTGCTCCTGAAGCGCGGTGAGGCCGACGGTGCTGTTGATCGTGACAACACCCGATGCCCGGCGAAGCAGCCCGCCGGTGATCCCACCCTCCAGCACCACCACGCGGCCCGCGAGTCCAAGTTCGGCCGCATGGCGAAGAGCAACACGTCGCCACGCGATCAGCCCGTTGTCGAGCGGATGCACGACGATGACCAGGCTGTGCGCCGTCCCGCTGGCAGCGAACGAGGCGAGCACGTCGCGTATGGCCTCGCGCTGGTCAGGGTAAGGCGCGTGCGCGCGGAGCTGGAAGTCCGTTGCGAGCTGGAGGGGAAACAGGAAATACGCGCCCCGTCCACCCTCGAGCCTAGCCCGTTCGCGCTCGGTCCGGCCGCGCGTCGCCGCCCGGCGGACGAGGGCGGAAATCCAGCCCGCATATTCCGCGAGCGGATGGAAGATCGCGTGCCTGCGGTAGTGCGGGTAGAGCGGCCGCCCGACCAGTTCGCCAAGGTTGTAGGCCAGATCCGTGACGGCAAGCAGGGCGAAGGGCGTGCGGAAGCGCAATGCCATGTCGGGCGGCGGAAAGCACGCGGCAAGCTCCGCGATCGCGCGACTGTCGTGCGGCAGGCGAGACCAGCTCGTCACGCCATCCTGCTCCGGCGTGATCCAGTCCGGGCGAAGGTAACCGAGATCGGTACAGATCACGGCGATGCCCCTGGCGCGAGCCTCTTCGGCTGCGACCACATGGTAGGGCCGGTCGGGGCCCATCAGCACCAGATCGGTGACACAATGGCGGTCGAGAATTCCGGCGACGCAATGGCGCCAGTCCGTGCGGCGCCCGCGAAAGTTCGTGGCCGGAAGATGCCAAAAAAGCCGATCTCCGAGGTGCAGGTTGACCCGATGGACACGATGGCCGCGGGCGAGCAGAGCGCGGCCGACCTGGTCGAAAAAATCCGAAGCGGGGCCCTGAAGGAACAGGAACGAGTGCGCGCCGCGCGGGGGCTTACTCAAATCGAGATCCGAACCAGGGATACAGAGATCTGGCCTGGAAATGACTTGCACGCTCTGCCCCGGCCCGTAATCTTCTCGAAGGTATGGCCTACAACCGATGTAGTTATCTTAACAAGAATCTGCTCTTGCGCGGCAGTGGCGGTGCGGCCGACGTTACGGGGGCTGGCCGGTGAGTTCGGCCGCCCGGGTACTTGCAGGCGTGCGCGACGCAGCGCTGCTGCCGGTCTGGTCGGCACAGCTGCTGACTTCGGCCAAGTCATTTCAGGACAATCCGCTGATCGGCAGCCAACGACTGAATGCGCGGGGGCTGCACGTCTGGCGGGTGCGGACGGCGGCGCGGCTCGCGCAATCGCGCCGAGCCCGGCTGGCGGGACAACTGCCGCAGCAGGACCGCGAGACGTTGGATCGCGACGGCTTCCTGGTGAAACGCGACTTCCTGCCCGGACCGGCCTTCCGCACCATGCTCGCAGAGGTGCGTGCCTGTCATCGCCCTGCACGGGAGATGACGCAGGGCGATGCGGTCACCCGGCGCATCCCGCTCGACGGCCCGGCACTCGCCAGCATGCCGAGTGTGGCGGCGCTCCTGCGCGACCCGCGCTGGCGCGGACCGATCCGCTATGCCGCCGCCTCTGCCGCCGCGCCGATGGTCTATCTGCAGGCGATCCTGAGCCACGCCGCACCGGGCGAGGCCGACCCGCAGGTCACGTTGCAGAGAAACGACCAGAGCGTGCTGCGCTTGCGCCGCGGAACGAGTTTCGGCAACGGTGGAACGTCCACCGCCGGCATGAAGTCCGACCGTTCGATCGTCTTCAGTTC
>DATEQV010000025.1:0-2219 GCA_035272265.1 Acidisphaera sp. | reverse complement strand
GATCTGCTGCCGCATCTCGATTTCGACGTCGCCGCCTGCATGGCGGCGGCGCTACGGGTCAATCCGCGGCTGCAGATCCTGACGGTGTCGGCGCGGACCGGCGAAGGCCTCGCCGCGTTCTATGCCTGGATCGAGGCCCGGGCCGCGGCGGCGCGCGCGCCGGTGGCCTGATGCGCCGGCCATGGAAACCACCGGCAGGCCCACCGGCCGTCGCAGCCTGGCGGTGCGGGCTGACGAGATGATGATCCGCCCGCCCGGCGCCAGCCCCGGCACCGCCGAGCGGGTGCGGGTGCGGCTGAGCGGCGCGGTCCAGGGCGTCGGCATGCGCCCGTTCGTGCATCGGCTCGCCGCGGAAACCGGCCTTGCCGGCTTCGTACGCAACGGCGCCGACGGCGTGACGATCGAGGTCGAAGGCAGCCGCATCGCCGACTTCATATCCCGACTTTCGGCAGAAACGCCGCCGCTCGCCCGGATCGACGCACTGGCGATCGAGACTCTGGCCCCGACCGGTGACGCCGGTTTCTCGATCGGCGCCAGTACCGGCGGTCGTGCCGCGACCCGCGTCGTGCCCGATGCCGCGACCTGCCCGGACTGCCTGGCCGAGCTGTTCGATCCCGCCAGCCGGTTTTTCGGCTACCCCTTCACCAACTGCACCCAGTGCGGCCCGCGCTACACGATCACCCGCCGCCTGCCGTACGACCGGGGGCGGACCGCCATGGCGGGTTTCACGATGTGCGCGGCCTGTGCCGCCGACTATGCCGACCCGCTAAACCGCCGCTTCCATGCCGAGCCGATCGCCTGTCCCTCCTGCGGCCCGCGCCTCAGCCACGCGATTCGTGCGATCGCCGCGGCCCTGCGTGACGGGCGGATCGTTGCGCTGAAGGGCATCGGCGGTTTTCATCTGCTGTGCGACGCGCGCAACGAGGCGGCGGTCGCGGCGCTGCGCCGGAGGAAATCGCGCGAGGCCAAGCCGTTCGCGGTCATGGTTGCCAATGCCGCATCGCTTGGCACCGCGGCGCAGGCGACGGCTGCTGAAACCGCGCTCGCTTCGGGCATGGCGCGACCAATCGTGCTGATGCGGGCGGTGCCGGGCGCGCTTGCCCCGTCGGTGTCGCCCGGCCTTGCCCATGTCGGCGTCATGCTGGCCTACGCCCCGCCGCACCATCTGCTGTTTGCCGAACTCGCGGGCACGGCGGGCGCCGGACATGACCCGTTCGCACCCAACCCCGCCGTGCTGGTCGCGACCTCCGCCAATCCGGGCGGCGAGCCGCTGGTGATCGACGATGCCGACGCCGAGCGCCGCCTGGCGGGCGTCGCCGACCTCATCGTCACGCATGACCGGCCAATCCTCGTCCGCATCGACGATAGCGTGACACACATCCTCGCCGGTGCCCCCGCGCTGCTCCGCCGGGCGCGCGGCTTCGTGCCGGAGCCGATCGAACTGCCTGCGGATGGTCCCGATGTGCTGGCGCTCGGCGGCCATCTGAAATCCACCGTGACGGTCACGCGCGGCCGCGAGGCTTTCGTCTCCCAGCACATCGGCGACCTCGATACCGCCGAGACGGTGAAGTTCCACCGTGAAACGACGGCGCATCTCCTGTCGGTGCTCGATGTGACGCCGACGCGGGTGATCTGCGACCTGCACCCGGATTATCGCTCAACACGGATCGCCGAGGCGTTCGACCTGCCCTGCGTGCGCGTGCAGCACCACGCGGCGCACGTGGCCGCGGTGGCCGGCGAGCATGGCCTGACCGGCCGCGTCCTGGGTCTCGCGCTGGACGGGCATGGCATGGGGCCGGACGGCGAGAACTGGGGCGGCGAGATGTTGCTGCTGGAGGGCGCCGCGTGGCGCCGCCTCGGCGGCCTGTTCCCGCTGCCGTTGCCGGGCGGCGAGCGTGCCGCGCGCGAGCCGCCTCGCATGGGAGTCGCCGCCCTGGCCGCGCTGGGACGCGCGCAGGAGATCGCGGTGCGGTTTCGCGAGTTTCCCTTCGCGCGGCCGGTGGCGGCCTATCTCGCCCGGCCCGGGCTCTGCCCGGTCACCAGCAGCATGGGGCGGCTGTTCGACGCGGCGAGCGGCTTGCTCGGCCTGTGCCGGGTGCAGGACTACGAGGGGCAGGCGGCGATGGAGCTGGAGGCCCTGGTCACCGGCCCACTTGCCATGCCGGGCGGGTTTGCGCTCGATCAAGGCGTTCTGGACTTCCGCCCGCTACTGGCAGCGC
>DATEQV010000024.1:0-2957 GCA_035272265.1 Acidisphaera sp. | reverse complement strand
CCACGATCCGAAGTCCGCCGGCAGCAGCTGCAGCACGGCAACGCCGCTGGTCACTCTCAGCGTGCCGGCGGCCGCGCACTGACCGATGGCCGATCCGGCGCAGCAGGCGATGGACGAGGCGGCCGGCATCGAGGCGGCGTTGCTGTCCGACGCCTTGCTGGGCGGCGGCTTGCCGCCGGCCGCGGCCGACGCGCTCGCCCGCGCCGGCGCGTGCTATGCCGATGACGAGCTGGCCGAACGGCACCTGGTGGTGGCGAACCGCCTGGCGCCGGACCACGCGGCGGTGCTGATCGGGCGCTATCGCTACTACTTCTACAAGAACCGCCTGCACGACGCGCTGAGCGTCGCCTGCCGCTGCCTGATCAAAGCGGCGCGCGACAACCGGCTGGATGCCGACTGGCGACGCGTGCGCGCGGCCGACGCGGCGTTCGGCAGCTACGACGCGCTGCCGCGCTTCTACATGTTCACGCTGAAGGCCTACGCCTATCTGCAACTGCGCCTCGGCGATACCGGCGAAGGCAGCGACGCCGTGCTGAAGCTGCTGGAGCTCGATCCCGCCGACCGGATCAACGCCGGCCTGCTGCTGGACGTGCTGCACCGCGCCGGGCGCGACGATGACTGACAGCGCGATGCCCGACACGATCGACGAAGCGATCGACTGGCGCGGCGTGCCGGTGGACTGCGCCGCCTGCCCGCATGCGGCGCTGCTTCAGGCAGGCGGGTGCCGGAAGCTGCATGCCTGCGTGCAGGACCGCTACGCGCGCCGCATCGACCGCTTCTTCCGCTGGAACGTGTCGCTGGCGAACGCCTATGTCGACCACCCGCATTTCGAGGTCCGCGCCATCGCGGCGAAGTCCGCCGACCTGTTCCTGCTGCCCAGGCTGCTCGACGATCCTGACGAGACGGTGCGCTGGAACGCGGTGCTGCGGCTGCCGTACCGCTTCCTGCTTCGGCTGCGCGACGATCCGCATCGCGAGGTGCGCATCCGCGTCGCATCCCGGCTTGAGATCCGCGACCTGCTGCCGATGATGAGCGATCCTGATTACTACGTGCGCTTGGTTGTCGCGCGTCGCGCGCCGCCTGCCCTGCTGGTGACGATGAGCGACGATCCGGAGCCGGAGGTGCGCCGTGTGGTGGCGCGCCGGATCGACGCCTCCGCGCTGCCGCGGCTGGCGGCGGACCCGGGAGCGCAGGTGCGACTGGAAGCCGCGCGGCGGCTGCCGCCCGGCCGGCTGGCCGGATTGCGCGGCGATCCCGACTGGCGGGTGCGCCACGAGGTCGCGCTGCGGATCGACATCGCGCAGCTCGTCCCGATGCGCGCCGACCCCGACCACATGGTACGCGGGGCGGTGCTGCAACGGCTGCAGCCGAGCACCCAGGCGGCGGAGCTGGCGGGATGACCAAGATCAGCCGCGACAGCGACGTGGTGGAGCTGAACGCGCCGCCGGCCTTCGCCTTCGGCGAGAAGGTGCGCGCCCGCCGCACCATCCGCAACGACGGCACCTACGGCGGCAAGGACATCGGCGATGTGCTGGTGCGCAAGGGCGACGAAGGCTACGTCGCCAGCATCGGGACGTTCCTGCAACAGTTCTACATCTACGGCGTGGATTTCGCCGCCACCGGCCACCGTGTCGGCATGAAGCGCAAGGAACTGAAGCCGGTCGTGATCGTGCCGGACATTCCGCTCAACGAGGTGACCGCATGATCCCTGCCACGCCACCGAAGTTCCACTGGGGGCAGCCGGTCGCCGCGGCCGTCGACCTGCTCAACGACGGCAGCTTCCCGGGCGCGGCGGAGGAGTCGCTGCTGGTCGCGGCCGGCACCGCGGGCGCGGTGGTGCAGACCGGCGTGCACACCGAGAGCGGGACGAATGTCTACATGGTCGAGTTCGGCAAGCACGTCGTCGGCTGCCGCGAGGACGAGATCGTGCCGTTGCACACCCCCGGCGCCGGCGAGCCGATAGCGGAGGACACGCCGTGAAGATCATGCTTCGTCGCGGAGACTCGGGTGCGATGTCGGTCTACGTGCCGAAGAAGGACCTGGAGGAGCCGGTCGTGTCGATGGAAAAGGAAAGCATGTGGGGCGGGCGCATCACGCTCGCCAACGGCTGGGAATTCGCGCTGCCGGAGATGGCGGCGGACACCAGGCTGCCGATCACGGTCGAAGCGCGCAGAACGTCGGACGGGACATGAGCCTCGGCGCCGACGAGCTGGACGCGGTTGCGGCGCTGCTCGCCGAGGCCGAGACGGCGGACGTCGCGATCGGCGCCCTGCGTCGCCGGTTTCCCGCTCTGACGGTCACCCTGTGCGATCCGTCGGACGTCGATACCGAAACGCCGTTCCGCGACTGGCCGCACCTGTCGCTGCATCTGGTGGACGGCAGCGATCACTGCTGGCGCCTGACCGCCGATCCGGGGCGCGCCACGGGGCTTGTCGTGGTCCCGGCGAGGAGGCAGGCGGCATGAGCGACGCCTGGATCGCGCTGTCCGATCCGGATATCGCCCCGGCCGATCTGGACGCGGTCACCGCGGCGCTGGCCTCGCCCACGCTGTCGATGGGCGCCGCGACCGAGGCGTTCGAGGCGGCGTTCGCCGCCTATGTCGGGCGCCGTCATGCCGTGGCGGTGGCCAGCGGCACGATCGGGCTCGGCCTGGTGCTGCGCGCCTACGGCATCGGCACCGGCGACGAGGTGATCGCGTCCCCGCACGGCTGGCGCGAGACCGCGCATGCGATCGCGTTGGCTGGTGCGACGCCGGTGTTCGCCGACATCGACTACTGGGCCGGCACGCTGGTGCCGGAGAAGGCGGCGGCGCGCATCACCCCGCGCACGCGCGCGTTGCTGGTGAGCAATCCGAACGGCCATCCGGCGCCATGGGACGCGTTCCGCGCGCTGGCAGAGCAGCATCGCGTGCCGCTGCTGGAGGATTCGACCGAGGCGATCGGCTCGCTCTACCGCGG
>DATEQV010000023.1:0-2871 GCA_035272265.1 Acidisphaera sp. | reverse complement strand
GCGAGCTGCAGGCGATCGACCTGAACACGGGCAAGCGGGTGTGGAACGACAAATACGCCAACTCGATGATGTGGGGCTCGGTGCTGACCACCGCCGGGGATGTGCTATTCACGGGCGGCACCAACGACCGGATGTTCCGCGCCTATGACGCCAAGTCCGGCGCGGAGCTGTGGCACTTCCGCACCAACTCCGGCGTCATCGGGGCACCGTCCACGTTCGAGGTCAACGGCACGCAGTATGTCGCGGTGCAATCCGGCTACGGCGTCGATCCCGCCTTCCAGCAGCTGCTGATGAGCCAGCTCGTCGGCTGGCAGGCGGACGTGCCGCAAGGCGGCGTCGTGTGGGTGTTCGCGTTGCAGAAATAGAGGCGTGGAGCGGACGGGCGGCGCCGCCGTCCGTCCGCGTCCGCCACGATCATCGCAAGGAAACCCATGTCCTGGATTCGAAACGTTGCCGCCGTCGCGCTGCTGATCGGCGCCGCTGCCGCGCAGGCGGCGGACCCGCCTGCCGCCTATCGCGTCGACATCGATGACGCGTCCGGAAAGGTGGGCCAGCACGCTGTCCTGCGCGTCGTGCTGCATCCGCGGGACGGCATCCGCATCCTCAGCGCCTATAACAACCGCGTGATCGAACTGTCGTCGTTCGACGGTCAGGTCGCGTTCGAGCGCAAGGTGGTACCGGCCGCGCTGGAAGACGGCGCGCTGGTCTTCGCCATCGGCGTCACGCCGACCGCGCCCGGCAGACACGCGATCAACGGCGTGCTGCGCGTGGGCTACATCGACGGGCCGCAGGAGATGGCGATGGTGTCGCTGCCGCTGATCGCCAGCGTCACCGGTACGGAGTGAATATGCTCGTTTGAAGCGATACGTCTGGGGAGGACACCGACCATGATCACGCTCAACGTCAACGGTCAGGAGCACACGACGGACGCCGATCCGTCGCTGCCGCTGATCTGGTTCCTGCGCGACGAACTCAACCTGACCGGAACTAAGTACGGTTGCGGCGAGGCGCTGTGCGGCACCTGCAAGGTGCATGTGGACGGCGAGGTAGCGATTTCCTGCGTGGTGTCGCTCAAGGACGTGGCCGGGCGCCACGTGACAACGATCGAGGGTCTGGACCCGAACGGCAATCATCCCGTGCAGAAGGCGTGGCGGGCGGTGAACGTGCCGCAATGCGGCTACTGCCAGGCCGGTCAGATCATGCAGGCCGCGGCGCTGCTGAAGAAGAATCCGAAGCCGACCGATCAGGAGATCAGGACGGCGATGTCGGGCAACATCTGCCGCTGCGGCTGCTACCAGCGCGTCGAGAACGCCATTCATGTCGCGGCGACGGGGGTTTGAGATGATCCAGTTTCCACGCAAGCACATCATCGAGAACGTCAGCCGCCGCAGCCTGCTGAAGGGACTCGGCCTCGGCGGCGGGCTTGTGCTGATGGCGCGATGGGCGCCGGCCTTTGCGGCCGATCCCAACGCGCCATACGCGACCGGCGCATCCGGCATGCCGCACGGCACGGTCAACGACCCGCATGTCTTCGTTGCGATCGATCCGAACGGGCTGGTGACGATCATCGCCACACGCTCGGAGATGGGCACAGGTTCGCGCACCAGCCTGCCGATGGTGGTCGCGGACGAACTCGAGGCCGACTGGTCGCGCGTCAAGGTGCAGCAGGCGCCGGGCGACGAGGTCAAGTACGGCAACCAGGACACCGACGGATCGCGCAGCCTGCGCCATTTCATCCAGCCGATGCGCGAAGTCGGGGCCGCGATGCGGCTGATGCTGGAGACGGCCGCGGCGAAGCAGTGGGGCGTCGACGTCAGCCAGGTGCAGGCGAGCCACCACGAGGTGCTCGACAAGTCCTCCGGCCGCAAGCTCGGCTATGGCGCGCTTGCCGCGGACGCCGCGGTGCTACCCACGCCGCCGCGCGACAAGCTGACCTTCAAGGACGCGTCACAGTACCGCTACATCGGCAAGGGCAATGTCGGGATCGTCGATCTGTTCGACATCACCGTCGGCAAGGCCGGCTACGGCGCGGATCACCGGCTTGCGGGCCAGCGCTACGCGGTGATCGCGCGGCCGCCGGTCGCGGGCGGCAAGCTGGTGTCGTTCGACGCGACCGCGGCGACGAAGGTGCCGGGCGTGGAGAAGGTCGTCGAGGTTCAGGGCTGGCAGCCGCCCGGCACGAAGTTCCTGCCGCTCGGCGGTGTCGCCGTCGTCGCCCGCAACACCGGGGCGGCGATCAAGGGGCGCGCGACGCTGAAGATCGTCTGGGACGACGGGCCGAACAAGGACTACGATTCCGACAAGTACCGCGCTGAGCTGGAGGCGGCCGCGCGGGCGCCGGGCCAGATGGTGCGCGACCTGGGCGACACGGACGGCGCGCTGAAGTCGGCTGCCCAGGTCGTCACCGCCGAGTACTACCTGCCGCATCTGGCGCATGTGTCGATGGAGCCGCCGTGCGCGCTGGCGACGGTTGCCGCCGGCAAGTGCGAGGTCTGGGCGCCGGTGCAGAGCCCGGGCGGCACGCGCGACGATCTGGCCAAGCTACTGGGAATTCCGGTCGAGAACGTCACGGTGAACGTCACGCTTCTCGGCGGCGGGTTCGGGCGCAAGTCGAAATGCGACTACGTGCTCGAAGCGGCGCTGCTGTCCAAGGCGCTCGGCATGCCGATCCAGGTGCAGTGGACGCGCGACGACGACATCCGCAACGACTTCTTCCACGCCGTCGCCGTCGAGCGGATCGAGGCGGGACTGGACGCGAACAAGAAGGTCGTCGCCTGGCGTCACCGCAGCGCCGCACCGTCGATCATGTCCACCTTCCTCGGCGCCTCGGCCGACCACCAGGCCGCGTTCGAAGTGTGCATGGGGCTAGCG
>DATEQV010000022.1:0-6228 GCA_035272265.1 Acidisphaera sp. | reverse complement strand
GCCGCTTCCACCTTAAGTCCCGGCCCCACTTGGTCGACTGAGCGGGGTCGACTTCAGTCGCTGCGCCGAGCGCTGCGCGACGACCACGACGAGGGGCGCGCAGAGCCCCAGAATAATACGCGGGAAGGACTATTATCGCGTCTCACCTGTGCTATAGGGGCTATGCCATAGTACCGTGAATTTGCGCTTCGGCTATGGAGCCGTCCGACAAAGCGAGGAGCGTCGTCGATTGCTCCATGGGATTATGCGCCGGCGCGCAGGCGCCTATACCGGCGGATCAGTTCGTTGGTCGAACTGTCGTGCTTCAACGCCGGCTCCACACCTTTAGCCAACTTGGGGACAATGCGCATCGCAAGAACCTTGCCCAATTCGACGCCTGCCTGTGTTGCCGCAAATGCGGAAATTTCACTCTCGCACGTTGCCGCAAGGTCGCCGAGAACGACCCGGCCTGGGATGGAGGCTTGCCGTCGCGAGGAGGTGGTCCCCGACCTGCTCCGGCGCTGCCCGGATCGCTTGAAAGTAAACGCGGTGGAAGACGGGCGCCTTGGCGTCGGGCATGCGCGCATCGGGCGGCTGGAGATCGACCCGCATGGGCGAGAACCGTTCGCGCCGCAAAACATAAACGTCGCCGCCCGCGGCGGGATTGCGGCAGGTCAATTCGCCGCCGGGTCGGCAGATGTAGCCTGACGCGAATTGCAGAGGCGGATCGGCGGTGGACACGCCAAGCGGGCGCAAGAAGCATGCGCTGATTACCGGCGCCTCGTCGGGGATCGGCAAGGAGATCGCCAAGGCGCTCGCCGCCGAGGGGTACCGGCCGATCCTGGTCGGCCGCCATCGCGACACACTGGAGCAGGCGGCGCACGAGATCCTTGGGGAGCGCGGCGCCGACGCCATCATCTGCCCCGCCGATCTCAGCGAAGCCGACGCGCCGATGATGCACCGCTCGCCGCGGCGAGCACCTGCCGTCGGTGATCGTGATGGACGCGGCCTCGGTCGCGCACCAGGGAGTCGCCGCGTGCCTCGTCGGCGACACCGTCTGCGTGGCCGGCATCTGGCATCTACAACAGCCTGCTCGCGCGCGGCGTGCACCTCGTGCCGCGCGAAGTGACGCGCACCGTCGCCGGATACATGGCGAGGCAACTGCGATGACGCCGATTTCCCCCGGAGGCTGACATGCGACGCCTCACTGCACAGGACGCGGCCTTTCTGTATCTGGAGACGCCAACGACGCCGATGCACGTCGGCAGCGTGACGCTGTTCGGGCCGACCGACGTGGCGGCCGACGTCATCCACGAGCGCTTCCGCGTCTATACCGCCGCACGCATCGACCTGCTGCCGTCCTACTGGCGGCAGCTGCAGACCACGTACGGCGTGACCCAGCCGTTCTGGGTGCATGCGCCGAAGGTCGACCTCGACTACCACATGCGGCGCCACACGCTGCCCGCACCGGGCACGATGGAGCAGCTGCGCACGATGGTCGCGGAACTGCACGCGCCGCTGCTCGACCGTTCGCGGCCGCTGTGGGAGTACCACCTGATCTCGGGGCTCGAGGACGGCGGCTTTGCTGTCTACATGAAGGTGCATCACGCGCTGATGGACGGCGTGATCGGCACCGTCGCCCTGTCGACGATTCTCGAAACCACACCCACGCCCGCCCCGGGCCCGCCGCATTCGCCGTGGGAGGAGCACGAGCGGCCGGGCATCTGGGCCGCCGCCGGCAGCCTCATGACCGCGTTCTGGCAGCAAGGCGTGGAGCTGGCGCGATTCGGCCCGAAGCTGGCGACGGCGCTTGCCGATCTCGGACAGAACGGCACCGCCGCTCGCGAACTCTGGGGCACGCTGCGGATTGCGCCGCGTACGCCGCTGAACGTGCCGATCACCGGCAATCGTGGTTTGGGGCTGTCGTCGATTTCGCTGAGCGACGCGAAGCGGATCGCCAAGGCGCGGCAGGTGACGCTCAACGATGTGGTGCTGGCGGTCTGCGCCGGCGCGCTGCGACGCTACCTGTCCGGCAGGAAGGGGTTGCCGAAGCAGGCGCTGGTGTCCGGCATCCCGGTGACGCTTCGCAACCAAGGTGACCAGGACTACAACAACCGTACGGCTATGATCTTCTGCACGCTCGCGACCGACGTCGGCGACCCGATCGAGCGGCTGCGCGTCATCGCCGCCTCGTCGCACACGATGCAGGACCAGTTCCGGCGGTTCCGCGACATCTTCCCGCTCGACCTTGTCTGGCCAGGCGTGCCGTTGCTGATGAACGGCCTGTTCCAGTTCTTCGCGCGCGCGGGGCGGTACGACGTGCTGCCGCCGTTCATGAATCTCGTGATCTCGAACGTGCCGGGGCCGCGCAAGACGGTGTATTGCGCGGGCGTGCCGGCGGTGCGGCACTTCCCGCTGTCGATCCCGTACCACAACATGGCGCTGAACATCACCGCGTTGAGCTACGTCGACGAACTCAACTTCGGCCTGACCGCCTGCAGCGATGCGGTGCCCGACGTCCAGCACGTGGCCGACCTGATCGTCGAGGAGTTCGAGGTCCTCAAGCACGCCGTTGCCGCGGTGCAGACGGCGACCGTCGCGACGATCGACATCGGCGACGAGCCCACGCGCGTGCCGGAATTGGCCGCCCCGCGCACAGGGCGATTCGGCTCTGACTGATTGTGGTGGAAAGGGGCTGGCGGCGGTTACGGGCAGCGATTCTGGCGGATCGTCTTTGATGGGGCGATTCTCTGCGCATGTTGGCGAGTCTGAATGAGGGCGGGAGCCTGTAGGAGGCGCTTGGTCGGGTGCGTGACCATCGTCGCTGTGAGGGCCAGCGTGTGCCCCTGGCTGGGTTTCTTCTGATTGCGGTCGCCTGTTGGCGGGGCGGCGAGATCAGCTTGGTATTGTGCGCTGGGGAGACGATGGGCGGCCGACCCGTCACGCGCCAGCTCAATCAGGTCTTGCCGCGATTCGCAGTCAAGGAAGCCCGGCCGTATCATGCGAGTGCAGAATCCGGCTCGGGCCGCTTGGCAAGGGGGTTGTTCGGATACTCCGAGAGTCGGGGTATATCTCAACGACAGGCCCGGTCCGTACCCACCTTGGCGGTTCTGGCCAAGCCCTACTCATGGAGGCGGAACCCGTGACCGAGACGCCGCGGCAAGCGATCCCTCGCGACCCGGACGACGACTACTCCGAAGCTGCCGCCGAGAAACGCCGCGCCTTCGTCTACGACCGCACCGGTATCGCGCTGTCGCATGTCAGCCGCTACTCGTTCGACCCCGCCATGGTGCAGGGCCACATCGAGAACTTCGTCGGCGTGGCGCAGGTGCCGATCGGCCTCGCCGGCCCGCTGCGCATCAATGGCGAACACGCCACGGGTGATTTCTTCGTCCCGCTGGCGACCACCGAGGGCGCGCTGGTTGCCAGCTACAATCGGGGCATGCGCCTGCTGAGCGAGTGCGGCGGCGTGAAGACCACGGTCGTCGACCGAGCCATGCAGCGTGCTCCCGTCTTCGTCTTCGAGGACGCGCTGGCCGCGCGCAACTTCGGCGACTGGGTCGAGGAGAACTTCGCCGCCATCAAGCAGGCCGCCGAGACCACCACCCGCTTCGGCAGGCTGACCCGCATCCAGCAATTCTCGATCGGCCCGCTGCGCGAGCTGCGCTTCAACTACGAAACCGGCGACGCGGCGGGCCAGAACATGGCCGGCAAGGCGACGCTCGCCGCCTGCCGCTGGATCAAGCAGGCCTATCCGCATCCGATGCGCTACGTGCTGTCGGGCAACATGGAGACCGACAAGAAGTTCTCGCACATCAACATGCTGCTCACGCGCGGCAAGCGCGTGGTGGCCGAGGCGGTGGTGCGCGACGAGGCGCTCAAGCGGATCATGGGCGTCGGCACCAGGGAGGTGTTCGCGCAACGCCAGATCTCCACCGTGGGGGCGATCCTCGCGGGCTCGGCCAGCAACGGCTCGCACGCGGCGAACGCGCTGGCCGCGATGTTCATCGCCACCGGCCAGGACGCCGCCGACGTCGCCGAATCGCATGGCACGATCAGCTACGGCCAACTGCTCGACAACGGCGACTTCTACTGGTCGGTCACGCTCGCGTCGCTGATCGTCGCGACGCACGGCGGCGGCACCGGCCTGGCCACGCAGCGCGAATGCCTGGAGATGCTCGGCTGCGCCGGCGACGGCACCGTCGACAAGTTCGCCGAGATCTGTGCCGGCGTCGTGCTGGCGGGCGAGATCTCGCTCGCCTGCGCCGTCCTGCACGGCGACTGGGTCGAAGCCCACGACCGGCTAGGACGGCATCACGGTTGACGGTGAGGGCAGCTCAACCCCGGTCATTGCGAGGGGCGGAGCGACGAAGCAACCCAGGGCCGCGCGGCTGAGGATTGCCGCGCGGCCCTGGGTTGCTTCGCTTCGCTCGCTATGACGCAGGGGAGGTGCGGCCCTCAATCCGCCGCGGCCGGCATATGCCCCGCCGGCAACTGGTCGCGGTACATCTCCCGCAGCTTCTTCTTGTCGATCTTGCCCACGCTGGTCAGCGGCAGCGTGTCAACGAACTCCACCCGGTCCGGCACTGCGAACTTCGAGATCAACCCCTGCTCCACGTAGCCCGTCACCTGCGCGCGGATCTCGTCCCGCCCGACCTTGCCCTTGAACTCGGGAAGCAGGTTGACCAGCACCAGCGGCCGCTCGCCCCACTTGTCGTCATGCACCGCGATGACCGCCGCCTTGGCGACGCCCTCGCGCAGCATCACGATGTCCTCCAGGTCGATAGACGAGATCCATTCGCCGCCGCTCTTGATGATGTCCTTCAGCCGGTCGGTGATGCGCAGCGTGCCGTCGGGATTGAGCGACCCGACATCGCCGGTGTGCATGTAACCGCCCGCCCAGAGCTGCTCGGACGCCTCGGGGTTGTTCAGGTAGCCCATGGTCAGCCACGGCGCGCGCGCCACGACCTCGCCGGTGGCCTTTCCGTCGTGCGCCACGTCCTCCATGTCGGGACTGACGACGCGCAGCTCCACCAGCGGCGGCTGATAACCCGGCCGCGCGCGCAGCTCGGCCTCCTGGTCGATGTCTCCCGTGAGCTGCGCCGTGCTGAGGTTCATCACCGTCAAGGTCGGGCAGGATTCCGACAGGCCGTAGCCGGCGAAGATGTCAATGCCGCGCTTCATGGCGGCCTTCGCAAGCTGCCGCGGCAGCGCCGAGCCGCCGATAACCATCTTCAGCTTCGACAGGTCGACGTCCGCGCTGCCGGGCGCGCTCAGCAGCATCTGCAGGATGGTCGGCACGCAATGGGTGAACGTCACCCCCTCGTCCGTGATCAGCCGCAGGAACGTCTCCGGCAGGTAGCGGCCGGCATACACCTGCTTCAGGCCGCAGAGCGTCGCCGAGTACGGAACGCCCCACGCATGGACGTGGAACATCGGCGTCATCGGCATATAGACGTCGTCGCGATGCAGCCGCCCCTGGCTCGGCGAAAGGTTGAGCTCGACCAGGGTCGACAGCACGTGCAAGACCATTTGGCGGTGGCTGAAATACACGCCCTTCGGCCGCCCGGTCGTGCCGGTCGTGTGGAACGTCGTCGCGCGCGTGTTCTCGTCGAAGTCGGGGAAGACGAAGAACGGCGAGCTCGCCTCGATCAGCGCCTCGTATTCGCCGGCCACCGGCAGCGTCGTCGTCGGCAGCTCGGGGCGGTCGTTCAGCAGGATGATGCGCCGCAGGTTCTCCAGTCTCGCGGCCAGCGGCTCGATCAGCGGCAGGAAATCGACGTTGACCAGCAGGGTCGTAGCCCCGGTGTCGGCCAGGATGTACTGCAGTTGGTCCGGCGGCAGCGCCAGGTTCACCGTCTGCAGCACCGCGCCCATCATCGGGACGGTGAAGTAGCATTCGTGGTAGCGATGGCTGTCCCAGTCCATCACCGCCACCACTTCGCCTGGCTTCAGGCCGAGTTCTGTCAGACCGCTCGCCAGCCGCCCAACGCGGTCGCGGAACTGCCGATATGTGTGCCGGCGCTCGCGATAGACGATCACCTGGTCCGGCGACCGTGCCAGCGACGTGTGCAGCAGCTGCTTGAGCAACAGCGGATACACGTAGGCGGACGGCGTGATTTCGATCAGATTGTCCGACATGGTTGCCTCTCCGGCATCAAACCTGCCTGTTCTCGACGGCAGCTCAGGTCATGCCGGGCGACTGCCCGGCACGACGTTCCAACGGGATCGGCGCGAGACCGCTCCCCT
>DATEQV010000021.1:0-3897 GCA_035272265.1 Acidisphaera sp. | reverse complement strand
CGCGATTGACCTCGAGACCGGTCAGACGCGCATGCTGGACGTGCTGACGGTGGATGCCGCCAGCACGATCATGCTGTTGATGGCGATCGAGGCGATGTATCCCGGCAAACGGCTGATCCACCTGTTTGTCGACAATGCCAGGTACCATCACGCGAAGCTGGTGCAGGCATGGTTGGCGAGGCCGGGGTGCCGGATCAGACTACGCTTCATCCCGGCCTACTGTCCGCACCTTGATCCGATTGAACGATTATGGGGCTTGGCGCACAAGCACATCACCCACAACCGGTGCTACGAGAAGTTCGCTGATTTCAGTGATGCGTTCCTGACGTTTCTGCGCGAGGAGGTGCCGCGAAACTGGCAACTCTATTGTGATGCCGTATCAGACAACTTCCGCGTCATCTCGCCCAAGGATTTTCGGATTCTGGCGTGAGCGGGGTATAGATCGACATCTTTGCTTCGCCCGCCAGCGCCTGTCCGCGCGCCTCCATGGCGACCCGCCGGCGGACCACGTCGGCAACGCCCTCGAGCGTCTCGGCGAGGGCGCCGCCAGTCTGCGTCTGCAATGCGATCGCCGTGGCGAAGAAGCGATATTCGGGCAGCGCCGTCGCTTCGGCCATGTCACGCAGCGCCTCCTCGATCGACACACCCATGCCGATCCGGTCGGCCAGCCTCGAGAACTCGCGGGAGGTGGGCATCTGGGCGTCGCGCCCGACCATGCGCATCCCCTCGGCAACCGGAATGCCGACCCGGACGGAGCGGACGATCGTGCCGAGCGCATCGGGGAATTGCCGATAGAGCTTCTTGCGATGCCGGCTTTCCAGGTGCACGAACAGAAACCGGCAGATCACCAGCCACAGGACCGGAATCGCCGTCATCGCGACGTCGCCGAGAAGGATCCTGAACAGCATGGCGATGACCCAGGCGGGCAACGTTGCGGCCACCATCACCAGCCACCATGGTGCCGCGTACCAGTCGCGATGCGCCGGGTCATAACCGAATACCAACGCAAAGCGGCGCACCAGCGCGGGGCCGCGCACCGCCTTTGCAAGCCGCACGCCCGATGCCGCCACGACCGGCGCCTTGGACCGGGCGTAGGTGGTGGCGATCTCACGGATCCGGCCCGCCAACGCCGCCTTCTGCTTGCGACGCGGGCGCAGCGCCAGATCCCCCGCCACGGCAATGACGAGAAGACAGGCTGCGGCCGAGGCGAGAATCAGACCGCGGGTCAAATGTCGGACTCCTCCATCGCCGCGGTCCAGGCGCGATCGAGCCCGAAATAGGTCAGACGGTCCCAGAAGGACGGCCGCGTGCGATTGATGCGGTAGCGGCCGACAAGGCGTCCGTCCGATGTCTCGTGCAGGATCTCCAGCACAAAGATGTCGTTCATAAGGATTGTGTTGCCTTCGACCCCGCAGACTTCCGTGACTTGTGTGACGCGGCGGCCGCCGTCGCGCTGACGCTCGACCTGCACGATCAGGTCCAGCGCGGCCGACAGCTGCTGTCGTATGGACGACACGGGCAGGCCCATGTTGCCCATCTGCACCATGTTCTCGATCCGGCTGATGGCGTCGCGCGTGTTGTTGGCGTGGATCGTCGACATGCTGCCGTCGTGGCCGGTGTTCATCGCCTGCAGCATGTCGAACGCTTCGGGGCCGCGGACCTCGCCGATGATGATCCTGTCCGGACGCATGCGAAGCGCGTTGCGCACCAGATCGCGCTGCGTCACCTCGCCGCGTCCCTCGAGGCTCGCCGGGCGTGTCTCCAGCCGAACGACATGCGCCTGCTGCAGCTGGAGTTCGGCAGCATCTTCGACCGTGATGACGCGCTCGCCGTCGTCGATCAGGCGGGACATCGCGTTCAGCAGAGTCGTCTTGCCGGAGCCCGTGCCGCCCGAGATCACGATGTTCAGCCGGGCGCGCCCGACGATCTCCAGCACCCGCGCGACCGGCCGCGTCATCGAACCGAACTCGACGAGCTTGGTGAAATCGATCTTGTGGCGGCCGAACTTGCGGATCGAGATGTACGGGCCGTCCAGTGCCAGCGGCGGAAAGACGATGTTGACGCGCGAGCCGTCGGACAGGCGCGCGTCCACCATCGGGCTGCTCTCGTCGATCCGGCGGCCGACGGCGCTGGCGATGCGCTGACTCACGTTCGTCACGTGCTGACGATCACGAAAGCGAATCCCGGTCAGCACCACTTTGCCGCGCCGCTCGGCGAAGATCCGCTCGGGGCCGTTGACCATGATGTCCGAGATCGTCTCGTCGGCGAGCAGCTTCTCAAGGGGCCCCAGACCGAGCATGTCGTTGACCAGCTCGCCGGCGAGTTCGTGCTGCTCGCGCGCGTTGAGCTGGACGCGTCGTTCCGTGGCGATCTCGCTGATCAGCGCCTCGACCTCGGCCGCCAGCTCGTTTGCCGGCATGCCGCCGATCGCCGCGGGGTCGAGGCGGACCATGCATTCGGCCCGCAGCTCCTTCAGCATCGTCGCGTGGGCGCGTTCCTTGTCCTCCGCGCTCTTGCGGTCCGGCAGCACGGGCTCGGCGGTACGGCGGCCGAAGGCCGGGGTGAAGTTGGCTCCGCTCATGTCGGGCGCCCGTCAGGCGGCGCGGCGACGGAGGCCGAACAGACCCCGCCGCGCCGATTTCGGGCTCTCGGCGCCGCCGACCACGCGGACGAACGCTATCTCGCGGGCAAGCGCGAGGATGCCCTGCCGGAATCCGCCCTTCGAGATGATCGTCGGGTCACCCAGGCTCGCCGACAGGCCCGCCTGCCGCGGCAGGTCCGGGATGAGGACGTCGGCCTTCAGCTGCAACGCCTCCTCGATCTGCGTGCGCGAGAGACCGCCGGGCAGGTTGTGTCGGTTGAGCACGATCAGGGCGCGCCGTGCCTGCTGCGGGCCGGCGGGCAAAGAGAGCAGGCGCAGCGCGTCGCGCACGCCCAACAGCGTCGGCGTCATCACCAGCACACGCTGCTGCGTCAGATCGAGCAGGTCGCGCTGAAACGGATGGCCGGAGAACGGGACGTCCGCGACGATCAGGTTGAAGCGACGGCGGATCACCTCGACGAGCTTCTCGCCGGCACCCTGCACGTAGCGCGCTTCCTCGCCCGGCTTGTCCTCTGCGCCGAGCACATGGAGGCGATCGGAGGCGGGTTGCGCGGCTCGCTCGATGAACAGCTCGTCCAGGCGCTGGGGTGCCTCCAGGGCGTTGCGCAGCCCGCTGTTGGTCTTCGCCTTCAGCAACGTCGCGCAGGCGCCGCGCTGGACGTCGGCATCGAGCAGCAGCGTGTGACGCCGCAGATGCGCGCCGAACTGCCAAGCCAGCGCGCTGGCGATGGTCGACGCGCCGACGCCGCCGCGAACGCCGGTGATCGTCACCATGCGGCCGCCGAAGGCGGCTTCCGGCGCCGGCCCCTGGCCACCGACCAGCGGCCCGAAATGCCGGGCCACCATGTCCTTGACCAAGGGCTTGTAGAGATACTCCAGCACGCCCAGCCCGCGCGTCACGAGGCGGTAGAAGTTGAGGTCCTCGCGATCGCCGATCACCAGCACCCGGACTTCCGGCTCGACGACCTGCGACAGGTCGCCCAATGCGGTCAGGGCCTGTTCGTGGCCGGACACATCGATGATAAGGGTACGCGGCGTCGGGCTCTTTTGCAGGGTGGAGATCGCCGCGGTCACGCCACCGCGGCGCACTTCGATGCCTTCCGGCAGCGCTTCGCTGAGCCCGTCGCGCAGGATCGCCTCACTTTCCGCATCCTGCACGAACGCGAGCACGGCGCCGCGCGCCAGCCGCGACGGCTGCTTGTCGACCGACGGCTTTTCGGCTGAAGCAGGGCTGACCTCGTCGAGCATCAGGTGCCTCCGTTGTCGGCCGCAGGGGCAGGGGCGCCGGCCGGTGC
>DATEQV010000020.1:0-12605 GCA_035272265.1 Acidisphaera sp. | reverse complement strand
CTCCCGCCACACCCCCGCCGCGGCCTCCGACACCGCGCGCCCGGTGCGCGGCGAGACATAGGCGAGCGGGTCGGTCGCTCCCGTCACCGCGCACGACGACAGATCCAGGCCATAGCCGAGATCCGCCAGCAGCAGCAGCTCCCAGCGCACATACTCGGTCAGCGCCGCCTCGCCCGGTTGCAGCCGCGCGATCATCCCGACCAGCGCGTCGAACACCCGCGGGTGCCCCTCGCGTTCCGGCAGCGCGCCCTCCGCCACCGCGCAGGCCGAGGACAGGATCGCGAGCGACAGCGCGTCGTCCATCGCCAGCGCAGCGGCGGGATGCACCAGTTCCGCCGTCAGGCTGCCGAGCTGCTCCGACAGCCTTGCCACCCAGCGCGCGGTGACCAGGTTGCCGACCTGCCAGACGGCGGTGCGGGTGCGCGACTGCGCCCCGCGCGCGAGCCCGCGATGCGCGCCGTGCTCCGCCGTCATCACCGTCGCGACCGCGTCGCCCTCGCCGTAGGGACGCAGATCGAGGACGACCGCAGGCGCTTCCCAGTCCATCAGCCACGCTTTCTCACAAGAGCTTCCCGCAGCGCCTCATCGTGGCGGGCAGAGAAGCAGGATGAGGAAGTCCCTACGGTGCTCCCGCTTCGCTCGCTTGAAGCGCTCGATGGCGCTCCGAGCCATTTCAACTGCAAGCTTCGCGTCGGCTGTCCGGAACCGCGGTTGCGGATCATAGTCGGCGATGTGGCGTCGTTCCTGGAGCTCCACTGCAGCGTCGGCAAACGCCAGCACGTTCGCGTCGAACCCGCTTGGCACGTACGACGCATATCGGCGTGGCGGATTTTGCTTTGCGACGTCGATGCAGAGATCTTTCAGCGTGCGATGGTCGATGCTTCTGTAGAGCAGCGTGTATTGACCGCGGGAGCGGCGGGTGACTCCGACAAACTCATCCGCGGCTGCGGTCAGGACGAAATGAAACAGCCCGTAATAGGCACTCGAGATCGCGCGTCTCAGATCGACCTGACGGACCGTACCGGTGAGTGGCGAAGAGGCCAGCTTCTCGGCCTGATCGAAGAAGTGATCAGGGTTGAGGATCGGCATCAGCCTCTAACTCGTCCTCGGTCGCAAATTCGATGATCGGGAGTCGTCCTTCGCCGGCCTCGCGAAGCTCGCGACGGACCCGGACGACGGTGTCCAGAGCGTCGTCGCCGCTCACACGTCGGGTCATCCTGCGGGGCAATACGACCGTGATTCTCAAGGCGTCCCTTCCATCCGAGTCGGTCGCTTGTTCACTGAACACGCGGACCCTCAGACGCTTCAGCACCGCAGACGCGGCATTCTGGGCGACCCGGTCGACTTCCTTGAGGTCAAGCATAGGTCACCATACCACCCCTCCTGCCGCCCCGCTAAGCTCGGGTCCAGGCAGCCGACGGACGCCGCGATCGACCCGCTTGCTGCTAGCCGCCGTCCTCCAGCCCGATCGCGCGCAACCTGGCATTCTCCTCGTCCCAGCCCGCGCGCTCCTTGACGTTCAAGAACAGATGCACCGCGCGCTCCAGCAGCGTCGCCAACTCGGCCCGCGCGCGCGCGCCGATCTCGCGGATGCGGGCGCCCTTCTCGCCGATCAGGATCGCCTTATGCCCCGCCCGCGCGACGTAGATCGTCGCCTCGATCCGCACCGAGCCGTCGTCGCGCTCCTGCCAGCTCTCGGTCTCCACCGTCGCGCCGTACGGCACCTCCTCGTGCGTCTGCAAAAAGATCTGCTCGCGCACGATCTCGGCGGCGAGCAGACGGTTCGGCAGGTCGGTGATGTCGTCGTCGGGATACAGATGCGGCCCCTCCGGCATCGCCGCGGCCAGCGCCTCGCTCAGCGCATCAAGCCCGTCGCCGGTCGACGCACTGACCATGAAGGTCTGCTCGGCCGGCACCAGCGCGGCCAGCGCCGCCGTCAGCGGCAGCAGGCGCGGCCGGTCCACCAGATCGACCTTGTTCAGCACCAGCCATGTCCGCCGTTTCTCCGACGCGAGCCGCTCGGCGATCGCGCGCACGCCCTCGGTCAGTCCCGCCTTCGCGTCCACCAGCAGCAACGTCACGTCGGCGTCCTGCACGCCGGTCCACGCCGCGGCCACCATCGCGCGATCCAGCTTGCGGCGCGGGCGAAAAATACCTGGCGTGTCGACCAGCAGGATCTGCGCCTCGCCGCGCAGCAGGATGCCCAGCACACGGAACCGCGTCGTCTGCGCCTTCGGCGTGACGATCGACAGCTTCGCCCCGGTCAGCCGGTTGAGCAGCGTCGACTTGCCAGCATTCGGCGCGCCGACGATCGCCGCAAATCCGCAGCGCGAGGTCATGCCGTCGCCTCGTGCAGCCGGGCCATCAGGTCCGCCGCCGCTGCCCGCTCGGCCGCCTGCTTGCTCGTGCCCTGCCCTTGCCCCTCATGTCCCGGCACCGCGACGCCGACGCGAAACATCGGATCGTGCGGCGGCCCTTCGCGGCCGAGCAGCGTGTACTCTGGCAGCCCCCAGCCGCGCGCCAGCGCGAATTCCTGCAACGCCGTCTTCGGGTCCTTCGGCGGCTTGATCTGCCGCTCGATGCGCGGCCCCCACACGCGGCGGACGAAGTCGCGCGCAACCGGCAGCCCGCCGTCCATGTACAGCGCGCCCAGCGCCGCCTCCAACGCATCGGCCAGCACCGTCGCACGCTGGCGCACGCCCGCGCGCACCTCGCCGCTCGCGATCGACAGCACGTCCGGCAATCCAACCTCGCGCGCGACCTCGGCCAGCACCGGGCGAGACACCAGATGCGCGAGCCGCGGACCGAGCTTGCCTTCCTGCTCGTCGGGAAAACGCTCGGCGAGCCACTCGGCGACGATCAGGCCCAGCACGCGGTCGCCCACGAACTCCAGTCGCTCGTTCGAGCCATGCCCGCCGCGCCCGGCGGCGGATCGGTGGGTCAGCGCCTCGCGCAACAGGGCGGGGTTGGCGAACACGTGGCCGAACAGCTCCGTCGGCTCGGCCAGGGGCGGCGACGCGGCGGCCGACGGGGCGGGCGAGTGCGCGCGCGTCTCAGTGCACGCCGGTGAACAGGCGGTTCCAGCGGACCTCGAACGGCCAGTTCCAGACCTGCCACCACGGGTCGCGCGCATCGACCGAGAAGAAGATGAATTCCGCACGGCCGACAAGGTTCTCGATCGGCACGAAGCCGATGCCCGGCGGGATGTCGCCGGTCCGGTCGGCGAACGGCCACGCCCGCTCGGGATCGGGGAACCGGCTGTCGGCCGAGTTGTCGCGGTTGTCGCCCATCGCGAACACATGGCCGGGCGGCACGATATACTCGCCGGGCGCGGGCGTGTTGTTGGCGAAACCGTAGTCGCTCGTCTTGCAGATCTCGTGCGTCACCCCGTTGGGCAGCGTCTCGAGATACTGCTGGCCTTGTGCGGCGGGACCGCGCTCCTCGTCGTAGCAGTTGCCGTCCGGCTTGCGCATCGCCGCCTGACCGTTCACGTACAGGATGCCGTCGCGCACCGAGATATGATCGCCGGGCAGCCCGATGATCCGCTTGATGTAGTCCTCGGACGGATGCACCGGATTGCGGAACACCGCGACGTCCCCGCGATGCGGCGTCTGCTCGAAGATGCGGCCGGAGAACGGCGGGAAGGCGAACGGGAAGGAATAGCGCGAATAGCCGTAGCTGAACTTCGAGACGAACAGGTAGTCGCCGATCAGCAGCGTCGGGATCATGCTGCCCGAGGGGATGTTGAACGGCTCGACCAGAAACGTCCGGATGCCGATGGCGATCAGGCCCGCATAGACGATCGTCTTGACGTTCTCGAGCAGGGTGCTCGATTTGCGTTTCGCCACTGTGGCCAACGACCAGAACTCCGGAGGGATCGGGGAACGCAGGATAGAGCCGCCCGCCCCCCCACCTGTCAATCGGCAGGGTCAGGCGGTCGAGGGCAGCGCCTCGATGATGACCTCGGCGTAAGCGTACGGGTATTCGTCCGTCATCGTCAGATGCACGGCCGCCGTCATGCCCGGGGGCGTGATGGCCGCCAGCCGCGCCGCCGCGCCGCCGGTCATGCGCATCGTCGGCTTGCCCGAGGGCAGGTTCACCACGCCGAGATCGGAGTGGAACACGCCGGCACGAAACCCGGTGCCGAGCGCCTTCGACGCCGCCTCCTTCGCGGCGAACCGCTTGGCGTAGGTGGCGGCACGGATCGATTCGGTGCGGCGGTCCGCCTTCGCCCGCTCAGCCGGCGTGAACACCCGCAGCAGGAAGCGCTCGCCGTGGCGGGCGATCACCTTCTCCACGCGACGGATGTCGCACAGGTCGGCACCCAGGCCGAGGATCATTCAGCCGCGGGCCCGCTCGACCTGGGTGATGCCGGCCGCACCGCGCAGCCCGGCGATCACCGTCGACAGGTGGCGCAGGTCGCGCACGTCCACGTCCACCAGGATCTCGAAGAAGTCCTGCTGGCGGTTGACGATCTTGAGGTTGTTGATCGCGCCCTCGTGCTTGCTGACCGCGTTGGTCAGGCTGGCCAGCGCCGCCGGCTCGTTGGCGGCGATCACGCTGATCCGCGCAGTATGGCCGGGACGCGTCGCCCCCGGCTCGGCCGGGCCGCCGGTCTCCCAGTCCACGTCGATGAAGCGCTCCGGGGTCGCGGCGAAGCTCTCCAGCGTGTGGCAGTCGCGGGTGTGGATCGTGACCCCTTTGCCGGTGGCGATCACACCCACGATGCGGTCGCCCGGCAGCGGATGGCAGCAGCCGGCGAAGTGCACGTTCATCCCCGCAACAAGGCCGGAGATCTGCGCGCCGTTCCCCGCGCGCGAAGGCGAGCGGTTGACCGGCCGCGGCGGCAGCGAGGGAACCATGCGCGGCGCGCGCGGGCCCTGCCGCATCTCCGGATAGACGGCGTAGACGACATCCTTCGGGCCGAGATTGCCGTTGCCGACGACGATGTACAGGTCTTCGAGGCTTGCCTGCTTGAGCGTCTTGAGCACGCCCTCCAGCACCTTCTCGGACCCGTCGACGCCTTCCTGGCGGAACGCCTTGGCCAGCATCGCGCGCCCGTCGGCGACGTACTGCTGCCGCTGCTGCTGGTGGACGTAGCGGCGGACGCGCGCACGCGCCTTGCCGGTGACGACGAAGCGCTCCCACGCCGGCGACGGCGTGCCGCCCCGCGCGGTCATGATCTCGACCTGGTCGCCGTTCTGCAGCTCGTGGCGCAGCGGCATCAGCCGGCCGTTGACCTTCGCGCCCACGCAGGTGTCGCCCACCTGGCTGTGCACCGCGTAGGCGAAGTCCACCGGTGTCGCGCCGCGCGGCAGCTGGATCAGCTGCCCCTTCGGCGTGAAGCAGAACACCTGGTCCTGGTACAGCTCGAGCTTGGTGTTCTCGAGGAACTCGCCCGGCGCGGCGCTGTCCTCGAGGATGTCGAGCAGCGCCTGCACCCAGCGGAACTGCTGCAGGTCCTGCAGCGACGCGGGTTCGTTGTTCTTGTACAGCCAGTGCGCGGCGACGCCGTTGTCGGCGATGTCGTGCATCTCGGCGGTGCGGATCTGCACCTCGATCTTCTGGTTGCGCGGCTCGCGCAGGGTCACGCCGGTGTGCAGGCTCTGGTAGCCGTTGGCCTTCGGCGTGCTGATGTAGTCCTTGAAGCGCCCGGCGATCACCGGATAGGCGGCGTGCACCGCGCCCAGCGCCGCGTAGCAGGCCTCGCGCGTCGGCACGACGATGCGGAACGCCATGATGTCGGCCAGCTGCTCGAACGCCACGTTGCGGCGCTGCATCTTCTCCCAGATCGAGTACGGCGACTTCTCGCGCCCGACCACCTCGACGACGCGGACGCCGCCCTCCTCGCATACCCGGCGCAGCTCCTGGCGCACCTCCTCGATCACGTCCGCACCCTGGCCGCGCAGGAAGTTCAGCCGCGCCTGGATGGTGTCGAACGCCTCGGGCTCGATCTGCGCAAAGGCCAGCGTCTGCAGCTCGGTCTTCACCGCGTCCATGCCGATGCGCTCGGCGAGCGGCGCGTAGATCTCCATCGTCTCGCGCGCGATGCGCTGCCGGCGCTCCGGCTCGCGCACGTAGTGCAGCGTGCGCATGTTGTGCAGCCGGTCGGCGAGCTTGACGAGCAGCACGCGGATGTCGCGGCTCATCGCGAGCACGAGCTTGCGGAAGTTCTCCGCCTGCTTGCTGCGGTCGGACTGCAGCTCCAGCCGGCCGAGCTTGGTCACCCCATCGACCAGGCCGGCGATCTCGGCGCCGAACCGCTCCTCGACCTCGCGCAAGGTGACCGGCGTGTCCTCGACCACGTCGTGCAGCAGCGCGGTCGCGATCGAGGCGACGTCCAGCCGGTAGCCGGCCAGGATGTCGGCCACCGCCAGCGGGTGGGTGATGTAGGGGTCGCCGTTGTCGCGCTTCTGCGCGCCGTGCGCCTTCATCGCCAGCACGTAGGCGGCGTCGATCAGGTCGGTGTCGGCCTTGGGGTCGTAGGCGAGGACCTTCTCGGTCAGCTCGAACTGGCGGACGATCGAGCGCGGCGGCGGCCGGGGCGGACGAGCGAACAGGGCGCCCTGGCCCTCGACCAGATCGTCGGCAGGCGGCTTGGCCCCCGGGTCCACCCCGGGGGACTGCACGCCAGGAGGCTGCACGCCGTCAGGCGCGCGGAGGGACGCCGGCCGCCAGAGGTGCCAGGCGCCCGCCGTCATCGGTCCCTAGCGACGGGGGCGGCCGCCAAGCTCCGCCTCGATCGCCGCCTCCATGTCCTCGGGCGACAGTTCCTCGTTCTCCATCGGCAGGTTGGCCGCCTCTTCCTCGGCCGAGACATCCTGGAGGCCAAAGATATTCTGGTCGGTGGGGATCAGGTCCAGAACTTCCTCGTCCGCCGGCTCAGGCTCGGGGGTGCGGGAGAGCGACTTGATCAGATCCTGCTCGAGCCTGGACAGCTCGACCGTCTCGTCGGCGATTTCGCGCAGGGCGACGACCGGGTTCTTGTCGTTGTCCCGGTCCACGGTCAGCTCCTCGCCCCGGCTCAGGTTGCGCGCCCGCTGGGCGGCGAGCAGCACCAGCTCGAAGCGGTTCGGCACCTTCTGGACGCAGTCTTCGACAGTCACGCGCGCCATGCGCTCGGCCTCCGGTCATTCATCTCGGGAAAGCAGTCACGTAGGGGGCCCGGCCCGGGAACACAAGCGCAACCTGCGCATCGCCGTTCCCCCGCCGGGGGCGGTTTTTCCGGGTCAATCAGGCAGAACGCGGGCGGTCGGCGGCCCCAGGGCGGCGAGCAGGTCGGCCACGGGACGGCCCAGCACCGGATGGACCCAGCCCGGCGCCAGGTCGGCCAGGGGGCGGAGGACGAACTCCCGCTCGTGCGCCCGCGGGTGCGGCAGGATCGGGTCGGACGTCGGGCGGACGCGGCCGCCGAAGTCGATGATGTCGAGGTCGAGCGCGCGCGCCCCGTTGCGGGCGACCCGAACGCGCCCGAACTCCGATTCGATGCCGAGCAGGTCGCGCAGCAGACGCTCGGGCGTCGTCTCGCCGGTAACCAGTGCAGTACCGTTGACGTAGTCCGGCTGATCCGACGCCGGCACCGGCGTCGTCGCATACCACCGCGACACCGCGCGCAGGCGCAGTCCGGGCAGCTCGCCGATGCGCGCTGCTGCAGCGCGGCATGTCGCCAGCGGGGCGTTGCCGCCGGGCGCGGGGAGATTCGCGCCGATGGCGATGATGATCGCAGGCAAAAACTTGTCCACGGGGGTTGTTTTTCTGTCTGGCACGGCGGAGGTTATTGCCTTATTCGCTGGACGCCTCGGTGATTTCGGCGGCAACAAATTGGTTTGTTGTTCGTCACGCGCCGGATAACGAAGGGTTATAGGTCGTGAACTTTCTTTCAACCGAGCGCGCAGCGCTCTTCATAGACGGTGCCAACCTCTATTCGGCGTCGCGGAATCTCGGCTTCGACGTCGATTATCGCAACCTGCTCGAATACTTCCGGCGCAAGATGCACGTTATCCGTGCGTATTACTACTCTGCCGTGCTGGAGACGGACGAGTACTCGCCTCTCAAGCCGCTGACCGACTGGCTGGCCTACAACGGCTACACGCTGGTCACGAAGCCCGCCAAGGAGTTCACCGACTCGGCCGGGCGGCGGCGGGTGAAGGGGAACATGGACATCGAGGTCGCGGTCGACATGCTGGAGCTGGCGCCGCACATCGACCACGCGATCCTGTTTTCGGGCGACTCCGACTTCAAGCGGCTGGTCGATGCGGTGCAGCGCAAGGGCGTGCGGGTGTCGGTGATCTCCTCGATCAAGACCGCCCCGCCGATGGTGGCCGACGAGCTGCGCCGGCAGGCCGATCAGTTCATCGACCTCGCCGACATCGCGCCCGAGTTCACCCGCCGGCAGACCGAGCCGCGCCAGCGCACCTTCAACCACAACAACCACACGCGGGCGACGCCGGCCGAGCCGTTCCACGACGGGCCGGACGCGACCTAGTGTCCGCCGCCGCCGAGCCGGCGGCGGCGACAGTGCCGGACCAACCCACGCCCGATTGTCCGCCCCCCGATTGCCCCCTCTGTCCGCGGCTGGTCGCCTACCGCGCCCAGAACCGCGCGAGTTTTCCTGATTGGCACAACGCGCCGGTGCCGAGTTTCGGTCCGCTCGATGCGCGTCTGCTCATCGTCGGGCTCGCGCCGGGACTGCGCGGGGCCAACCGCACCGGCCGTCCGTTCACCGGCGATTTCGCCGGCGTGCTGCTATACGAGACGCTGCTGAAACACGGCTTTGCGGTGGGGCGCTACGGCGCGGAGCCGACTGACGGTCTGTCGCTCGTCGACTGCAGGATCGTGAATGCAGTACGCTGCGTACCGCCGGCCAACCTGCCGGAACCCGCGGAGATCAGGGCGTGCAACCCGTTCCTGAAATCCGAGATCGCAGCGGTGCCGACGCTACGTGCGGTGCTGGCGCTCGGCGTGGTGGCGCATCAGGCGGTGCTGCGCGCGGCAGGCGAGAAGCTGTCGAAGTTCGGCTTCGCGCATGGCGCCATGCATCGCCTGGACGGGCTGACGCTGCACGACAGCTACCACGTGTCCCGCTACAACACGAACACGGGCAGGCTGACGTCGGAGATGTTCGACGCGGTGGTGACCACGATCCGGAACGGCGTTTGACTCAATAACATCCGTCATCGCGAGGCGCGCAGCGCCGTGGCGATCCAGGGCCGCACGGCAACCAGTCGTCACGCGGCCCTGGATTGCTTCGCTTCGCTCGCGATGACGAACGCGAAACCTGCGCGCGACACGACGAACCTCAAACCGCCGCGCGCGCCAACTCCGCCTCGATCGCCTGCGACAGCACCGTGCCCTGCGGCTCGTCGGTCGCGCCGAACGTACCCTTGATCGACCCGTCGCGGCCGATCAGCACCTTGTTGAAGTTCCACTTCGGCTCCCAGCCCCGCGTGGCCTTCACCCACGCATAGAACGGCGCCGCCTGCGGCCCGACGACGTGCAAGATCGTCGTCATCGGAAACTTCACGCCGAACGTCGCGTCGCAGAACTTCTTCACCTTGCCGTTGCTGTCGCTCTCCTGCCCGAAGTCCTGGCTCGGCACGCCGATCACCGTCAGGCCGCGCCCCTCCAGACCCGCCTGCAGTCGCTCCAACCCCTCGTACTGATACGTGTACATGCAGAACGACGCGGTGTTCGCCACCACCAGCACGCGGCCCTTGAACGCGGCGAAGTCGAGCGGACCGCTCTCGTCGATCCTGGTGAAGCTGAAGTCCCACGCCGTCTTCGGCGCATCCGCGAAGGCACGCCCCGTCGTCACGCGCGCCACCGTCAGCGCGCCCAGCGCCAGCGCCGCGCGCCGGGTCAGGTCAGCCATATCGCTCCTCCAGCCACGGGTCGGCGTTGTTGTGATAGCCGCGCGTCTCCCAGAAGCCCGGATGGTCGGCCTCGCTGAACGCGATGTGGCGCACCCATTTCGCGCTCTTCCACAGATACAGCCGCGGGATCAGCATGCGCACCGGTCCGCCGTGCACGCGCTCGATCGGCTTGCCCTCCCAGGTGTGCACCAGGAACACGTCGGGCTGGTCGAACTGGTCGAAGCGCACGTTGGTCGTGTAGCCGTCGTGCGACTGGAACAGCACGTGGCGCACCGACGGGCGCGGCTGCACCAGCTCGACGATCGTGCGCGCCGCCACGCCGCGCCAGTGATTGTCGTAGTGCGACCACTGCGTCACGCAATGCATGTCCGACACGCTGTCCACCTGCGGCAACGCCATCAGCGCGTCGAGCGTGAGGCTCGCCGGCTTCTCCACCGCGCCGTCGATATCGAGCCGGAACTTCGCCGGCGTCACGTTCGGCTGCACGCCCAGGTCGAGCACCGGCCAGTGGCGCACGAGCCGCTGACCCGGCGGCAGGCGCACGCGGGACGGATCGGCGTGAGTGCCGGTCAGCAGCCGTCCCTCGCGCGCCCAGTCCTGCTTCTTGTCGATCAGCTTCTGACGGTAGCCGGGTTCATCGCTCATGCGGCCAAGGTGGGGCCGCGCACACGCCGGACAAGCCGCGCCCCGGCGCCTATCCCCTCGCCCGCATCAGCCGCGCCTTGTCGCGCTGCCAGTCCCGCGCGGCGACGGCGGCGCGCTTGTCGGCCTTCTTGCGCCCCTCGGCGAGGCCCAGCAGCACCTTGGCCCGGCCGCGGTCGTTGAAGTGGATCTGCAACGGTACCAGCGTCTGGCCCTCGCGCGTCACCGCGCCGAGCAGGGTCCGCATCTGCTTGCGGTGCAGCAGCAGCTTGCGCGGCGCGCGCGGCTCGAAGCGCGACAGCACGCCGCCCTGGTATTCGGGGATGTAGGCGTTGAACAGCCACATCTCGCCGTCGCGCTCGCCCGCCCACGCCTCGGACAGCGTCGCACGGCCGAGGCGCAGCGACTTCACCTCCGGCCCCTTCAGCACCAGCCCGGCCTCGATCGTCTCCTTGATCGTGTAGTCGAACCGCGCCTTGCGGTTCTGCGCGGCGATGCCGTGCGAGATCAGGCCCTTCTTCTTGGCTTCAGCCATGATTGCACGCGCATCCTGCCCGGCGAGTGTCCTGCCGAAGAAGTTCGCCAGCGAACTTCTTCGATCAGCAGGCCACTCAAACTTTCAATTTAGTTCAGCAGCCCGGCCTCGGTCATCGCCGCGCGCACGCGGGCCTGCGTGCTCTCCATCAGCGGGGCCAGCGGCAGGCGGCAGTGCGCCGATGTCTTGCCCAGCAGGCTCGCGGCGTACTTCACCGGCGCCGGGCTGGTCTCGGCGAACAGCGCGTCGTGCAGCGGCACCAGACGGTCCTGGATGCCCATCGCATCCCGCGTGCGTCCCTCCTGCCACGCAATGTGCATCTCCGCGCACTGCCTCGGCGCGACGTTCGCCGTCACGCTGATGCAGCCGTCGCCGCCGGCCGCCAGGAACGCGACCGCGGTGTGGTCCTCGCCCGAAAGCTGGCAGAAGTAGCCGCCGCAGGAGCGCTTCGTATGCAGCGGCCGGGCCAGATTGGCCGTCGCGTCCTTCACGCCGACGATGTTCGGATGCTTCGCCAGCCGCGCCATCGTCTCGACGCTGACGTCCACCACCGAGCGCGAGGGGATGTTGTAGACGATCATCGGCAGGTCCACCGCATCGGCGATCGCCGTGAAGTGCAGGAACAGCCCCTCCTGCGTCGGCTTGTTGTAGTAGGGCGAGACGACGAGGCACGCGTCGGCGCCGGCCGCCTTCGCATGGCGCGTCAGCTCGATCGCCTCGGCCGTGCTGTTCGACCCGGTGCCGGCGATCACCGGCACGCGCCCTTTCGCCACCTCGACGGCGATCTCGACGACACGTTTGTGCTCGTCATGCGACAGCGTGGGCGACTCGCCCGTGGTTCCGACCGGAACCACTCCGTGCGTGCCTTCGCCGATCTGCCAGTCGACGAAGCTGGCGAACGCCTTTTCGTCGACGCTGCCATCGGCACGCATTGGCGTGATAAGTGCGACCAGCGATCCCTTGAACATACGTGCTCTCAGTTGGTGCGAGATTTGGCCCGCGACGGGCGTTGCCTGGCCGGCTGGCCGGCGACCCGCGAAGCTAGGCGCGGGGGAGGCATGCCGCAAGGCGTCGCGCCGACGCGCAGCACCGCGGTAGAAGCGCGCATGCGTCTCGCGTCCGTGATCGCCCTCGCCGCACTCGCCTTGCTCACCGCCGGTCAACGCGCGGCGGCCGGGGAGTTCGCCAACCCGATGCCGTCCGTCCGCGCCGACGCGTGGCCCACGGCCGAAGCGGCGGTGGCCGACTACCTCGACCCGGTCGCCCGCAAGCTGGTCACCTACTTCCGTGTGCTCGCCCCCGGCGCGGCGACCGTCGCCGAGATCGACGCCTTCATGGCCGACAACCCGAACTGGCCGGCGGAGGCGCAACTGGATGTGCGGCGCGACGAGGCGCTGGCCGCCGAGGCCGACGACGCAACCGTGCTCGCCGACTGCAAGCGGCGTCCGCCGACCCACGCCCCAGCCCAGCTGCGCTGCGCGGCCGCCGACCTGGCCGCCGGACAGGCGCCGGGCGCGGTGGCGCTCGCCCGCGCCGCCTGGACCGGCACCGGCATC
>DATEQV010000019.1:0-26675 GCA_035272265.1 Acidisphaera sp. | reverse complement strand
GCGTTCTCGATCGCGCACGCCGTCGGCTCGTCCTTGCCGAGCCCCACCGCGACGACGCGCGCAAGTCCGGCGCCGGGCGAGAGGATCGTGCAGGTCTTGCCGCGCTCCCCGGTGAACCGGGCCTCGCTCAGCGCGCGGCCGATGGCGCCGGACGTCGCCGCGTCGGCATCGCGCCACAGTCCAGCCGGCTCGGCGTCCCGTGCTGCCAGAATGGCAAGCGCGCCGGCGCGCGGCAGCGCCGGGCGCGCAAAGACGACATCGAGCATGCTGAACTCTCCGGGACGTCAATACCGGACTGTATCAGGCGACCACGGCTTTGCCAGAGCGCGCGGCGCGATCTATCTGCGCCCGCATGACGGAGGTCTTGACACAAGATGCTGCCGGGCTCGCGCGGGCGGCGGAATTGCTGCGTGCCGGCGCGCTCGTCGCGTTCGCGACCGAGACCGTCTATGGCCTCGGCGCCGACGCCACCAGCGGCCGCGCCGTCGCCTCGGTGTTCGAGGCCAAGGGCCGGCCGCATTTCAACCCGCTGATCTGCCACTATCCCGGCGCCGACGCCGCCTTTGCGCACGTGGTGGCCGATCCGCGCGCGCAACGCCTGGCCGAGGCCTTCTGGCCGGGTCCGCTCACGCTGGTGCTGGAGCGGCGCGAGGGTTGCCCCGTCGATCTGCTCGCCGGCGCCGGCCTGGACACACTCGCAGTGCGGGTGCCCGCGCCGGATTTTGCACGCGCGCTGGTGCGCGCCGTCGGCCGGCCGGTCGCCGCGCCGTCGGCCAACCGCTCCGGCGAGGTCAGCCCGACCACGGCCGCGCATGTGCTCGCCGGGCTCGACGGGCGCATCGCCGCGGTGGTGGACGGCGGCCCGTGCGCGGTCGGCGTCGAGAGCACCGTGCTCGACCTGACCGGACGTCAGCCCGTGCTGCTGCGACCCGGCGGCGTTCCGGCCGAGGCGATCGAGGCGCTGATCGGCCCGCTCGGTCGCGGCATCCCGCTCGCGCAGGCCGAGGCATCGCGCACGCTGCGCTCGCCGGGCCTGCTGGTGTCGCACTACGCGCCGGCGCTGCCGGTGCGGCTGGATGCGGACGACGTGGCGCCGACCGAGGCGCTGCTCGCGTTCGGCGACCCGCTGCCCGGGGCGGGCGCGGTGTTCAACCTGAGCGCGAGCGGCGACCTGACCGAGGCGGCCGCGAACCTGTTCGCCGGCCTGCGTGCGCTGGACGCCGAGGGCGCGCGGCGCGGCCTGCTGCGCATCGCCGCGATGCCGATCCCGGATCGCGGGCTGGGTGTGGCGATCAACGACCGGCTGCAGCGTGCTGCTGCACCGCGGGGGACGTGAACACGCGCGTCAGGAACGCGCCGAAGTCGCGGTTGCTGAGCGCGCGCACGGTGTCGTCGCGGCCGATCGGGTAGGGCTGGTTGCGCACGCACAGGGCCAGGATGATCTTGCGCGTCAGCGGCCCGGTCATCGGCAGCAGCGTGTCCTGGTCGCGAACGGTGCCGTTGCGCTGCACGCGGAAGCGGCAGTCCTGCAACTGCCGCCCGATCATCATGCGCGGCAGGTTGCCGTCCCACTGATGCACCGCGCCGGGATAGGCGATCGCCGTCACCTCGCTGCCGCCCGCGCGCATCTCGTCCGCCACCTGCGCGCAGCGGTCGGTGCGCGTGAGCAGGTCGCCCGCGCCCATCAGCATCAGCAGCGGCGCGCCGGTGGTGCGGTGGTCGGCGAAGGTGGCGATGCACGGGCCGTAGAACGAGACATGGCCGGCGAAGCGCAGGCCGGGCGGGGCGAAGCGCTCGGCAATCGTGGCGTACAGCGCATACATCGTCGCCATGCCGCCATACGACCACCCGGCAAGCACCGCGTGATGCGCGTCGATGTCGGAGCGGGTCGCGAGGTAGCGCAGCGCGCCGTACCCATCGGCGACGAACATCGTCTCGGTGATGTTCAGCGCGCGTCCGACGAAGCTGGTCGCGATGTCGCGGCGCGATCCGTAGGTGTCCACCACCAGCGATGCGATCCCCATCGCCGCGAGCTGTGGCCCATAAAGGTCGCCGCGCTGCGCCACCAGCCCGGCCGCGCCGTGGAGGAACACCACCGCCGGCACCGGATGGCCCGGCGACGCGTCGGCCGGCAGATACAGCGTGCCGGACACCGTCCGGGCAGAGGCGTCCCGCCAGTCGTTCGGCACGAACGCGTCCTTGCTTTCGAACGTCACCTGGTCCGCGCGCGTTCCCTGGATGCTGGCCGGATCGGGCCAGGGGTCGGTGATCTGAAAGGCCTGCGCGGGTGCGGCGGTCACGATCAGCAGCGCGAGCAGAAGCGACCGCACGTCAGAACCCGACCTTCCGTGCCAGATCCCCGCGATCCTCGGCGGTGGCACCCCGGGCGGCGGGCTCGCCGGTTTCGGCATCGACCACCTCGGAGTTCTCGTCGGCATGCACGCTCGCATGTGCCACGGCCTTGGCCTGCGTGTCGAAGCGTGCCGCCGGGCGGCCGTCGATCCGAACCTCGTGTGGCATCGCTGTTCACGTCTTCTGCTGCGCTGTTGACGCGCGGCGCAGGCGCACGGTTGCCGCCCACACCAGCGCTACTGTGGGACGTAGTATCGCGCCTCCAGCACATGCGGCAGCACGACGGAAGTCCAGACCGCCGCCATCACCGTTGCCGCCACGCTGGCCGCCAGCAGGATCCGGCGGAACCGGACGACGATGTGCGGCACTCCTATCGCGAGCATCAGCAGGATCGGCAGCGCATATCGGCCCTGAAAGCCCTCGACGCGCGTGGCGCCGACATCCGTCCAGGTCAGGTATTCGGCGGTGACGACGAGCACGAACGACAAGGCGCCGATCGCACCGATCAGCCCGGCGCCCACGACCGCCGCGCCGGGCCGATCCCGGACTTTGCCCGCGAGACATGCCACCGCGGCGCCCGCCAGCGCGACATACCACGCAGCGTACACGGCGTCGGGAAGCGAGAGATCGAGGTTGCCGATGACGCCGATCATCTGGTGCAGACACCGCATCGGCTGTTCGGCGGCAAGGTTGATGGCAAGCAGAAGCGGCAGAAACGGGTGGCGCAGGATCGTCTGCGCCTGCAAGCGAGCATCCGGCGCGGTGAGCAAGAGCGATTGAAGGCGGCTCAACGGGCCGGGGTGGTAGGGGACGGACACCCTGAGCGCCGCGCCGGCCTCGTGCTGCGCGTAGATGAACCAGAGCACGGCCGGCAGCAGGACGGCGACGACGGTCGCAAGGCAGCGCGTGATCGCGCCGAGGCGTCGCCGCTTCTCGTGCCGCAGCGCCAACAACAGCACGGCGGCGAACGGGGCATATGGCGGCTTGAACATGATGAACAACGCGAGTCCCACGCAGCCCGTGATGCCGCGCCAGCGGTGCTCGCGCGGCTCCGCGTCGGCCGCCGTCAGCAAGCCGAGCGAGAGGGCGAGGGCGGCCAGCGTAAGTCCATCGGGATTGCAGGAGCCGGCCAGCGACAGCGACATCGGCAGCAGCAGTACGGCGAACATCAGGCAGACGCCCCGCCGCGTCGCGTACAGTGTGGCCGCACCGAACGCGGCGTAGACCAGCGCGTTGACGATCCGGGCCGCGAGGATCGCCCGGTACGGCCCGATGCCGGCCATGTGCGAGACCTGAAAAACCGCTGCGGCCGGCAGATAGAAGGTGGGTGGGTAGACCGCGGTATTGGGTGCGACCTGGTTCGGCTTGTCCCAAGGCGTCCAGGGCAATTTCAGAGCCGTGTCGACCGACTCGGCGGTGACCCACGGGTGGCCCGACAAGTCTCGAAAGAAGGCGCCGAGCGGTATGAGGACCGATTCAGCGCGAACGCCCGCGGTCGGAAGGTCCCGCGTCGGCTCGTGCAGGATGAATCGTTCTCCCACGATGTGCCCGAGCCGGATGCTGTCGATCCGGAAAATATGGTTCGCTTCATCCGGCACCGCACCGATCGGCACACGCCACGCCATCAGCAGCGAAACCGGTAACGCCAATGCCACGAACAGCGCCGGCAGCAGCCAGCGTCGTGGCGACGGCACGGGCACGGTCGTCGCCGGCTGTTTTGGATGCGGGGTCACGGCCGGTTGCTCAACAACACGGGCGGCCCGTACTGTCGAGGCCGGAGGACCGTGATGCAAAACACCGCCTCGCTGCGTGCCTCGCTGATCGACCGCCTGCGCGCGGCGCTCGGCCCTCCCGGCGTGCTGACGGAACCGGCCGACACGGCGGCCTATGCCACCGACTGGCGCGGGCTGTATCGGCGCACGACGCCGGCCGTGCTGCGCCCGGCGAACACGGACGAGGTGGCGCAGGCCGTGCGCCTGTGCCTTGAAGCGGGGGTGGCGGTGGTGCCGCAGGGCGGCAACACGTCGATGGTGGGCGGCGCGGTGCCGGCGAGCGAGGCCGGCGAAATAATCCTCTCGCTGGCGCGTCTGTCTCGTGTGCGCGATATCGACACGGCGGGCATGACGATGGTGGTGGAGGCCGGCGTCACCCTGAAGGCGGCGCAGGACGCGGCCGCGGATGCCGGGCTGATGCTGCCGCTGTCGATCGCGTCCGAGGGCAGCGCGCAGATCGGTGGCGTGCTGGCGACCAACGCCGGCGGCAACAACACCGTGCGCTATGGCAACGCGCGCGACCTCGTGCTCGGGCTGGAGGTTGTGCTGGCCGACGGGCAGGTGTGGGACGGGCTGCGCCGGCTGCGCAAGGACAACACCGGCTACTGCCTGCGCCAGCTGTTCGCCGGCAGCGAGGGCACGCTCGGCATCATCACCGCCGCCGTGCTGAAGCTCGCGCCGCGGCCGGCCGCCACGGAGGTCGCACTGTGCGGCCTGCCGTCGGTGGACGCGGCGCTCGACCTGTTCCGCGCCTTCCACGCCGAGGATCCGTCGTCGTTGGTCGCCTTCGAGTACATGGCCGGCGCGGGGATGCGGCTGGTGCTCGCGCACATCGAAGGTGCGACGCTGCCGCTGTCACAACCCGCCGAGCACTATGCGCTGATCGAACTGTCCACGCCGCGCCGCCGCGCGCGGCTGCGCGCCGTGATCGAGGAGGTGCTGGAAACCGCGATCGAGGAGGGCACCGTCCTCGACGCGGTGATCGCTGCGAGCGTAGCGCAGCGCGCGGCGATCTGGCGGCTGCGCGAGGAACACGCGGAGGCGCAAAAACGCGACGGCGCGTCGGTGAAGAACGACGTGTCCGTCCCCGTCGCGCAGGTGCCGGCGCTGATCCGCGGCGCCTCGGCGGCGTGCGAGGCGCTGATCCCCGGCATTCGCCCTGTGCCCTTCGGCCATATGGGCGACGGCAACATCCACATGAACCTGCAACAGTCGGAGGGTGCGGATCCCGATGCCTTCCTCGCCCGCTCGCACGAGATCATGGACGCGGTGAACGCGGTCGTCCGCGACCTCGGCGGCAGTTTCTCGGCCGAGCACGGGGTGGGCCAGCTCAAGCCCTACATGATGCCGGCGTGGCGCGGTGGGGCGGAGCTGGAGCTGATGCGCCGGATCAAGAATGCGCTCGACCCGACGGGCCTGCTCAATCCTGGAAAAGTGCTACCCTGACCCCTGACCAGCCTCCCGACCCAGCCCCATTTCGTTCGGAAAGCTCAGGACCCGCCCGTGACACGAGTGTATTTGAACCGCGTCGGCACCGCGGTGCCGCGCCACGACATCCACGCGGATTTCGTCGACTACGGCCGTTCGGTGCTGGACGACGAGCACCGCCGCGCCCTGTGGGACCGCATGGCCGAAATGGCGGACATCGAGCATCGCTTCGCGGTGTTCGCGGCGTCGCCGGCGCCGCGCCTGACCAACCTCGTCCAGGACGGCTTCTATATGCGCGGCGACTTCCCCGGCACCGCCGCGCGGATGCGGAGGTTCGAACACGAGGCGCTCGCCCTCGCCACGCAGGCCGTCGCGGCGCTCGACCTCGGCGCGCAGCGTCAGGAGATCACTCATCTGATCGTCGCCTGCTGCACCGGCTTCACCGCGCCCGGTCTCGACTTCCAGCTGATGCGCAACCTCGGCCTTCGCCCAGGGGTAGAGCGCACCATCGTCGGCTTCATGGGCTGCTTCGCGGCGGTCAACTCGCTGCGGCTCGCGCGCCATATCGTGCGCTCCGAACCCGACGCGGTCGTGCTGGTGGTCAACGTCGAGCTGTCCAGCCTGCACCTGCAGGAGGACGCGGAGCTGGAGAAGCTGCTCAGCTTCATGCTGTTCGGCGACGGCTGCAGCGCGAGCCTCGTCTCCGCGCGGCCCGAGGGTCTGGAACTCGGCGCCTTCCGCGCCGCCGTGATCCCGGAGACGTCGGACATGATCACCTGGCATGTCGGCGACACCGGCTTCCTGATGCATCTGTCCGGCGCGGTGCCCGGCCGCATCCGCCGCTTCCTGCTGCGGGGCGCTGCCGACCTGTTCGGCAACGGCGATCCGGCCGCCGTCGCGCACTGGGCGGTCCATGCGGGTGGGCGCTCGATCCTGGATGCGGTGCAGAGCGGCCTGTCGCTCGCGCCCCGTGCGCTCGATCATTCCCGCGCGGTGCTGCGCAGCTACGGCAACATGTCGTCAGCCACGCTGCCCTTCGTGCTCGACCGCATCATCCGCGCCCGGCCGCGGGACGGCGATGGTGTCGCGATGGCGTTCGGGCCGGGCCTGAGCGTCGAGAGCTTCCGCTTCCGTCCGGCGGCCTGACGCGATGGCGCGGGCGCTGGCGACCGGACGGTTCGCCCGCCGCAGCACGGCGGCGGAGCTGATGGACACCGACTGCCGCGACTACGACGACTACCGCCGCTGCATCCGCGACCTGTCGCGGGTGAACGTAGTCACCCGCACGCACGCACCCGCGCTGCGCTGGCTTGATGCCGCGCTCGGCGAGGCATCGAGCTTCTCACTCCTCGACGTCGCCTGCGGCTATGGCGACCTGCTGCGCACCGTCGCGCGCTGGGCGGAGCGGCGCGGGACCGACGCGACTCTGACGGGCATCGACCTCAACCCATGGAGCGCGCGTGCGGCCGCCGAGGCGGAACCGGCCAGCATGATCCGCTACGTCACCGGGGACGTGTTCGGGTACCAGCCCGATCCGCCGCCCGATTTCATCGTCTCGTCGCAGTTCGCGCACCACCTGGACGACGCGACCTTGCCGCTGTTCCTCCGCTGGATGGAGGAGCGCGCCGTGCGCGGCTGGCTCGTGCTCGACCTGCGGCGGCACTGGTTCCCCTATTACGGGTTTCCGCTGCTGGCCCGCGCGATGGGCTGGCATCGCTTCATCCGATACGATGGCCAGGTCTCGATCGTCAGCAGCCTGATTGTCGACGAATGGCGTGCGGCGATCGACGAGGCCGGACTGTCGAACCTCGCCACGGCGCGCGAACGCTTCCCGTTCCGCATCGAGGTGTCGCGCATCCGATGACCACCGTCGTGATCGGCGGCGGTCCGGCCGGATCGGCCGCATCGATCCACCTCGCCCGTGCCGGCCGCCGCGTGACCGTGCTGGAACGCGAGAGCGGACCCGTGCACAAGGTCTGCGGCGACTTCTTGAGCGCCGAGGCGCTGCGCAGCCTGCGCGCCTGCGGGGTCGATCCCGCGCGGCTCGGCGCGGCGCCGATCGATCGCGTCCGCCTCGTCTCCGGCCGGCGAGAGGCGGTCGCAGCTCTACCCTTCGCCGCCTGCGGGCTGACGCGGCGCACACTGGACGCCGCGCTGCTCGATGCGGCGCGGGACGCGGGCGTCGACGTGCGCGCAGGCACGCATGTCCGCGTCCTCGACGACATCGAGGTCGCGGACGTGCTGGTCGCGACCGGCAAGCACGCCTTGCGCGGTGTGGCGCGCGTCGGTCGGCCGGGTCCGCTCGTCGGCTTCAAGACCTATCTGCGGCTACGCGCGCCCCAGACCGAGGCGCTCCGCGGCAACGTGGAACTGGTGCTCTATGCCGGCGGCTATGCGGGGCTGCAGCTCGTCGAGGACGACACGGCCACGCTCTGCTTGCTGGCCAAGCGGTCGCGGCTGCAGTCCTGCGGCGGATTCGATGGCTTGATCGAGTCGTTGCGCTGGGTCAGCCCGCATCTCGATCGCAGGCTGGACGATGCGGTGCCGCTGCTGGCCCGCCCGCTCGCGATCAGCGGCCTCGCCTACGGCCATGTTCACGCGCCGCGCCCCGACGAGCGGTTCTGGCGGCTCGGCGATCAGGCGGCGGTGATCCCGTCGCTGACCGGGGACGGCGTCTCGATCGCCCTGCATTCGGGCACGCTGGCCGCGCGCGTGCTCGCCGCCGGCGGCGACGCCCGCGCCTACCACACGGCATTGCGGCGGACGGTGCGCGGCCAGGTCGCGCGCGCCCACGCGATGCAGCGGTTCCTCGGCACCGCCATCGGCCGCCTCTCGGCCGTCGCAGCCTGCCGCGCCGCCCCGATCGTGCTGCGCGCGAGCGCCCGCGCCACCCGGATCGACCCCGCCGCCGAGCGGCGGTTGCACGCGGGCCAAGCCTTCTGACGGCGGCTGATCGTCGGCCCCGAAGGGTTTGCACCGCCGCCCTCTTTGCCGCACAACCGAGGCCCCGCCGGTCGCCGCCCGGCCCGTCAGGAGCCTTTGCCCCGGCCGATGATGTTCCGCCTCTCGCCCACGTGCATTGCCCGCTACATCTTCCGCCAGGTCTTCATCGCCCTTGTCGCGGTCACGGGCGGGCTTGCCGCGCTCATCTGGCTGACGCAAAGCCTCCATTTCGTCGAGCTGGTGGTCAACCACGGCCTGTCCTTCTTCGTCTTCCTGGAGCTGACCGGGCTGCTGATTCCCAGCTTCGTCGCGGTGATCCTGCCGATCACCTGCTTCGTCGTGACGCAGTTCAGCTACCAGCGGCTCGCGGGCGACCGCGAGCTGACCGTCATGCGCTCGGCCGGGCTGTCGCCCTTCGCGCTCTCGCGCCCCGCGCTCGCGTCCGGGATCATCGCGACCGCGGCCTGCTATGCGCTCAATCTCTGGCTGGTTCCGCTGAGCCTTCAATCATTCCGCGAATTCCAGTTCGAGATTCGCAACCGTGTGGCGGCTTTCCTGCTGCAGGAAGGCGTCTTCACGCAGATCAGCGACGACCTGACCGTCTATATCCGTGCGCGCGATCCGTCCGGCGCGCTCGAAGGGATCATGGTCGACGATGCCCGCCAGGCGAATGATCACTCGACCATTTTCGCCGAGCGCGGACGGCTGGTCGAAGGACCGAACGGGCCACAGGTTCTGCTGGAGCACGGCAGCCGTCAGGAGATCGACCACAAGACCGGCCGGCTGAACCTGCTGACCTTCGCGGCCAACACGCTTGACCTGTCGCAGGCATCGAAGGGGGACAACGAGCGCCTGCACGACATGAGCGAAGTGCCGCTGTACCAATTGCTGCACCCCGCCGCCTATGTCGGCGTGGCGCGCGACATCCCGAAATGGCGCGCCGAGGGACACAAGCGGCTCACCTCGCCGCTGACCTGCATCTCGTACACCTTCATCGCGCTCTATTCCGTGCTGACCGGCATCTTCCGGCGGCACGGCGGCATCCTGCGGCCGGCGGCGGCCGTCGGCGCGGTCGTCGGCCTCCTCGCGCTCGGCCTCGCGCTCGGCAATCTGGCGGCGCGCAACAACGCCATGATCCCGCTGCTGTACGTCCACGCGATCGTGCCGTCGCTGGTGTGCATCTGGCTGCTGTATGGCCCGCGGATGCCCGCCCTGCGGCTTGGCCGGCGCGGTCCGGCCCCGGCATGAGCGCCGAGCGATGAACGCGGCAATCACGCTCACGCTCTACATCACCCGCCAGTTTTTCGGCTGGACGATGGTGATGCACGCCTCGCTGACCGGGCTCGTGTCGCTGTTCGACTTCATCGAGCTTCTGCGCCGCTCGGCCACCAAGCCTGATGCGACGTTCGGGATCATCAGCGAGATCGCCGCGCTGCGCGTGCCCTACATCGCGCTGCACATCCTGCCGTTCGCGGTTCTGCTGGGCGGGATCGTCGCGTTCTGGCGGCTGACGCGCTCGTCGGAGCTGATCGTGGCGCGCGCCGCCGGCGTCTCTGCTTGGCAATTCCTCTCCGGCCCGGTCCTGTGCGCCATCCTGCTCGGCGCCTTCAACACCGCGGCGATCAGCCCGATGTCCTCGGTGCTGTTCGCACGCGCCGAGCAGATGCAGGACGCCTATCTGAACACCAGCGGCGGCCCGGTCGCGCTGACCGGCGGGCAGATGTGGCTGCGGCAGGCCGATGACGGCCTGCAGCACCAGGGTGTCGCCATCATCCATGCCAAGAACGTCGTGCTGAAGGGCAAGGACCTGACCGCCACGATGGTGAGCGTCTACCGGCTCGACAGCTCCGACCGGCTGCTCTCGCGCATCGAGGCGAGGGGGGCGGTGCTCCTGAAGGGCAATTGGTGGCTGCAGGACACCCGTACGCTGGAGCCCGACCGCCCGCCCCAGCTGGCCGCGCTCGTGCCGCTGCCGACCGATCTGACCGTGACGCGCGTGCAGGAGAGTTTCGCCTCGCCCGACACGCTGTCGGTGTGGGCGTTGCCGGGGTTCATCAACCTGCTCGACCGCTCCGGCTTCTCGTCGATCCGGCACCGGCTGCATTTCAACTCGTTGCTCGCGATGCCGCTGCTCGCCGGCACGATGGCGCTGGTCGCGGCCGGCTTCTCGATGCGGCCGGCGCGGCGCGGCGGCGTGGCGCGCATGCTGGGCAGCGGTGTGGCCGCCGGTTTCGCCCTGTTCGTCGTTTCCCGGGTGGCCGAGGAGTTCGGCCAATCGGGCGCGCTGCCGGTGATCTTGGCGGCCTGGGCGCCGGCCGCCTCCGGCCTGATGCTCGCGATCACCCTGCTGCTGCACGTGGAAGGCGGCTAAGGCGGTGCGCCGCGTCGCTGTCGGTATCGCGCTGATGGCGGCGCTGGCGCTGCTCCTGCCGCTTCGGGCCTCGTCGCAGGGCGCGCTGAGCGCGCTCGGCGGCAGGTCGGCGCCGATCAATACCGGGCAGCCGGTCACCTTCACCGCCGACCAGGTCACCTACGACCGCGACAGCGGCGTCGTCACCGCCAGCGGCCACGTCGAGGCATGGCAGAACGACCGCGTGCTGCGCGCCGACAAGATCACCTTCGACCGCAATACCAACGTCGCGACCGCCGTCGGCCACGTCGTGCTGCTCGAACCCGACGGCCAGGTGCTGTTCAGCGACTACGCCGAGCTGACCGAGGGGATGAAGGACGCGGTGCTGCGCGGCCTGCGCGCACAGCTCGCCGAGAACGGCAAGCTCGCCGCCAACGGCGCGCGGCGCACCGGCGGCGAGATCGACGAGCTCACCCGCGTCGTCTATTCCACCTGCAACGTCTGCAAGCAGGATCCCAACCACCCGCCGCTGTGGCAGATCCGCGCGTATTCGGCGGTGCAGGACCTCGAGAACAAGCGCATCGAGTTCTACGACGCGGTGCTGCAGATGGAAGGCATCCCCGTCGGCTACAGCCCCTACTTCAACATCGCCGACCCGTCGGTGCGGCGCGCGAGCGGCCTGCTGATCCCGACCGTCGGCTACAACAGCCGCCTCGGCGCGTTCACCGGCATCCCCTACTACGCGGTGCTCGACGACCAGTCGGACGCGACGATCACGCCGCTGTTCACCACCAAGGCGGGTGAGAATCTGGCGCTGCAGTACCGTCGGCGCTTCAACGACGGCACGCTGTCGATCGACGCGTCCGGCGCCGACGTGAACGGGCAGGCGCAAGGCGCGGTCTATGCCCTCGGCAAGTTCGACTACGACGACACATGGCGCTACGGGTTCACGATCGATCGCGCCAGCTCGGTCACTTACCTCGAGGACTACCAGCTCGGCCGCTTCTTCGGCGGCCTGTCGCCCGTGCTGACCAGCGACGGCTACGTCGAGGGCTTCGGCGACGGCGCCTACTCGCGGCTCGATACCCGCTTCTACCAGGGCCTCGTCAGCAGCATCTCGACGGCCAACCTGCCGATCGTGCTGCCGCGCTACACGTACAGCTATGTCGGCCCGGTCGACGACTGGGGCGGACGGCTGTCGGTGGACACGCAGGACTTCAACGTCATCCGCACGATCGGCACCAATACGCAGCGCGCGAGCCTGAGCGCCACCTACTCGCGCCCATTCACCGGCTACATCGGCGATCAATGGCAGGTCCAGTTCCACCTCGATGCGGCCGCCTACAACGCGACCCAGCTCAACCAGCAGCCGAACTGGAGCACCATCGCCAACAACTCGACCGAGCGTGCGCAGCCGCAGGGCGCGCTCGACTGGCGCTGGCCGCTGGTGCGCGACAGCGGCAGCTGGGGCACCCAGGTCATCGAGCCGCATATCCAGGTGGTGAGCGGGCCGAACACCGGCGACAGCCAGTTCAACAAGATCCCGAACGAGGACGCCCTCGACCTCCAGTTCACCGACTCCAACCTGTTCGGCTGGAACTACCTGCCGGGGATCGATCGCCTGTTCGGCGGCACGCGGCTGAACGTGGCGATGCGGAGCGCCTGGTACCTCAACGGCACCGTGCTCGAGGGGCAGGTCGGCGAGGCCTACCAGACCGAGGTCCTGAACGCCCTGCCGCCCGGCACCGGGCTGAACCATCACGCGACCGACTATGTCGGCCACGTCGGCTTTTCGCCTGCGCCCTGGCTGTCGCTGCTGTACCGCACGCGGCTGAATCAGAGCAACTTCAAGACGGAGCTCGCCGACGCGACGGCCACGGTCGGGGGGGATCCGCTGGCCGTGACACTCGGCTACATCTACACCAGCACCAATCCCTACACGCTCTACAACCAGAACCCGCAGGCGCCGAACTCGGATTATCTGACGCCGCGCGACGAAATCACCGCCGGCTTCACCGCCAAGCATGGCTTCTACCGGGTGAGCGCCTACGCCCGGCGCGACCTCCAGCTCGGCCAAATGGTGGCTCTCGGGGCGGAAGGCGCGTATGAGGACGAGTGCTACATCTTCGACGTCCGATTCTCGAGGCTGTACACGAACTACAACGGCACGACCCCCGGCACGACGGTGCTCTTCAGCATGACGTTCAAGAGCGTCGGCTCGTTCGGATTCCACGCCTTCTGACCCGCCCGCACCTGCGCACGCAACGAACTCAGCACGCAACGGACCGCGATAGACTAAGGATACCAGCTATGGGCTTCCCCTTCCGCCGCATCCTGACCGCCGCCGCCGCCACGGTCGCGTTGATGGCTGCCGTACCCGCCGCGCACGCGCAATCATCGACCATCGTGGCGGTCGTCAACGGCGACGTCATCAGCCAGGGCGACGTGGACAACCGCACGCGGCTGTTCGCGCTGTCCTCGGGCATCGGCGCCTCGCCGGACACGCAGTCCCGCCTGAAGGCGCAGGTCCTCCAGCAGCTGATCGACGAGCGGCTCCGCCTGCAGGAAAGCCAGCGGCGGCACGTCGTGATCAGCGACAAGCAGATCGCCGACGCCATCCATGGGGTCGAGCAGCGCAACGGCATGCCGACCGACGCCTTGCGCACCAAGCTGCAGTCGGACGGCGTCTCGTTCCGCACCCTGATCGACCAGGTCCGCGTGCAGCTCGCCTGGCTGCAGGTGATCCGCCAGCAGCTCGGCGAGTCCGCGACCATCACGAGCAAGGAGGTCGAGGAGCAGCAGCAGTTGCTGACCCAGGAGATCGGCAAGCCCGAATACAACGTCGGCGAGATCTTCGTGCCGATCGACAATCCGTCGCACGCGGCGGATGCGGAGCGCTTCGCCGAGACGATCATCGCGCAGCTGCGCTCGGGGGCGAACTTCGCCGTCACCGCCGCACAGTTCAGCCAGAGCCAGACCGCGCTGCAAGGCGGCGCTCTCGGCTGGGTGCAGCCCGACCAGCTCGATCCGGGCGTGGCCACGCTGGTCGCCGAGATGCCGGTCGGCGCGATCAGCGACCCGGTCCGCGTGCCCGGCGGCATCTCGATCATCCAGCTCGACGCCAAGCGCCAGATCGGCAACGACGTCGGCACGGTGGTCAACATCCGCACGCTGTTCCTGCCGTTCAGCTCGCCGCTCAATCCGGCCGCACCGACCGAGCAGCAGAAGGCGCTGCTGGAGCGCGCCAAGGCGCTCAGTGCCAGCATCCACAGCTGCGCCGAGATGGAAGCGGCGGCGAAGGCGAACAACTCGACGCGCCCCGTCGATCCCGGCGATATCAAGCTGGAGAGCGTCAACCCGCCGGTGTTCCGCGAGATGCTGTCGACGTTGCCCGAGGGAAAGACGACGCAGCCGCTAGTCGCCCAAGACGGCATCTCGCTGGTCACGCTCTGCTCGCGCCAGCAGAAGAACCTTGCCACCGAGTCCCGCGAGGACATCGAGCGGCGGCTGCTCGCCGAGCGTGCGGAACTCGCCTCGCGCCAGCTGCTGCGCGACCTGCAGCGGCGCGCCAACATCAACATCCGCCAGGCCCAGACCGCGGCGAAGACCTGACGCCCGCGAATGCCCGACCGGCCCAGGCTTCGCGACGTCGTCGCGAAGCACGGCCTCGATGCACGCAAGTCGCTCGGCCAGCACTTCCTGCTCGACGAGAACCTCACCGCACGCATCGTCCGCGCGGCGGGCCCGCTCGCCGGCCGCCACGTCATCGAGGTCGGCCCGGGGCCGGGCGGCCTGACGCGCGCACTGCTCGACACCGATGCCGCCGAGATCGTCGCGGTCGAAATCGACCCGAGGGCGGTCGCCGCGATCGCCGAACTGGCGCAGACGGACGGCCGCCTGCGCGTCGTCGAGGCCGACGCGATGCGCATGGACGCCGCCGCGCTCTGCGCCGCGCCGCGCCAGATCGTCGCCAACCTGCCCTACAATGTGGCGACGCCGCTGCTGGTCGGCTGGCTGCGCCATGCCGCCGCCTTCGAGCGGCTGACGCTGATGTTCCAGCAGGAGGTGGCCGAGCGCATCTGCGCCGCCCCGGGCGGTGCCGAGTACGGCCGGCTGTCGGTGCTGGCGCAGTGGACGTGCGGCGCGCGGATCGCGCTGCGCATCCCGGCCGCCGCCTTCGTCCCGCCGCCCAAGGTGGACAGCGCCGTGGTCGTTCTCACCCCGCACGCCGTCCAGCCCGATCCGGCCTCGTTCGCCGCGATGGAACGCACCACGGCCGCAGCCTTCGGCCAGCGCCGCAAGATGCTGCGCGGTGCGCTCAGGTCGATCGGCGGCGAGCGTCTTCTCGCTGCGGCGGACATCAAGCCGACGCGCCGGGCCGAGACGCTGACGATCGCCGAGTTCGAGCGCCTCGCCGCCGCGCATCTCGGCATGGTGGCGTCGTCAACCCTGGTCGAGTGAGGCGACGAACTCGGTCAGTCCGGTCTGCCGATGTGTCGCCAGGCGCGCGGCCTGCAGGATGGCGCGCACGCCGCCCAGCGCCGTCTCGAAGTTGTCGTTGACGATGACGTGGTCGAATTCCGGCCAGTGCGCGATCTCCGCCTGTGCGGCTGCCATCCGGCGCGCCATCTCCGCCTCGTCGTCGCCCGCCCGTCCCCGCATGCGCGCGAGCAGTGCCGCCATCGACGGCGGCAGCACGAACACGCCGACCACGTCGCCGGGCAGTGCCTCGCGCAACTGCCGGAAGCCTTGCCAGTCGATGTCGAACAGGACGTCGCGCCCGGCGGCGAGGGCGTCCAGCACCGGCGCGCGCGGCGTGCCGTAGAAGCGGCCGAACACGCGCGCGTGCTCCAGCAGCTCGCCGTCGGCGACCATCCGGGCGAACGCGGCCTCGTCGCGAAAGTGGTAGTGCTCGCCGTCGCGTTCGTTCGGCCGCGGCACGCGCGTCGTCACGCTCACCGACAGCGACAGTCCGCTGTTCTGCGCCAGCAGCGCGCGTGCGATGGTGCTCTTGCCGGCGCCCGACGGTGCGGCGAGCACGAAGCAGATGCCGCGCCGCGCGATCATTCGATGTTCTGCACCTGCTCGCGCAGCTGCTCGATCGCCGCTTTCAGCCGCAACCCCGTGGCGGTCAGCGCTGCCGACGCGGACTTGCTGCACAGGGTATTGGCCTCGCGGTTGAACTCCTGCACCAGGAAGTCGAAGCGGCGGCCGACATTGGCACCCTCCGCCAGCAGCGCGTGCGCGGCGGCGATGTGGCTGTCGAGTCGGTCGAGCTCCTCGCGCACGTCCGAGCGCGACGCGAGCAGGGCGACTTCCTGCGCGATGCGCTCCTCGGGCAGGCTCGGCGCCTCGCGCAGCAGGGCGCTGACGTTCTCCATCAGCCGTGTGCGCTGCGCGGCCGGCTGTCCCGCCGCAAGCTCCACCGCCTCGGCGTGCATCGCGGCGATCTCGCCGAGCAGCCCGGTCAGCAGCGCCGACAGTCGTCCGCCCTCCGCGCGCCGTGCCGTGACCAGCGCGTCGATCGCCGCCTGGAAGCTCGCCTGCAAGGCCGGGGCGATCGCCTCGTTCAGTGCGGGGTCGTCGGTGGCGGCGCCGAGGCGCAGCACGCCCGGCAGCCCCAGCAGCGCTTCGGCCTGCGGCGGCGCGCTGCCGGGGATGCGGCGATGCAGCTCGGTCGCGAGCGCCAGCGCCTGCTCCAGCGCCGCGCGGTCCAGGCTCGCACGCGGCCCTTCCTCGCGCTTGATCGTCAGCGTGGCGGTGACGTTGCCCCGCCGCAGCGCCCGGCCGGCGATGTCGCGCAGCGACGGCTCCAGGCTGTCATGGCCGGGCGGCAGGCGCAGGCGCAGGTCGAGCCCGCGGCCGTTCACGCTGCGCATCTCCCACGTCCAGGCAACTCCCCCGGCCTGGCCATCATGGCGGGCGAAGCCGGTCATCGACGCGAGGGGTGCCGTCATCGGCGCCTTGTAGGGCGGTTCACGCTAAGGTGGAACCGCCCATATCGTCGCGCATCAGAACCGCAGGGAGGCCGCATGTCCGTCTTCGAACCCGCCCGTCAGGTGCCCGGTGTTTTCCACCGCAGGCTCGGCGACCTGACCGTCACAGTCCTCAACGACGGATGGTTCGACGCATCGTTCGATCTGGTGACCAACATCGGCAAGGAGGAGGCGGAACGCCTGGAGACCGGCGCCTTCCGCCGCAAGCCGCCGCAGATCACCGTCAGTGCCTTCGCCATCTCGGGCCCGTCGGGCGTCACCCTGGTGGACTCCGGCGCCGGTAGCGCCATGCCCGGCCTGGGGCTCGTGCCGGCGAACATGCAGGCCGCGGGCATCGCGCCCGAGGTGGTCACCCGTGTTCTGGTGACGCACATGCACCCCGATCATGTCGGCGGCCTGGTGACCGACGCAGGGGCCGCGCGCTTCCCGCACGCCGAAATCGTCATGCACGAGAACGAAGCCGCCTTCTGGCTCGACCCGGCGACGCTCGACCGCGTGCCGGCCGACGCCAGGGTGTATGTCGAGATCGCGCAGAAGGCGGGCCACGTCTACAAGGACCGGCTTCGCACGATGTCGACAGGCGAGGCGGCACCGGGATTCGAGATCGTGCCCGAACACGGACACACGCCCGGGCATTCCGGCTGGATGGTCAGGTCGGGCCGCGAGAGCCTGCTGATCTGGGGCGACATCGTGCACTTGCCGGGCATCCAGTTCGCCCAGCCCGAGGCGGGCGTGGCGTTCGACGCCGACGGGGCGGCGGCGGTGGCGACGCGCAAGCGGATCTTCGCGATGGCGGCGGACGACGGGCTGCTGGTCGCGGGCATCCATCTCGATTTCCCGACGCTCGGTCACGTCAAGCGCGACGGCTCGGGCTATCGGTTCGTGCCGGAGAACTGGGCGGCCGGGTTCTGATGGGCGGCATCGTGCGTCCGGGAGGCTGATCGCCCCGCTTTCGCCCGCGGTGAACCCCGGCCATCGTGCGCGACCACCATCATCATGGAGGACGCGCATGCTCGGGCCATTGACGCTGCTGCTGGGTTGCCAGTTCGTGGGCGAGGTGCTGGTGCGCGCGCTCGGCGCGCCGCTGCCCGGACCCGTCGTCGGCCTGCTGATCCTGCTGGCAATCCTCACCGTGCGCGACGGCCCCGATCCCGAGTTGCGCTCGGTCTCCGACACGCTGCTGCGCTACCTCGCGCTGCTGTTCGTGCCGGCCGGCGTCGGCATCGTCACGCAGCTCGACGTCCTCGGCCGCAACTGGCTGGCGGTCGCCGTCGCGGTGCTGGTCTCCACCGCACTCGGGCTGGTGGTCACCGGGCTCGTCATGCAGCGCCTCGCCGGCCGCTCCGCATGAACGGCCAGTTCACCGCGCTGTTCGTCTATCTGCAGACGACACCGCTACTCGGCCTGGGCGCGACGCTGGTCGCATTCCAGGGCGCCTCCGTGGTCAGCGCCCGCCTGCCCCGCATCGCGCTGTTCAACCCGATGCCGCTGGCGATCCTGGTACTCGTGGTGCTGCTGCTGGTCACCGGCACGCCGTACTCGGTCTACTTCCAGGGCGGACAATACGTGCAGTTCCTGCTCGGGCCGGCCACCGTGGCGCTGGCGGTGCCGATGCACGCCAACCTGCATCACATCCGCCGCTCGGCGCACGCGATCCTCCCGGCGATCGTCGCCGGTGCCGCGGTCGCGGCCGGCAGCGCGATGGCGATCGCGCACGCGCTCGGCGCGCCGCGCGAGATCGTGCTCTCGCTCGCACCCAAGTCCGTCACCACGCCGATCGCCATGGGGATCGCCGAGCAGATCGGCGGTCAGCCGGCGCTGGCCGCCGTGTTCGTGCTGCTGACCGGCCTGACCGCGGTCGCCATCGCAGCACCGCTGATGCGGCTCGCGCGCGTACGCGACTGGCGCGCGCAGGGGCTTGCCGGCGGCACCGCCGGCCATGGCCTGGCCACCGCGCACCTGCTGACGATCAACGAAACCGGCGGCGCCTTCGCGGGGCTCGCGATCGGCATCAACGGGGTGGTTACTGCCGTCCTTGTGCCCCTGTTAGCGCGTCTGTTCTGACCGCGCTCTCGCTGCCGGCGATGTAGGTGCGCGTCAGCGGCACCGCGTCCTGCCGGTGCGCGAGCTGCAGCTGCCAGACCATGTGGTTCTGGACACGGAAGGACAGCTCCGCGGCTGCCAGGTAGAACTCGAACATGCGGCAGAACCGCTCATCGTACAGGCTCGCGATGGCGTCGCGGTTGGCGGCGAAGCGGCGGCGCCACAGCCGCAGGGTCTGCGCGTAGTGCAGCCGCAGGATCTCGATGTCGGCCATCAGCAGGCCCGAGCGCTCGACCACGGGGATCACTTCGGACAACGCCGGGCTGTAGCCGCCGGGGAAGATGTATTTCGCGAGCCACCGGTTGGTGAAGGCCGGCCCGGCCAGCCGGCCGATGGCGTGGATCAGCGCCACCCCGTCCGGCCGCAGCAGGCGTGCGACGCTGTCGAAGTACGCGCGGTAATACGGCAGGCCGACATGCTCGAACATGCCGACGGAGACGATGCGGTCGAACGTGCCGGGCACGTCGCGGTAGTCGCGCAGTTCGAACCGCACGCGGTCCGCCAGGCCTTCGGCCGCGGCCCGTGCGCGGGCCTCGTGCAGCTGCTCGGTCGACAGCGTGATGCCGGTGACGCGTGCGTCGAAGTCGCGCGCCAGCGTCAGCGCCATGCCGCCCCATCCGCAGCCGATGTCGAGCACCTCGAGCCCGGGGCGGTCGAGGCACAGCTTGGCGGCGATGTGGTGCTTCTTGGCGGCCTGCGCCTCCTCCAGCGTTTCGTTGCCGGTCGGGAAGTAGCCGCACGAGTATTGCCGGTCGCGATCGAGGAACAGGCTGTACAGCCGGCCGTTCAGGTCGTAGTGGTGGGCGACGTTGCGCTGCGCGCGGCGCACCGGGTTGTGCTGGTCGAATCCCCGACGCAGCCAGCGCAGGGCCGCCCGCAGCCGAAGCAGCCCGTGCGCGTTCGGCTGCAGCTGCAGGTTGGTCAGCAGTACGTCCATCGCGTCGTAGACCGTGCCGTCCACCGGCTTCAGCCGGCCATCCATGTAGGCTTCGCCGAATGCCAGCCCCGGGTCGTGCAGGACGCGGCGGACGGTTTTCCAATCGGCGAGGCGCACGCCGCCTTCGGGGCCGGGTCGGACGCCCCCATAGTGGCTGGTCGCCCCGTCAGGCCAGACCACCGTGTAGCGTCCGGCGATGATGAAGCGTTGCAGGAAGGCGTCGAGCGAAAATGGCACGGCGTGTCGCTCCGGAAACGGAACCGAAGGAACAATGGTGACGCCACCCGCCAAGTTCGATCAGGCCGGTGTCGCCGTCCGAACGTTCACGCCGTTATGAAAGAACGGCGCACCGCCCGTCCGCAAGGAACATAGCCGTGCGGTGCCGATAGCGCCTTGATCAAACGCATCCGGATGTGCGGCCGGCGCTTGCTCGCCGGGCGGCAGCACAACCTACGGGACGTCCGGCTGCGGGCCGGCGCCGGGCTCGAACAGCTCCTCCGCCTCGGCCGCCTCGGCCTCCTCGGTCTCGGCGCCGATCGTCTCGCCGCGCGCCTGACGCTCGGCTTCCTCCGGGCTGCGGGCGACGTTGACGGTCACCGGGATATGCACCTCGGGGTGCAGATCGACGCGCACCTTGGTCAGGCCGAGCGTCTTGATCGGGTGGCTCAGCACCACCTGGTCGCGGCCGATGGTCAGGCCGCCCTCGGTGCACGCGGTCGAAATGTCGCGCGCGCTGACCGAGCCGTACAGGCTGCCGGATTCGCCCGCCTGGCGGATGATCACCACCGTCAGGCCGCCGACGCGCTCGGCGACCCGCTCGGCCTCCTCGCGGCGCTTGAGGTTCTGCGCCTCGAGCTGCGCGCGCTGGGTTTCGAACTTGGCGACGTTGTCCTTCGTCGCGCGCAACGCCTTCTTCTGCGGCAACAGGTAGTTGCGCGCATAGCCCGGCTTGACGCGCACGACCTCGCCCATCTGGCCGAGCTTCTCGACCCGCTGCAGCAGGATCAGTTCGACGGCTGCCATCGTTCGATCCTCAGGCCACGACGTAGGGCAGCAGGGCGAGGAAGCGCGCCCGCTTGATCGCGGTCGCCAGCTCGCGCTGCTTCTTGGCGGAGACTGCGGTGATGCGGCTCGGCACGATCTTGCCGCGCTCCGACAGGAAGCGGCTGAGCAGGCGGACGTCCTTGTAGTCGATCTTCGGCGCGCTCGGGCCGGAGAACGGGCAGGACTTGCGGCGGCGGTAGAACGGCCGGCGTGTGCCCACCGCGGCGCGGCGGGCGGCGGGATTGACTTCGGTGCTGTCTGACATCGTCGGTTTCCTATCTCGCGCGCGCTATTCTTCCAGCACCAGCCGGCCGTCGTCGCGGTCGGCCCGGAAGTCGTCGCGGGCGCGGAATTCCTCGCGGTCGTCGTAGCCGCGCTTGCGGCCCGAATCGAAGCGTCCGGCGGGCTTGGGGCCGCGGAAGGAGCGCTCGCGATCGTCCGACTTGCGGCTCAGGATCGCCGACGGCGCTTCCTCGATCTCCTCGACGCGCACCGTCATGAACCGCAGCACGTCCTCGTTCAGACGCAGCTGGCGCTCCATCTCGTTCACCACCGCCGGTACGGCGTCGAGGCCGAGCAGCATGTAGTGCGCCTTGCGGTTCTTCTTGATGCGATAGGCGAGGCTGCGCAGGCCCCAGTATTCACGCTTCTTGACCGCGCCGCCCTCGCTTTCGAGCTGGGCGGTGACGAGGTCGACCATTCCGTCGACCTGCTGTTGCGTGATCTCGCTGCGCGCGAGCAGCACGCATTCGTAAAGCGGCATGTGACCCCCTCTGGCTTGTCTCGCCCGCGGCCGCGATCGGCGCACGCCACATTTGGCGCCGGGCATAGCCGGGGGTGCCGCCCCCGGCAGGGAAGGCGCGGGGATAAGCACGAATCGAGGCCTTGGTGCAAGCTGCGGGGCCCCGATGGGAGCCCCGCGTGCAGTCGATACCCAGTTGACACCCCTGTGGGCGGCGGCTACGCCGCGCCGCCGCTAGTCCGGGTAACGTTTTCTTCATGCCAGTCCACGCCTTCATCTTTCCTGGCCAGGGCAGCCAGGCCGTCGGCATGGGCCGCGACCTTGCGGCTGCCTTCCCGGCGGTCCGCGAAGTCTTCCAGGAAGTCGACGACAGCCTGGGCCAGAACCTCTCCCGCCTGATGTTCGAAGGGCCGGGCGAGACGCTGACCCTGACCGAAAACGCCCAGCCCGCGCTGATGGCGGTGTCGCTCGCAGTGCTGCGGGTCCTGGAGCGCGAGGGCGGCGTGGCGCTGAAGACACGCGCGGCCGTCGTCGCCGGCCATTCGCTGGGCGAATATAGCGCGCTCGCCGCCGCCGGAAGTTTCGGCGTGGCGGAGGCGGCACGGCTTCTGAAGCTGCGCGGGCAGGCGATGCAGAAGGCGGTGCCGGCGGGCGAGGGGGCGATGGCCGCCCTGCTCGGCGCCGACCTCGAGCAGGCGCGGGAAATCTGCGCGGAGGCCGGCCCGGTGCCGGTCGAGGCGGGCCAGACGCCGCGGACCGAGGTGATCGAGATCGCCAACGACAACGGCGGCGGACAGGTCGTGGTCTCGGGCCATCGCGGGGCGGTCGAGCGCGCGGTCGAGATCGCCAAGGGCGACAGGTTCAAGGGCATCAAGCGGGCCATGCTGCTGCCCGTCTCCGCCCCGTTCCACTGCCGCCTGATGGAGCCGGCGGCCGAGGCGATGGCCGAGGCGCTGGCGCAATCCCCGCCGCGTGCGCCGAGCGTCCCGCTGATCGCCAACGTGACCGCCGCCAAGGCGACCGAGCCGGACGAGATCCGCGACCTGCTGGTCCGCCAGGTCACCGCGACCGTCCGCTGGAGGGAGAGCGTCGAGGCGATGGTGGCACTGGGTGTGACCAGCTTCGTCGAACTGGGCGCGGGCAAGGTGCTCACCGGCCTCGTCCGCCGCATCGCCCCCGATGCGGCCGCGGCGGCGGTTGGAACGCCGGCCGAAATCGAAGCCGTGCTCAAGGCGCTCTGATGTTCCGGCTCGACGGCAAGGTGGCGCTGGTGACGGGGGCCTCGGGCGGCATCGGCGGGGCCATCGCCCGCGCCCTGCACGGCCAGGGCGCCGTCGTCGTGCTGTCGGGGACGCGGGAGGATGCGCTCAAGGCCCTGGCCGGGGAACTGGGGGACCGCGCGCACGCGGTCGCCGCCGATTTGCGCAAGCCCGATGCGGCCGACAAGCTGGTCGCGGCGGCGGAGAAAGCGGCGGGGCCGCTGCACATCCTGGTCAACAACGCCGGGCTGACGCGCGACATGCTCGCCCTGCGGATGAAGGACGAGGACTGGCAGACCGTGCTGGACGTCGACCTGACCGCACCCTTCCGGCTCGCCCGCGCGGCGCTGAAGGGCATGCTGCGGCGTCGTGCCGGCCGCATCATCGGCATCGCCAGCATCGTCGCCGCCACCGGCAATCCCGGCCAGTCCAACTACGCTGCCGCCAAGGCCGGGCTGATCGGCATGACCAAGGCCCTGGCCCAGGAGGTCGCCAGCCGGTCGGTGACCGTCAACGTCGTCGCCCCCGGCATGATCGACACCGCGATGACCGGCGTGCTCGCCGAGAGCCAGCGCGAACGGCTGATGGAGGCCATTCCGCTTGAACGCCTCGGCCGGCCTGAGGACGTCGCGGCCGCGGTGGTCTATCTCGCCTCCGACGAGGCCGGCTGGGTCACCGGGGCGACGCTGCACGTCAACGGCGGAATGGCGATGATCTAGAACCCCCCTTTTGGCCGCGGCCGTGTTCTTGGTCGTGTCACCAAACCATGCTATCCGGCCCCCGCCTCGCCTCGTCGTCCGACGGGAAAAGGAACCGGGCGCGAACCTTCCTACTTAAACCCAGAGCGCCCGCAGGGCAGGTTCCAGGAGCTGACGACGAATGAACACCGAGATCGCCGAGAAGGTTAAGAAGATCGTGGTCGAGCACCTCGGCGTCGAGGAGAGCAAGGTCACGCCCGAATCGTCGTTCATCGACGATCTCGGGGCCGACAGCCTCGATACGGTCGAGCTGGTGATGGCCTTCGAGGAAGCCTTCAGCGTCGAGATCCCCGAGGACGCGGCCGAGAAGATCAGCACGGTGAAGGACGCGATCGACTACATCGAGAAGCAGAAGGCCGCCTGACGCCTTGGGTACCGCCTTGGGCACGTTCAACGGCCGCCGTGTCGTCGTCACCGGGATGGGCATCGCCTGCCCGCTCGGGGTGGGCGTGGAGCACGTCTGGCGTCGCCTGATCCGTGGCGAGAGCGGCATCGGCGCCATCCAGTCCTTCGACACCAAGGAGCTGCCCTGCAGGGTCGCGGGCCAGATCCCGGCCGGCAACCGCGCCGAGGGCGGGCTGGACCTGAACGAATGGATCCCGGTCAAGGACCAGAAGAAGATGGATCGCTTCATCCATCTCGCGATGGTCGCCGGGACCGAGGCGATGGAGGACGCGGGCTGCGCGCCACAGACCGAGGAGGAGCGCTGCGCGTCGGGCGTGATGATCGGCTCGGGCATCGGCGGCCTGCAGACGATCTACGAAGCGTCGGTGCAGGTGCACGAGGGCAAGTCCAAGCGCCTGTCGCCGTTCTTCATCCCGTCGGCGCTGATCAACCTCGCCTCGGGCCACCTGTCGATCAAATACGGGCTGAAGGGTCCGAACCATTCGGCGGTGACGGCGTGCGCCACCGGCGTCCACGCGATCGGCGACGCCGCCCGCCTCATCATGCTGGGCGATGCCGACATCATGCTGGCCGGCGGCGCCGAGGCGCCGGTGTGCGAGCTTGGCATCGGCGGGTTCTGCGCGTCGCGCGCGCTGTCGACGAAATACAACGACGATCCGCCGAAGGCCTCGCGTCCGTGGGACCGCGGCCGCGACGGCTTCGTCATGGGCGAAGGCGCGGGCGTCGTGGTGCTCGAGGAATACGAGCACGCCCGCGCGCGCGGCGCGAAGATCTATGCCGAGATCGGCGGCTACGGCCTGTCGGGCGACGCGCACCACATCACGGCACCGGCCGAACACCACGAGGGCGCGTTTCGCGCGATGAAGGCGGCGCTGCGCAACGGCGGCCTGACGCCCGAGCAGATCCAGTACGTGAATGCGCACGGCACCTCGACGCCGCTCGGCGACGATCTGGAGCTGGAGGCGGTCGAGCGCCTGTTCGGCGATGCGGCGCGCGATGTCGCGATGTCGTCGACCAAGTCGTCGACCGGGCATCTGCTAGGCGCCGCCGGCGCGGTGGAGGCGATCTTCTCGATCCTGGCGATCCGCGACAGCGTCGCGCCACCGACGCTCAATCTCGACACGCCGAGCCGCGAGAGCGTCATCGACCGTGTGGCGCACACCGCGCAGGAGCGGCCGATCGACGTCGCGCTGTCCAACAGCTTCGGCTTCGGTGGCACCAACGCGAGCATCATCTTCCGCGCCGTCCATTAAGGGCGCGGTCCGGACCGTTCCGCGATGAGCTATTGGCGGCGCGCCCTGCGCCTGTTCCTGCCGGCCTTGCTGCTGTCGGGATTCGTGATCGGCGGCTTCCAGACATGGCTCAACCACGTGCTGTACGAGCCGGGTCCGCTGACCGCGGTGCGCGACGTGGTGGTGCCGCATGGCGGCAACTGGGAGGTGGCGGAATCGCTGCGGCAGTCGGGCGTGATCGACTCGACGTGGCAGTTCTGGCTGCTGGTGCGCCGCAGCCACAACGACGGCCCGCTGCACGCCGGCGAGTTCGAGTTCCCCGCGCACGCCACGCCCAACGACGTGCTGCACGTGCTGCGCACGGCACATCCGGTCGAGCACAAGGTGACGCTGCCGGAGGGGCTGACCGCCAGGCAGATCGCGGCGGTCATCGCGCAGGCGGACGCGACCACCGGCGACGTGCCGCAAATCGCCGAGGGCGCCCTGCTGCCGCAGACCTACCTGTATCCGCGCGGCACCTCGCGAGAGCATCTGGTCGAGGAGGCGTCCGCGGCGATGCGTCAGGCGCTGGAGCGCGCGTGGCCGAAACGGCAGGCCGACCTGCCGTTGGCGGATGCGCGCGAGGCGCTGATCCTGGCCAGCATCGTCGAGCGCGAGACCGCGATTGCGGAGGAGCGCCCGCATGTGGCGGCGGTGTTCGTCAATCGCCTGCGCGCGGGGATGAAGCTGCAGTCCGATCCGACGGTGATCTACGGGCTGAGCGACGGGCTCGGCACGCTGGACCGCAAGCTGACGCATGCCGACCTGAGCGATCCGTCGCCCTACAACACGTATGTCGTCGCCGGCCTGCCGCCCGGGCCGATCTGTTCCCCGGGCCTGGCGAGCATCGAGGCGGTGCTGCATCCCGCCGCCAGCGACGATTTGTATTTCGTCGCCGACGGCACCGGCGGCCACGTCTTCGCCCGCACGCTGACCGAGCAGAACCGCAACGTCGCCCGGCTGCGGGCACTCACCGCCGCACCGCCGGGCTGAACCCTCGGGGTGGGTCGCGGACGGCTGGGTGCTGCCGGTGCGACGGGCGGGCGGCGGCGGGATGATCGATCGCGCGGCGCCGATCTTGATGATGGTCGTGCTGCCGGGCGGGTACGGAAGCTGCACGATGCGCACGGGTGCAGGCGCGGGAGTCGCGGGTTCCGGCGGTGCCGGTGCGATGGCGGGTACGGCTTCGGCCGGCGGCTCCAATGGCGCGGTCGCATCGACACCGTCATCGCGAGCCGCCTCTTGGCGGCGTGGCGATCCAGGGCCGCGCGACGGACGTTTGTCACGTTGCCCTGGATCGCCACGGCGCTGCGCG
>DATEQV010000018.1:0-28016 GCA_035272265.1 Acidisphaera sp. | reverse complement strand
CCTGTCGGAGTTAAGCACAAACCACGAACAAATCGGAGATTTCTTTCGATACTTCGCGGTTCTGCACAACAAGAGAATCCGCCGGTGGCCGTTGGCGACATATTCATCCGCAAAACTGCTAACTCCGACAGGCTGCTAGTGGCGCATATACGACAGGAACTTGCCGCTCATCGTGATCTTCACGCGGTCGCCCTTCTGGTCGGGCTGGCGCTCCAGGGTCATGTCGAAGTCGATCGCGCTCATGATGCCGTCGCCGAACTCCTCCTGGATCAGCTCCTTCCAGGTCGTGCCATAGACCTGCACCAGTTCGTGGAAGCGGTAGACCAGCGGATCGGTCGGCACCGCGCTCGGCAGCGAGCCGCGATACGGGATGGCGCACAGCAGCGCCTCCTCGTCGTCGCCGAGGTCGAACAGCGAAGCTGCCTTGCGCGCCGTCTCCGGCGTCATCGACATCTGGCCGAGACAGGCGGCGCAGGTCCAGACGGGCGCGTGCCCGAGCCGTTCCGCAACCTGCGCCCAGGTCAGTCCCTTGGCGTTCTTGGCGGCGATGATTTTCTGACCGAGCTGCGTCTTGGCCTCGTTCATGGGCGGCGTTCCCCTCGCTGTGGTCCGGCGCCGCAGGCAGCAAGCGATATGCCAGACCGGAGAGGCTTCCGCCGCGCGGCCCCGTGGCGTTACATCACGTCCGCCGGAGGGGGGGAGAATCGACGCCATGCCGACGATGGTCGAACGGGTCCGCACGCCGCGCTGGGTGAGCGACTTCAAGTCGTTCATCGCGCGCGGCAGCGTGGTCGACCTGGCGGTGGGCGTGATCATCGGCGCCGCCTTCACGACCATCGTCGCCAGCCTGGTGAAGGACATCATCAACCCGATCATCGGGGTGTTCACCGGCGGCGTGGATTTCAGCAACGTCTTCGTCGCCCTCAACGGCCAGCACTACGCCACGCTGGCCGACGCGCAAAAGGCCGGTGCGCCGACCATCAATATCGGCCTGTTCATCAACGCCGTGATCAACTTCCTGATCGTTGCGTTCGTGATCTTCTGGGTGGTGCGCGCGCTCAGCCGGCTGATGCCCAAGCCCGAGCCCAAGCCGGCCGGGCCGCCGGCCGACGTCGTGCTGCTGACGGAAATCCGCGACATCCTGCGCGCCCGCGCGCCCGAACCCGCTCCGCCGGCCTGACCGGCGCGTCCTTCATGTACCTTCACAAGCCGTAACATCATTTCCATTACGCGCCGGGACCGGCCGCGCTAGTCTGTCCGCCGGGGGACACGCCCGCCGGCGTGCCAAGGGGAACCGCCACTCATGCGCCGTCTGCTCGTGCTGCTCTGCCTCGCTGTCCTCATCGGCGTGGCGCCGATCGCTCGCGCCGCCGACCTCGACATCTCGGGCCTGTCCACCGACAGCGGCAAGTATGCCGACAGCCTGACCGCCAAGTTCCCGGCCGGCGGCAACCCGGCGCAGCGGCGCGCGGCGGAGCAGAAGGCGGCGGACGCCGAGCGCAAGCGCGACTGGGCCGGCGCCGTGGCGGCCTGGGAAGCGCGGATCGGCCTCGGCGACGCGGGCGCCGGCGCCTGGATGTCGCTCGCCCAGGACGCGATGCGCGAGACCCCGCCCGACGCCCGCCACGCGATGATGGCCGCCTACCAGGCGTTCGAGCTGGCCAGCGATCCGAAGGCCGAGATCGCGCCGCTGCTGATGATCGCCGACGCGCTGAAGATGCTGGACCGCCCGGCCCAGGCGATCACCGCGCTCGAGGCCGCGCAGGACCGCGCGCCGGACGACGCGCAGATCAAGCAGGCGCTGCTCATGGCGCGCCGCGCCGCCGGCATCCTGGTGCGCAACCTGCGCAACGAGAGCGAGGCCGACCCGCCGCGCGCCTGCATCAGCTTCACCACCGCGCCGCTGCGCTCCGACGACTTCCACCCGCAGGACTGGGTCAAGCTCGACCCCGCCGTGTCCGGCGCCGCCGTGACGCGGGAGGGCGACGAGATCTGCGTCTCCGGCCTGCCGTCGGGGCAACAGACCGGCATCGTCCTGCGCGCCGGCATGCCGGGCGAGGACGGCCTGACGCTGGTCAAGGAAACCCGGCTGACCGCCGATATCGGCAACCGCCGGCCCCGCGTCGTCTTCGACCAGCGCATGTTCATCCTGCCGCGCGGCCAGCCGCCGGCGGTGACGATGACCACGGTGAACCTGTCGGCGGTCAAGCTGACGCTGGCGCGGATGACCGAGCGCAACATCGTCGCCTTCCTGCACGACAACACCCTCGGCCAGCAGATCGACACCTATCAGGCGATGCGCGCCGGCACCGACTACGGCCGCGTCGTCTGGCAAGGCACCGCGCCCATTCAGTCGTTCAAGCCGAACCGCAACATCACCACCGCGCTGCCGCTGCCGCAGGCGCTGGAGGACGCCGGCCCCGGTGTCTACGCGCTCGTCGCCGAAGCGGGCGACGGCACGCCCGAGAGCCTCGATCCGCAGGGCGCGGCGCAGATGCTGGTGCGCACCGACCTCGCGCCGACCGTCTGGCGCGGCGAGGACGGGCTGACCGTGCAGGTGCGCGGCTACAGCGACGTCGCCCCGCGCCCGGGCGTGCGCGTGCAGCTGCTCTCGACGACCAACGATATCCTCGCCGAGACGACCACCGACGGCGACGGCGTCGCCCGCTTTGCCGCCCCGCTGACCCACGGCACCGGCAGCAGCGCGCCGAGCTCGATCCACCTGTTCGGCCCGGGCGACGATTTCGCCACCCTCGACCTCGAGGCCGCAGCGTTCGACCTGTCCGACCGCGGCGTCTCGGGGGCCCCGCATCCGGGTCCGCTAGACGGTTTCATCTGGACCGATCGCGGCATCTACCGCCCCGGCGAGACCGTGCAGGCGATGGCGCTGTTGCGCGACGACGCGGGACGCCCGGCCGATTTCCCGGCGCGGGTCACCGTCAAGCGTCCCAACGGACAGGTGTTCCTGCAGACGACGGCCCCCCGGCTGGCTGATGACGCGATCCGCGTGCCGATCACCCTGTCCGCCGGGGCCGCGATCGGCACCTGGACGATCGAGCTGCGCTCCGACCCCGACGCCGACCCGATTGCCACCGCCGGCTTCCGCGTCGACGCCTTCGTGCCCGACCGGCTCGCGGTCGATCTCGGCCCGGTGCCCGGTCCGCTGCTGCCCGGCCGGCCGTTCGCGCTGCCCCTCACGGCGCGTTTCCTGTACGGCGCGCCCGGCGCCGGATTGTCGGGCAAGGCGTCGATCCGCCTGACCTGGAATGACGACCCGTTCCCGGCGCTCAAGGGCTATGGCGTCGGCCTGGCCGGCGAGACCTACGCGCCCGACGCGCAGGACGTCGACATCGCCGACACCGACGGCGAGGGCCACTCGACGATCGCGATCAGCGTGCCGCGCGCGCCCGACACCACGCATCCGATCAAGGCGAGCGTCACCGCGGAGATCGACGATCCATCCGGCCACGCGAGCCGCGGCAAGATCGACGTTCCCGTCCGTCCGTCCGGCAACCTGATCGGCGTCAAGCCCGACTTCGCCGACAACGCGATCGATGCGAACGCGGAAGCCGGTTTCGAGGTCGTCGCGGTCAATCCCGACGGCGCGCGGATTCCGCTGAAGGCGACGCTGCGGCTGGTGCGCGAGAACCCGACCTGGCGCCTGCAGTTCGAGGGCAACGTCGCCCGCTACCAGATGGCGTGGCGCGATGAGCCGCTGGAGACGCACGACGTCGCCATTCCCGCCGACGGCACGCTGCATTGGGCCAAGACGCTCGACTTCGGCCGCTACCGGCTGGAGGTGACGGAAGCCGGCGGCCTCGCCGCCACATCCGTGCGTTTCCGCGCCGGGTGGGTGTCCGCCGACAACCCGGACGTGCCCGATCAGCTCGACGTGTCGGCCGACGCGCGCACGCACAAGCCGGGCGAGGCGGCCCGCATCCACATCGCCGCCCCGTTCGCCGGCAAGGCGACGCTGCTCGTGCTGACCGACCGCGTGCACGCGCTGCGCGACATCGACGTCGCGGCCGGCGGCTCGGATGTCGACGTGTCGGTCGGCACCGACTGGGGGCCGGGCGCGTATGTGACCGTGCACCTCTATCACGCCGCCGATGCGAAGGCGGCGAAGCCCGAGGACCGCAAGCCCGGCCGCGCCATCGGCTTGGTGTGGGTCGGCATCGACCCGTCGGTGCGCACGATCGCCGCGACGATCGACGTCCCCGACAAGCTGCCGCCGCGAAAGCAGGCGATCATTCCCGTGCATGCCGAACCCGGCGCCTGGGTGACGCTTGCGGCGGTCGACGAGGGCATCCTGCGGCTGACCAATTTCGACAATCCCGATCCGGCCGCGCACTTCCTCGGCCGCCGCCGTCTCGGCCTCGATATCCGCGACGACTGGGGCCACCTGCTCGCGCCGGCGGAAGGCGAGGCGACGCAGTTGCGCCAGGGCGGCGACACCGGCTTCGCGCTTCCCGACGTGCCGATCCGCACCGTCACCCTGTTCGTCGGACCCGTCCAGGCGGGCGACGACGGCATCGCCCGCATCCCGCTCGACCTGCCGGACTTTGCCGGACAGGTGCGGCTGATGGCGGTGGTATGGCACGGCGACAAGATCGGCGCCGCGCATGCCGACGTGCTGGTGCGCGATCCGCTGGTCGCCGAGCCGCTGTTGCCGCGCTTCCTCGCCCCCGGCGACAACGCGCGCTTCGCCGTGCTGATGCAGAACCTGGAGCTGCCGCCAGGCGAGGCGTCGGTCGTCGTCTCGACCGACGGACCGTTGCAGGTCAGCGGCCCGACCCGCCTCGTCGCCAACCTGACGACGGGCGCGCAGGCGACGCCTGTGACGACGCTGCATGCGACGACCGCGGGACGTGCGGTCGTGAAGCTCGACGTGACGGGGCAGGGCGGCTTCAGCGTGCATCGCGAGACGGCGATCACCGTGCGGCCTGCGCGCGGACCGATGACGCTGGTGGCGAGCACCCAGCTTGCACCCGGCGCCTCCGCGCCGATCGCGCCCGCCTTCGACCGCTTCCTGCCCGGCACCGCGCACGGCACCGTCACCTATGGCGGCCTCGTGCGCTACGACGTGCCCGGGTTGGTCCAGGCGCTGTACGCCTATCCGCTGTTCTGCCTGGAGCAGGCGAGCAGCAAGGGCTTCCCGCTGGTGTTCCTGCCGGACGGACCGATGGCGGGACCGCAGCGCGGGCCGGCCTTGCAGGCGGCGATGACGCGCGTGCTCGACCTGCAGCGCTACGACGGCGGCTTCGCGCTGTGGACGTCAAACGGTGAGGCGAGGCCGTGGCTGTCGGCCTATGCGATGGACTTCCTCATGCGCGCGCAGGCCGCCGGCAACGGGTTGCCCGAGGCGGCGATCCGCGACGGGCTGAAGTATCTGTCCGACGAACTGGATACCGACCCGACCAAGCCGGAGGAGTATGCCGCACAGGCCTATGCGCTGTACGATCTCGCGCGCGCCGGGAAGAACCGTCCGGGACTCGCGCGAGTGTTCGCCTCGGATCCCGACAACCTGCCGACGCCGCTCGCGCGCGCGCAGGTCGCCGCCGCGCTGGCGATGGCCCACGACACGCCGCGCGCCGAGAAGTTGTTCGCCAACGCGCTCGACTTCCGCGGGCGGAAGTTCTGGTACCTCGACGACGGCTCGGCGCTGCGGGACCAGGAAGCGCTCGTCGTGCTGCTGAAGGAAAGCGGCCTTCTGCCAGACCGATTGGCCAAGCTGGTGACCGAGTTGCCGGGCGCGGACCTCGATCCGGCGTGGGTCTCGACGCAGGAGGCGAGCTGGGGCATCGCCGCCGCGGCGCTGCTCGGACGCGACGGCCGTTCCACGCGCGTCGCGGTCGGCGACCTGCAGCCGCCGCCCGCGCCGATCGTCAGCGTGCCGCTGATGGGCGGCGCGCTGGTCGGGCGCAACCTCGGCAGCGATCCGGTGTGGCAGACGGTGTCGATCACCGGCATTCCGGCGGTGGCGCCGGCCGCGGCGCACAACCTGATGCGGGTGTCGCGGAAATTCCTCACTCTCGAGGGCACGCCGCTCGATCTCGATCACCTGAAGCAGAACACCGTCTTTGTGCTGCAGATCGACGGCAGCGCGGACGACAAGCAGGAGCATCAGGTGATGCTGCTGGCCGGCCTCCCGGCGGGCTGGGAAGTCGCCGGCCGCATCGGCAGCGAGGAGGCGCCCGGCCTGTCCTGGCTGAAGGACCTGACGGTGCCCGACGCGCAGCCGGCGGCGGATGATCGGTACGCGGCGGTGTTCGACCTGCCCGACGACCACCAGACCTTCCGCATCGCGGTGCGGCTGCGCGCGGTGACGCCCGGCAGCTACGAACTGCCCGGCGTCGAGGTCGCCGACATGTACCGTCCGGCGATCTACGCCCGTCAGGGCGCGGTCCGCATCACGGTGCTGCCGGTCGAGTGATGCAGCGACGCTGGCTGGCGCTGGCCTTCCCGCTGCTGCTTGCCGCGGCGGCGTGGGGGCTGGACCGCGCCTTCCCGCCCGACCTGCACCGGCTCGACGTGGTCGGAACCGAGGTGCTCGACCGCAACGGCCGGCCGCTGGCGCTGCTGCCCGCGCCCGGCGGCGTGTGGCGGTTCGCGGCGGCACCTGCCGACGTGTCGCCGGCTTTCCTCGACCTGCTGATCCGTACCGAGGACCGGCGCTTCTGGCTGCATCCCGGCGTCGATCCGGTGGCGATCGTGCGCGCCGCCGCGCAGATGCTGCGCGCCGGGCATGTCGTTTCCGGCGGTTCCACGCTGGCGATGCAGGCCGCGCGCCTGCTGGAGCCGCGACCGCGCACGCTGCGTTCCAAGCTGATCGAGGCGGCGCGGGCCTTGCAGCTCGAGTGGCGCTACGGGCGGCAGGGCGTGTTGCGCATCTGGCTGACGCTCGCGCCGTATGGCGGCGACCTGGAAGGCGTGCGGGCCGGGTCGCTCGCGTGGTTCGGCCGCGAGCCGTCGGCGCTGGAGCCGGACGAGGCGGCACTGCTCGTCGCGATCCCCCGCCGGCCGGAGGCGCTGCGCCCCGACCGCCACCACGACGCGGCACAGGCGCTGCGCGATCGCATCCTCGGCCCCGCGGGCGTCGCCGACGCATCGCCGGTCCCCGCCGCGCGCACGCCTCTGCCGCGCCACGCGCCGCAGATCGTCGCCGGACTTGCCCGCGCGCATCCCGGACAGGCGCAGATCGCCACCACGGTCGACGTCAAGCTGCAGACCGCGCTCGAACGTCTCGCGGCCGACCGGCTGCGCGACCTGCCGCCGCGGGAATCGCTCGCCATCGTCGTCGCCGATGCCGCCAGCCGGGAGATCCGCGCGGCCTACGCCGGCGCATGGCGCGATCCGGACCGCGCCGGCGCGCTCGATCTGACCCGCGCGATTCGCTCCCCCGGCTCGGCGTTGAAGCCGTTCATCTACGCGCTTGCGTTCGAGGACGGCATCGTCGGGCCGCAGACGCAGCTCGCCGACCTGCCGCGCCTGTTCGGCACCTACGCGCCGGAGAACTTCGACCGCGGCTTTGCCGGCGGCATCACCGCCGCCGAGGCGCTGCGACAGTCGCTCAACCTGCCGGCCGTTGCGTTGCTGGACCGCATCGGGCCGCTGCGCTTCGTCGAGGCCTTGCGCGATGCCGGCGCGCCGCTCCGGCTGCCGCGCGGCGCGGCGCCGTCGCTGCCGCTGGCCTTGGGCGGCGGCGGCACCACGCTGCGCGACGCGGCAGGCCTGTATGCGGCGCTGGCGACCGACGGCACGGCGCGCCCGCTGACGCTGATCGCCGGTGACACCTCGCCGTCGCACGCCTTTCTGCAGCAACGCGCCGCTGCCACCGTCGCCAACGTCCTGACGCGTCCGCTGCCAGGCGCCACGCGCGCGGCCGTGGCCTGGAAGACCGGCACGAGCTGGGGCGGGCGCGACGCCTGGGCGTTCGGGTTCGACACACGCGACGTGGTCGGGGTCTGGGTCGGGCGGCCGGACGGCACGCCGGTGGCGCAGGCGACGGGGGCGGCGACGGCGCTGCCGATTCTCGGTAGCGTGTTCGACCTGCTGCCGCACGCGCCCCGCTCGCCGACGCCGCTGCAGGCCGAGCAGCGTGATGTGAACGCGCCGGCGCTGGGCGAGGACAACCTGCGCTTGCTATTTCCGCCGCCCGGTGCCGTGCTGGGGGCCGATTCCACAGTCACGATCAGGGCCATGGGTGGACAGAGACCGCTGACCTTCCTGGTGGACGGCGCCCCGATCGCCTCGATGCCGGTGCGGCGCGAGACCACGTGGACGCCGCCCGGGCCGGGGTTCTACCTGCTGACGGTGCTCGACGCCGAGGGCGAAGCCGCGCACGCGAACATCCGCGCGAAATGAGCGCCCGCCGCGTCTGGCCGACGCCGCCGGCGGGTTCGGGCCTCGCCTGCCTGCGCCTGGCGTGCGCGTTGCTCGTCATGGTGCTGGCGGGCTGTGCGGAGACCGGCCTGTTCGACCCGGCGACCATGTGCGACTACCAGATGCGCGCCACCGTGCCGCTCGATTCGACGCATGGCCGGCCGCTGGTCGACGCCGAGGTCAACGGCGATCCGGTGCGGCTGATCGTCGACACCGGCGCGGAGACCACGCTGCTGACATCCGCGGCCGCGGAGCGGCTCGGCGTCCCCGCGACCGGCACCTCGCTGCGCCTCGTCGGCGTGGGCGGCGAAGGGGCAGGGTCCGCCACCACGGTGCACTCGCTCGCGATCGGCGAGCTGGTGCTGCGCAACCTGCCGGTGGTCGTCGACAGCGACAGCGAGAACAGCGGTCCGTCGCTGGGCAAGGTCGCCGACGGCATCCTGGGCCTGGACGTGCTGTCGCACTTCGACGTCGATCTCGACATGCCGAACGGGCGGATCACGTTCTACCGCGCGCGTATGTGCGAGGGCGGCCGGCCCGACTGGACGCTCGCCTATGCGACGCTGGATGCCGAGGTCAGCGCCCGGCTGCACCTGATCGTGCCGGTCGGGCTCGACAACCAGACGCTGAGCGCCACCGTCGACAGCGGATCGGACTCGACGGTGCTGGCGGACCGCGACATGGCGCGCTTCGGCCTGACGGCGGCCGTGCTGCGGCGCGATCCGATCATCCGCGTGCGCGGCATCGCGCCGACCCTGAGCCCGATCCGGGTGCACCGGTTTACCGCGCTGACCATCGGCGACCTGCTGTTCCTGCGCCCGGAGATTCCGGTCTCGCCGCTGCCGGACTTCGTCGGCGACATGCTGCTCGGCAGCGACGTGCTGCGCGAGCACCGCGCGTGGCTGTCCTGGGGCAGCGGCCGCGTCTACGTCGCCATCGGACGATAGAGTCGTTGCACGTCGACAGTGGTTTCCGTTTTCCCGTCATTGCGAGGAGCGCAGCGACGAAGCAACCCAGGGCAGCGTGACAAACGCTTTCCGCGCGACCCTGGGTTGCTTCGCTGCGCTCGCAATGACGACGAAACCGCTGCGTAGCCTACCCGAGCGTCAGGCGTGTACCATCTTGCAGCCGGTTTCGCCCAGCGGGCGCACCGCCTCCGCCGCCGGCGTGGTCGCGATCAGCTTGTAGCAATCCCACGGAGCCTTGCTCTCGGCTGGTGTCTTCACCTCGAACAGATAGGCGGGGAACACGCCGCGGCCGTCCTCGCGGATCGAGCCCTTGCCGAAGGCGTCGTCCTCGGTCGGCATCGCCTTCATGCGCGCCACCGTCGCCGCACCGGACTTTTTCGCCTCCGCCGGCCCCATCGCGGCCACCGTCTTGAGATAATGCAGCGTGCTCGAATAGCTGCTCGCATGGGCCTGGTTCGGCATTTGCGTCACACCCGAGTCCCGCAGCCGCGTGGTAAAGGCCCGCGTGCCGGGATTGAGGTCCCAATAGAAGCTCTCGGTCATCCGCAGCCCCTGGCAGATGTCGAGCCCCACCGCGTGCACATCGGTGATGAACATCAGCAGCGGTGCGACATGCATCCCATGCTCGCGCAGGCCGAACTCGTGCGCCTGCTTGACGCAGTTCGCCGTGTCGCCGCCTGCGTTCGCCAGACCGAGCACATTGGCACCGCTCGTCACCGCCTGCGTGATGAACGACGAAAAGTCGGTCGTGGTCGGGAACGGATACGCGACCGAGCCCACCACCGTCCCGCCCGCTGCCTTGACGAAGCGCGTCGTCTGGTCCTCCAGCGAATGGCCGAAGGCGTAGTCGGCGGTGATGAAGAACCACTTGTTGCCGCCCGCCTTCACCATCGCGCCGCCGGTCGACTTGCCCAGCATGTAGGTGTCGAAGCTCCAGACGATCGTGTTGGGGCTGCACTGTTCGCCCGTGAGCGCCACCGCCGTCGCGCTCGCGTTCAGGTGTACCCTGTCCTTCTCGCGGCACACCTGCGCCACCGCCAGCGCCACCGACGAGGTCGGCACATCCGCAACCACGTCCACACCGTCGTTGTCGATCCAGGCGCGCGCGATCGAGGCGCCGACATCCGGCTTGTTCTGGTGGTCGGCGGAGACGACCTCGATGTCAAAGCCATGGTTGGCCATCTCCTTCGCTGCGAGCCGCGAGGCAGCGACCGACGTCAGGCCCGTCGTGTCGCGATACGGCCCCGACTGGTCGTTCAGGACGCCGATCTTGATGACCGGGCCGCCCGCAGCATGGCTGCGGCGTGCGGCAAGGGATACGGCGGTAGCGGCGGCCGAGCCGATCGCCGCGCGGCGAGTGATCTGCATTGGGATATCCCCCTCAAGTGTGCGCGGCGGTTCTTGGCGCCGTCGGATGGGAACGCTAACCGGACTTGCGTGCCGTTGCCAGCCCGCCCGGTCCTGGCAGCGGCGGCAGGTCGGCGTAGTGGGGGCTTCGGCGCTCGCTGCGGGCGGCCATGCTCTCGGCCATCTCGCCGGGGTCCATGACCGCGCCGTTCATCACCATCGCGCGATCGAGCGCATCGGCGATCGCATGGTCGCGCGCGTAGTTCAGCGCATCCTTGCTCGCGCGGACGGCGAGCGGAGAGCGCATCGCGATCGCCTGTGCCGCCTCCTGCGCGCGCGCCATCGCCGCGCCGACGTCGGGCAGGGCCGCGTTGGCGAAGCCGATCTCCGCCGCCCGCGCGCCGGTGAGCGTCGCACCGGTATAGGCCAGCTCGCGCGCGATCGCCTGCGGCATCAGGCGGGGGACCCGCTGCAGCGCGCCGAGGTCGGCCATGAGGCCGATATTGATCTCCTCGATCCGCAACTGTGCGTCGGCGGTGACGAAGCGCAGGTCGCACGCCGCGGCGATCTCCAGCCCGGCGCCGAGGCAGGCGCCGTGCACGACAGCGATCGTCGGAAACCGCGCCGCCTCCAGTGCCGCGACCCCGCGCAGCAACGCGCGGCCGGTCTCGATCATCGCGCTCCGCGCACGGGCGCTATCCATGCGGAACGACAGGCCGGAGGCGAAAACCGACAGGTCCATCCCCGCGCAGAACGACGGTCCTTCGCCGGACAGGATCAGCGCGCGGACCGTGCCGGGTGCGTCGAGCTCGGCGATCGCGTCGGGGAACTCGCGCCAGAACGCCGGCGTGAGGCTGTTGCGCTTGTCGGGCCGGTTCAGCCGGATATGCGCGACCGGTCCGTCCTGCGAGACGAGCAGGGTTTCGTACGCCATCACCCGTGGCCGCCCGTTGCCGCATCGAAGCCGATCATTCCGGGCAGCGGCTCGACGAAGAAGTCCATCTGCAGCGGCGCGCCCGGCGATACGTCGAAGACCGACAAATCGCGCATCCCCGCCGCAATCAGCACCTCGTCGTCGAGGAAGAAGCGTCCGGTGCAGGTTTTGGGCTGGCCCAGGATGTAGAGCGCCGCCTCGGCCATGATCTCCGGCTTGCGGCAGACGCGCAGCATCGCCTCGCCGCCGATCTCGTTGGCCACGGCCGCGGTCGCGATCGCCGTGCGCGGCCACAGCGCGTTGGCGGCGACCCGTCCGGCGAATTCCTGCGACCATGCCAGCGTGAACAGGCTCATCGTGTATTTCGCGATGGTGTAGGCGGGCCACGCACGGAACCACTTGCCGTCGGTCGTCAGCGGCGGGCTGAGCGTCAGGATGTGCGGGTTCTCCGCCTTCAGCAGATGCGGCAGGCAGGCCTGCGTGACGACGAAGGTGCCGCGTCCGTTGACGCCGTGCATCAGGTCGTAGCGCTTGACCGGCGTTTCCAGCGTGCCGGTCAGGCGGATGGCGCTGGCGTTGTTGACCACCACGTCGATGCCGCCGAACGTCTCCGCCGTCCGCGCCACCGACGCCGCCACCGCGGCTTCATCGCGGATGTCGCAGATCAGCGGCAGCGCCTTGCCGCCCGCTGCCTCGATCTCCGCCGCCGCGGTGTGGACCGTGCCCGCCAGCCGCGGGTCCGGCGTATCGGTCTTGGCGGCGATGGCGACGTTCGCCCCCTCCTGCGCCAGCCGCTTGGCGATCGCCAGCCCGATGCCGCGGCTGCCGCCGCTCATGAACACCGTCTTTCCGCGCAGGCTCATTCTGCCCTGGCTCATCTCGCCCTCCCGTTGATCGTCGCGCCACTCTGGCACGATCAGCGCAGGTCGAGCACCCAGTCCTCCCCGACCGACGGGGGGCCGAACATCGCATGCGGCTGGGAGCGTTCCAGCCGGAACCCCCGCTTGGCGTAGATGGCACGTGCCGCCGTCAGCACCTCGTTGGTCCATAGCACGACGCGGCCGTAGCCGGCGTCGCGGGCGAAGCTCAGGCAGGCGTCGGTCAGGCGGCGGCCGAGCCCGATGCCGCGCGCCGCCGGCTCGACCAGCAGCAGGCGCAAGCGCCCGTCGGTGTCGTTTTCGCGCATCAGGAACACGCAGCCGAGCCGCACCCCGTCGCGCGCCGCGATCCAGCCGCGCTCCCTCGCGGCGTCGTGCTCCAGCAGGAAGGCCGACGCGGCCTTGCCGACGAGCGCCTCGAACCGCGCGTCGTAGCCGTACTCCTCGGCGTACAGCGCGCCGTGCCGCGCGATCACCCAGCCGATGTCGCCCGGTGCCGGTTCGCGCAGAACGACCTCGCCCGCGGATCCGTCCAGCCGTGCGCGGATGCGCTGCATGGCCTCGACCAGATCTTCCTGCGCATCGTCGGCGAGCGGCCCGATCAGCGTTTGCAGTTCGGCCCGCACGCGGCTTTCCAGCTTACGGAACGCGCCGCGTCCCCGCGCGGTCAATGCAATCGCCGACTGTCGCCGGTCGAGGTCGTCGCGGTGGCGTGCGATCAGCCCGTCCGCCTCGAAACGCTGCAGGATCCGGCTGAGATATCCGGCGTCGAGCCCGAGCGTCGCACACAGCGCGGTCGCGGACTGCGCGCCGCCGGTGGCCAGTTCGTAGATCGTGCGCGCCTCGGCGAGCGTCAGCTGCTCGCCCAGATAGGCGTCCTGCAGCACGCCGATCAGCCGCGTGTAGTAGCGGTTGAAGGACCGGATCGCCGCGATGCGCTCGTCGAGCGTGCCCACACGGGCATCGTCGGGCAGGTTGCTTGACGGAGTCAAGTATATGCCCGGCTATTCTCCGGACAGCTCTTTGCGCCTGCGGTCGAGCTCCTCGCTGTAGCGGCGCAGCGTGTACTGCTCCGTCAGGATGCCGAGCACCTTGCGGGTCTCGGGCGCATCGACGACGGTCAGCGCGTCCGCCTCCGCCCGTTCGAACAAGGTCGTCGCCTCTTTCACCGTCATCTGCGGAAGCAGGTAATCGGCGGCGTGGTGCAGCACCTCGGAGACGCGGTCCTTGTCACCGTCGGCGGCATGCGCCTCGGGGACCAGCACCATCCCGGCATAACGGTCCCTCTCGTCGATCACCACCACGCGCTGGGTCGAGCCGAGCGGGAAGTCGCGCTTGAACTTCGCCAGCGACGTGTCGGTGCGGACCGTGCGCACTTCGCGCCGCATCATGCGGCCGACCGACAGGTTGCGCATCCAGCCGATGTCCACCGCGCTGCGGATCGCCTCGCCGCGCAGGTGGAAGCGCCAGGTGGCGAAGCTGTAGCCGAAGGTCCGGCGCACCGTCAGCGCGGAGACGACGCAGGCCGCGAGCACCGCCGCCGTCATCGGCAGGCTGCCCGTCTCCTCCAGGGCCAGGAACGTCATCGTCAGCGGCCCGCCTACGATCGCGACCGCCATGCTGCTCATGCCCACGATGGCGCAGACCGCCGGCGGCACCGCATGCGTGGGGGTGGCGATCAGCAGCACGCCGGCGAACACCTTGCCGACCATCGCGCCCAGAAACAGCGAGGCGAAGAACAGGCCGCCGCGGAACCCCGACCCGATCGAGATCGCCGAGGCGCATGCCTTCATCAGCACCAGCAGCACCACCCAGCGGAGCGGGTAGGGCGCGTCCACGATCACCGAGAGCGCCGTGTGCCCGGACGACATCACCGCCGGCGTGACCAGCGCCATGCAGCCGATCACCAGTCCGCCGATCGACGGGCGCAGCCAGTCCGGCACGCGGCTGCGTCGGAACAGCTCCTCGGTGAGCGTGCAGCCGCGCATGACGCAGATCGCGATCAGTGCGCACAGCACGCCGAGGGCGACCAGCGGGATGTAGTCCACCGTCTCGACCCGCATCGGCACGAGCAGATCGAGCTGACCCGGGCTGCCGCCGACGCCCTGCACGATGGCGGTGCCGATGATCGCCGCGACCACCACCGGGGCGAGGGTGGCGATCGAGTAGGTGCCGATCACCAGCTCGTACGCATAGAAGGCGCCCGCCAGCGGCGCGTCGAACGCGCCTGCGATGGCGGCCGCCGTGCCGCAGCCCACCATCAGGCGCATGTCGCTGCGTCGCAGCCGGAACATGCGCCCGAACCAGCTGCCCATGCCGCCGCCGATCTGCGTGTAGGCCGCTTCCAGCCCGACCGACGCGCCGGCGCCGTTCGACATCATCGTCTGCAGCACGACGATCCAGCTGTCGCGCATCGACATGCGCCCGCCGTACAGCGCGTTCGCCTCGATCGGGTCGACCGCGCGCTTGGGGCGCCATTTGGCGAGCGCCAGCCCGACCACTCCGAGCAGCAGGCCGCCTGCGACCGGGACGATCAGCGCCCGCGCCGGCGCCAACGACACCGCGCCGGAAAGCCGCTCCCCCGGTGGCAGGTCGAACACCAGCGTGTGCACCATCTCCGTGCCGATCGTCATCGCCGCGACCAGCAGGCCGGAGACGGTGCCGACGAACGCCGCGAGCACGACGAGCCAGATTTCGTCGGCCCGCACCATCGCCCGCAGCGCCTGCGGGGCGTGCAGGACCGTCTCGCCGAAGGTGCGATGCCGGTGCGGGACCCCCTGGCGGTCCCGCAGCGTCTTGATCTCGCCGATGCGCGCGGACGCGGTTGGACCGGCGGTTGTCTCCGCCTCCATGTTTTGCTTCTCGAGGCCGTCCGTCGTCGTCACCGACATCGTTTCAGACCAGTAGCGATCGCCGCGTGGGCCGCATTGATGCGACCGGCGCAGCGCAGGATCAACCGTCGGCGCCTAAACTCCTCGTAAAACGCGGAAGTTTTATGGGGATATCGCGCCGGGCTCACGGTCCGCCCGGATTACAGACCTCGCTCGCGGCGAGTCGCGTCGAGGTCGTCCTCGACAAAGGCGCGCACGACCTCCTCGATCGGCTCGTGCGGCGCGAAGCCCAGGCCGCGCGCCCGGACCGGATCGAACGCGGCCGGCCAGGCGCTCACGATGCGCTCGATGTCAGGCGCCGATATCCGCCGCACCAGCGCCGAGGCGCCCGGCCGTTCGGTGTCCAGCGCCGCCAGCAGCTTGGCGACGGTCACGCTCATGCCGGGCGGATTGACGCTGCGGTCCAGGCCCATCGGGCCGGTTTCCATCGTCGCCGCGTGCAGCAGCCAGTCCACCGCGCGGCGCGGGCTCGCGACCCAGACGGCAAAGTCGTCCGCGACCGGAAGCTCGGTCGGCAGTCCCAGCAACGGCTCACGGACGATGGCCGAGACGAAGCTGCTGGCCGCCTTGTTGGGCCGGCCGGGCCGCACGACGATCGTGGGAAGGCGGAGCGAGACGGCATCCAGGAAGCCCCGCCGGCTCGCGTCCGCCAGCAACAGCTCGCCGATCGCCTTCTGGGCGCCATAGCTGTTCGCGGGAACCTGCCGCGCGTCGTCCGCGAGCACGGCCCGTTGGCCGCCGGAGAAGCTGGCGACGCTGCTGGTGAAAACCACCCGCGGGGGTTGTGTCAGGCCGCGGCAGGCATCGATGACGGCGTCGGTGCCGCGCACGTTGACCCGGCGGCCGAGGTCGTAGTCCGCCTCGGCCGCCGCGCTGACCACGGCGGCGAGGTGGAACACCACCGCCGTGTCCTCGGGGATCGCCGCCGCCGGCAGGCTGGCCACGTCTCCGCCGATGCTGCGGACCGGTAGCGATGCCGCGGCGGGCGGCGGCGGCGGGTCGATGTCGAACAACGTCAGGACCTCGACCGGCTCGGCGCCGAGCGCCCCGTCGCGGGCAATCCGGTCCGCCAGTTTCCGTCCCAGAAATCCGCCTGCGCCCAGGATCGTGACTTTCATCGTCTGCGTCCTTCCGCCAGTGTTTTTGTCGCGCAACGCGCGGCCGGGGTGACTTCCTGTTTACGATTGTTTCCGCTACGATAAACCCTGTTACGCTACGATGTGACTGATGCAGTGGCCTGCCTGGGTTTGGCGACGGAACGTCACGGCCGACGCCGCGTTGCGACCGTCGTCCCCGAGTAGGCCAGCCGATCCGGACGACATGGAAACAACGTACGGAGTACCAATGCGTCGACGTGCGCGCCAGGCGGTCAAACGTGCGCTTCCCATCTTCGGTGCCATTGCCTTCGCCTACGGCGCCTATCCCTATGTGACCCTCTATCGCCTCGGCTACGCGATCCGGCACGGCGACTCCACCGCATTGGAGACGCTGGTCGACTGGGACGGCGTGCGCGAGGGGCTCAAGGAGGACGTCTGCGACGCCATGGCGGAGGAGCCCGCCGATCCGGCCGAAGCGACGGCGCTTCCCGCGCGGGACGACGCGGCGCTGCCGGCGTTCGGCTCCGGGTTCATGCGCGGCATTGCCGGCAACGTGATCGACAACAACGTCACCCCGGCCGCCATCGTCGCCGCGGCCCAGGCGGATGACCGCCTTGCCCCCTCCGTCCGCCGGTCGCAGGACCAGCCGCAGATCGCGTGGGCGTTCTTCGACTCGCCCACGGAGTTCTCCGTCCAGCTGCGGCCGCCCGGCGAGCACGCCAAGCCGATCCGCGTCCGCATGGAGATGCGGCATGGCGAGTGGAAGGTGACCCGGGCGTGGCTGCCGCGCGAACTGCTGATGCGGGCCAACGAGCGCACCTGACCCACGGCTGAACCGGCGGCCCACCGACCCCGGCCGGTTCCCGGCACCCTCGTCCGCGCTATTGTGACCGCCGGAGGCGCCGATGTCCGTTCCTGCTACCATGACCTATGTCGCAGCAGACGGCGCCGGCGGGCCCGAGGTGCTGCATGCGGCGACGACCGAGGTCCCCAAGCCGATCGCCGGGGAACTGCTGATCCGGGTCGCCGCCGCCGGGGTCAACCGGCCCGACGTGGCCCAGCGTGCCGGCTCCTATCCGCCGCCGCCGGGCGCGAGCCCGATCCTCGGCCTCGAGGTGGCCGGCCATGTCGCGATGCTCGGCGAGGGAGTCGCCGGCTGGCGCGAGGGCGACGCGGTCTGCGCCCTGACCAACGGCGGCGGCTACGCCGAATACGCGGCCGCCCCCGCCTCGCAGTGCCTGCCGTGGCCGCGCGGCTTCGACGCGGTGCGCGCCGCGGCGCTGCCCGAAAACTATTTCACCGTCTGGGCCAACCTGTTCGGCCACGGCCGGCTGGCCGCCGGCGAGACGGCGCTGATCCACGGCGGCACCAGCGGCATCGGCGTCACCGCGATCCAGCTTGCCACCGCGTTCGGTGCGACGGTCTATGCGACGGCGGGATCGGACGACAAATGCGAGGCCTGCCGCAGGTTCGGCGCTGCCGACGCGATCAACTACAAAACCAATGACTTCGCCGACGAAGTGAAGCGTCTGACCGAGCGCCGGGGTGTCGACGTGATCCTCGACATGGTCGGCGCGCCCTACGCCGTGCGCAACATCCGCTCGCTTGCACAGGACGGGCGGCTGGTGATGATCGCCTTTCTGATGGGATCCGTGGTCGAGAACTTCGATCTCATGCCGATCATGCGCAAGCGCCTGACGGTGACCGGGTCGACCATGCGGCCCCGCACCGCCGCCGAGAAAGGCGCCATCGCGAACGAGCTGCGCGCGAAGGTCTGGCCGTTGCTGGACCAGGGGAGATGTGCGCCGGTGATCCACGCGACGTTCCCGCTCGCCGAGGCGGTCGAGGCGCATCGGCTGATGGAGAGCAGCACGCACATCGGGAAGATCATGCTGACCGTCGGCCTGACCGTCGGCGCGTGAGCCGCCGGTGATCCTGAACGCCGTCACGCTCGGGTCGGGTCCGCCGGTCGCGATCCTGCACGGCCTGTTCGGTGCGGCGCGGAACTTCGGCACGATCCAGAAGGCGCTCGCCCAGCGGTTCCGGGTCATCGCGCTCGACCTGCGCAACCACGGCGACAGTCCGCACGCGCCGGCGATGACCTATGCCGACATGGCTGGGGACGTGCGCGAGACGCTGGGCGCACAGGACGCGCTGCCCTGCGCGCTGATCGGACACTCGATGGGCGGCAAGGCGGCGATGCGGCTGGCCCTCGACGACCGGTCGGCGATCGAGCGTCTGGTCGTCTCGGACATCGCCCCGGTCGTGCATCCGCCGTTCTTCGCCCGCTATACCGCCGCACTCCGCGCCCTGAAGCTGCGGCCGGGCATGACGCGGGCCGAGGCCGATGCCGCTTTGGCGCCGGAGATAGAGGACCCGCGCATCCGCGCATTCCTGCTGCAAAGCCTGCGCACCGGGCCGGACCCGCATTGGCGGATCGGCCTCGACGAGATCGAGGCGTCGCTGCCGCGGATCGAGGGCTGGGACGATCCCGGCCAGCCGCCATACGAAGGTCCGACGCTGTTCGTGCGCGGCGAGCACTCCGACTACATCCGCCCGGAGTATTGGCCGGTGATCGAGGCGCTGTTTCCGCGTGCCCGTCTGGCGACCGTTCCCAACGCCGGCCACTGGATCCACGCCGAGAACCCGAACGGCTTCCTCGCCGTGATCGAGGCCTTCCTCGCGCCGCTTGCGACCTGAACCCGCCGCCCGCACGCGAGCGGAAGGGCGATATTGCGCATGTCGAAAACGCCTGCTCGCATTGCCTGGCCAATGTCGGCTTGCGCGGCTTCTTTCAGGTGCGACAGAAGACCAGGAGCCTGCTCTCGGAGCTGGAATTTGCCCGACGATTCGCCCCGCAAAGGACCTGATCTGATGCCGCTGCTGGTCCTGGGCGGCCTCGCGCTGTTGCTCGTCGTTGGCTATTTCCTGTTCCCTGCCTTTCTGCACGCGATCCAGGGCAACGACTGCGTCGCGTCGGGCCGCACCGACTGCCTTCCCCGATAGGGTGAGACGATGCCGCAGCTGATCGCCGGAAACTGGAAGATGAACGGCCTGACCGCCGAGGCCCGGGCGATCGCCGAGGCCGTGCGCGACCGCGCGGCAGGTCTGTCGTGCGAATTGCTGGTCTGCCCGCCGTTCACCCAGATCGCCAATGTCGCCGGCATCCTCCAGGGCACCGGGATCGGCGTCGGCGGCCAGGATTGCCACTTGGCGGACGCCGGCGCCCACACCGGCGACATCTCGCCCGCCATGCTGCGCGATGCCGGCGCCACCTGGGTCATCCTGGGCCACTCCGAGCGCCGCCAGGGCCATGCCGAGACCGATGAACTCGTGCGCCAGAAGGTCGAGGCGGCGCAGGCGAACGGGCTGACCCCGATCGTCTGCGTCGGCGAGACCGACGAGCAGCGCACGGGCGGCATGGAGACCGAGGCGGTGGGCTGGCAGATCTCCGGCAGCCTGCCGAAGGACTTCCGCGGCGTGATCGCCTACGAGCCGGTCTGGGCCATCGGCTCGGGCCGGACGCCGACCGAGGCGCAGGTCGCGACCATGCACGCCTTCATCCGCGAGGAGCTGCGCCGCCAGTTCCCCAAGGCGGGGCCGAGCATCCGCATCCTGTATGGCGGCTCGGTGAAGGCGAGCAACGCCGCCTCGTTGCTCGCCGTGGCGGAGGTGGGCGGGGCGCTGGTCGGCGGGGCGAGCCTCGTGCCGGACGACTTCCTCGCCATTGCCCGGGCGGCGACCGGGGGCTAGAAGCGCGCGCCCCGACCAGTGCCCCTGCCGGCCGGGGCCTGGAGCGCCGATGGTTACCGTCCTGTTGATCGTCCACATCTTCGTCACGATTACGCTGATCGGCGTCGTGCTGATCCAGCGCAGCGAGGGCGGCGGGCTGGGGATCGGCTCCTCGCAGGGCATGGGCGCGTTCATGTCAGGCCGCGGCACCGCCAACCTGCTGACCCGCACGACGGCGATCCTGGCGGCGATGTTCATGGCGCTGTCGCTGACGCTCGCCTTGCTCAACCGCGGCACCAACGCGGGCGGGCGATCGATCCTGGACATCCCGGGCAGGACGGCGCCCGCGACCGCGCCGCTCCCGTCCGCACCGCTCCCCTCCATACCGGCGCCTGCCGGCACGGCACCCGCCGTGCCCGCGGTTCCGGCTCCTGCGGCTCCGGGGTCCGCGGTACCTCCGGCCCCGCCGGCGGGCGGCGCGCCGGCGCCTGCGGCTCCGGCCGCTCCCGCCGGCCCGGCGGTGCCGACGAACTGACCGGCTGGCCCGCGTAATGCGGGCTTCCCGCCGTCCGATTCGGGTTCGTATAAGGGCGGCCCATGACCCGGTTCGTGTTCATCACCGGCGGCGTGGTCTCCTCGCTCGGCAAGGGAATCGCATCGGCCGCACTCGGCGCGCTGCTGCAGTCGCGCGGCTATTCCGTGCGGCTGCGCAAGCTCGACCCCTACCTGAACGTCGATCCGGGCACGATGAGCCCGTATCAGCACGGCGAGGTGTTCGTCACCGATGATGGGGCCGAGACGGACCTCGACCTGGGGCACTACGAGCGCTTTACCGGCGTGCACGCCAACAAGGCCGACAACGCCACCACGGGGCGCATCTACGCCGACGTGATCGCCCGCGAGCGGCGCGGCGACTACCTGGGTGCGACCGTGCAGGTGATCCCGCACATCACCGACGCCATCAAGGAGACGATCACCCGCCAGACCGAGGAGCACGACTTCGTGCTAATCGAGATCGGCGGCACGGTCGGCGACATCGAGGGGCTGCCGTTCCTCGAGGCGATCCGCCAGCTCGGCAACGAGCTGGGGCCCGAGCGCGCCATGTTCGTGCACCTGACCCTGGTGCCGTACATCCCGTCGGCAGGCGAGCTGAAGACCAAGCCGACGCAGCACTCGGTGAAGGAGCTGCTGAACGTCGGCATCCAGCCGCAGATGCTGATCTGCCGCTGCGACCGCCCGATCCCGGACAACGAGCGGCGCAAGATCGCGCTGTTCTGCAATGTCCGCTCCGAAGCGGTGATCGCGGCGCTGGACGTCGACACGATCTACGCGGTGCCGATCAGCTATCACCAGGAAGGCATGGACCGCGAGGTGCTGCGCCATTTCGGCCTGCCGCACGCCGAGGAGCCGGACCTGTCGCGCTGGGAGCGCATCGTGAATGCGGTGCGCACGCCGGAGGGCGAGGTACGCATTGCGATCGTCGGCAAGTACACGAACCTGCTCGACAGCTACAAATCGCTGGCCGAGGCGCTGGCGCATGGCGGCATCGCCAACCGCGTGCGCGTGCGGCTGGACTGGCTGGACAGCGAGGTGTTCGAGCAGGCCGACGCGGTGACGCGGCTGGAGGACGTGCACGCCATCCTGGTGCCCGGCGGCTTCGGCGAGCGCGGCACCGAGGGCAAGATCGCCGCCGTGCGTTTCGCGCGCGAGCGTCGGGTGCCGTTCCTCGGCATCTGCTTCGGCATGCAGATGGCGGTGATCGAGGCGGCGCGGCACCTGGCCGGCATGCCGGACGCGTCGTCGACCGAGTTCGGGCCGTGCGAGGTGCCGGTGGTGGGGCTGCTGACCGAGTGGGCGCGCGGCAACGAGATCGAGCGCCGGATGGCGGGCGGCGATCTGGGCGGCACGATGCGGCTCGGCGCCTATCCGGCCGTGCTGGAAGCGGGCAGCCTGGTGCGCGAGGTCTATGGCGGCGCGGTGCGGATCGAGGAGCGTCACCGTCACCGCTACGAGGTGAACGTGCATTTGCGCGACCGGCTGGAGGCGGCGGGGATGCGCTTCTCCGGCATGTCGCCCGACGGGGTGCTGCCGGAGATCATCGAGTTTCCCTCGCATCCCTGGTTCGTCGGCGTGCAGTATCATCCGGAGCTGAAGAGCAAGCCGTTCGCGCCGCATCCGCTGTTCGCGGGGTTCGTTGGGGCGGCGGTGCGGCAGGCGCGGCTGGTGTAGACGATGCCGTCGAATATCCTTCGCTACGCCGGCTATCTGGCGGAGTTCGCCTACGATGACAGTGCGGATGCCTTCTGCGGTCGTATCCTCGCCATCCGCGATGTGATCGACTTCTATGGTCGGTCCGTGGAGGAGCTGAGGTCGGCCTTCCGCGACAGTGTGGACGCCTACGTCGCGTGGTGCGAGGAGTAGGGTGGCGCACCGGAGAACGCCTAGCCGGGCGAGACGCGGGAGAGCGTGTTGGCCGAGACGTTGACGGCCGGGGTGACGTGAAACGACCTGCTCGCACCTCGTCGGCTTGTCGCCGGGTTCGACGGCGCGGCTGTGCGCCCGGTACAGGTGTAGGGGAGATGGGTGTTGGTTGAACCTAGCCTCGAGCTTCTGCAGGCCATGGTCCAGCGTGTGCTGGAGGATACGGCGGCGCTGAAATCCGACATGCGCGAGATGAAGCACCGCATGTCGACGGTCGAGGCTCAGATAGGGAGCATGCTCAGTTCGGAGCAGTCGCATTACGCAACGGTGATGACACGGCTCGACCAAACCGAAATGCGTCTCGAACGGATCGAACGGCGCCTCGACCTGCTGCCGCCGGCTGCTTAGCCCGTGACAAACGCAACCAAGACCGTCCGGGTCGGCGCGATCGAGATCGCCAACGACCGGCCGCTCGTGCTCATCGCCGGCCCCTGCCAGATCGAGTCCGCCGCGCACGCGCTCGAGGTCGCGCACGCGGTTGCCGAGATCGCCCGCGCCGCCGGCATGCGCGCGATCTTCAAGTCCAGCTACGACAAGGCCAACCGCACCAGCGCCGATGCGCAGCGCGGCGTCGGCATGGCGGCGGGGCTCAACATCCTCGCCCGCATCCGGGCCGAAACCGGGCTGCCCGTGCTGACCGACGTGCACGAAGCCGCGCACTGCGCCCCCGCTGCCGCTGCCGTCGACGTGCTGCAGATCCCCGCGTTCCTGTGCCGGCAGACCGACCTGCTGCTCGCCGCCGGGCGCACGGGCCGCGCGGTCAACGTCAAGAAGGGCCAGTTCCTCGCCCCCTGGGACATGGCCAACGTCGCGGCCAAGATCGCCAGCACCGGCAACGCGAACATCCTGCTCACCGAGCGCGGCGTCAGCTTCGGCTACAACACGCTGGTCAACGATTTCCGGGCGCTGCCGATCATGGCCCGCACCGGCTATCCCGTGGTGTTCGACGCCACGCACTCGGTGCAGCAGCCGGGCGGGCTCGGCAGCTCGTCCGGCGGGCAGCGCGAGTTCGCGCCCGTGCTCGCCCGCGCCGCCGTCGCGATCGGCGTTGCCGCCGTGTTCATCGAGACCCATCCGGATCCGGATCGCGCGCCGTCGGACGGGCCGAGCATGATCCCGCTCAAGCAGATGCCGGCGCTGCTGGCGGAGCTGATGGCGTTCGACGCGATGGCCAAGGCGCATCCGCTGCGAGTGTAGGGCGGTTGCAGCCTGACTGGAATCACGCAGCCGCTCCACTATCGTCATGGCCGGGCTTGGCCCGGCCATCCACGACTTCGCCGGCGCTGGACAGCAAGGAAGTCGTGGATGACCGGCACAAGGCATGTCCTCGGGCAGCCCGGAGGGCTGACCCGGGGGCCGGTCATGACGGGTGAACTGTAGGTGAGTACACCCCGCAGGGAACTGCTCTCGTCTTTGCTGGCCTGGCGATTCACGCCCCGGGTTACTCCACCCGGGCCGATCGCAGGCTGGCGCTTGCCGTCCGGCGCGCGTCCGCCCAACGTGGCGGCAAGACGCACGGAGGACACGTCCATGGCCGAGGCATTCATCTGCGATTTCGCGCGCACGCCGTTCGGCCGCTACGGCGGCGTGCTGAGGGACGTGCGCACCGATGACCTCGCCGCACATCCGATCCGCGTGCTGAAGGACCGCAACCCCGGCCTCGATCCGGAGCAGATCGACGACGTCATCTACGGCTGCGCGAACCAGGCCGGCGAGGACAACCGCAACGTGGCCCGCATGGCGCTGCTGCTCGCGGGTCTGCCCGAGCGCATCTCGGGTGCGACGATCAACCGCCTGTGCGGCTCGGGCCTCGACGCCGTCGGCACGGCGGCGCGGGCGATCCGTGCCGGGGACGCGGACCTGATGATCGCGGGCGGCGTGGAGAGCATGACGCGCGCGCCGTTCGTGATGGGCAAGGCGACCGAGGCATTCTCGCGCACCGCAGAGATCTTCGACACCACGATCGGCTGGCGCTTCGTCAACCCGGCGATGCGCGAGCGCTACGGCATCGATTCGATGCCGGAGACGGCCGAGAACGTCGCCGAGGAGTTCCAGGTCACGCGCGCCGATCAGGATGCGTTCGCCTACCGCTCGCAGCTTCGCGCCAAGGCCGCGCAGGACGGCGGCTTCTTCGCGCGCGAGATCGCGCCGGTCGAGGTGAAGTCGCGCAAGACCGTCACCGTGGTCGACCGCGACGAGCACCTGCGTCCCGACACCACGCTGGAAGACCTGGCGAAGCTTAAGGCGCCGTTCCGCAAGGTCGGCGGCACGGTGACGGCGGGCAATGCGTCGGGCGTCAACGACGGTGCGGCGGCGCTGATCGTCGCGTCGGAGGAGGCGGCGAAGCGCAACGGGCTGACGCCGCGCGCGCGCGTGGTCGCGATGGCGACGGCCGGCGTGCCGCCGCGCATCATGGGCATCGGCCCCGCGCCCGCCACGCGCAAGCTGCTCGAACGCCTCGGGCTGAGCCTGTCGGAGATCGACCTGATCGAGCTCAACGAGGCGTTCGCCGCGCAGGGGCTGGCGGTGATGCGTCAGCTCGGGCTGCCGGACGACGCCGAGCACGTCAATCCGCACGGGGGCGCGATCGCGCTCGGGCATCCGCTCGGCGCGTCGGGGGCTCGACTGGCGTTGACGGCGGTCAATGCGCTGGAGGAGCGCGGGCAGAAGCGCGCGGTGGTGACGATGTGCATCGGCGTCGGCCAGGGGATCGCCGCGCTGATCGAGCGCGTGTAGCGCCGCCGATCACGCCGGCCGGCGCGGACGGTTGGCCGCCGGAGGCGTGCGCCTGAGCGGTGTGCGCGGAGGGCTGATGTTCGATGCAGCTTGCGACGTGCTGAGCGGGACGCTGGAACGCTGCGGCCGAGGCGATGCCGGCCGACAGCGAGATCAGGACGAGCGCCCGCACCAAGAGGCCGGCGATCCTGCGGACGGAGGCTTCGGCGCCCGCCGCCGGCTGAGGCTGCGCAGCGGGGCTCTCGGCGTGGGCCGTCGGGTGATCCGCCGGTTGGAGCGGACCCGGCGAGTCCGGCGCCGCAGGGGCGGTGTTCGTCGTGGGGCTGCGGGAGGCGGCGTCTGCGGCGGAACTCACCGAGCGGTCGTCGCGAAGCGCGCTGCGCCGTGGCGAGCCGGGGCCACCCGCGACGCGCTTCGTCGCGTCGCCCTGTGCTGTCGATCCTGGGGGTGCGTCGCGCGACGCCCTCTCGTGGTCGCGATGGCGAGGACGGGACGCACGGGCGAGGCGGGCGCAGCGCTGGCGGATGAGGTGGCGCAGATGACGTGCGTGGTCGCGCAGCAGCGCCTGCTCCACCGCGCGGCGGTCGTGCACGTGGTGCAGGAACGAGCGGTAGACGCCGCCCCAGTCGCGGAAGTCGACGAGCGCGGGCGGGATCGGGTTTGGGCTGCGGCGCTTGCGCTCCTCGCGTCTGGCGGCCAGCGTGCGGCTGCGGTCGAAGCGGTCATAGCGGCGCTCGGCGGACAGGCGGACGGCGCCGCGCCGGGCGAGCGTGTGCAGGCGTTGCTCGGCGTGCGTGTCGCCGTTGACGGCGGCCGCGTAGAGCGTGCGGGCGTGGGCGCAGGCGGGGCAGATGTGTCCCCGCCGGCCGGTGCGGCGGTGCGGCTGCTCGCACCACGAGCGCAGGCCGCGCCGGGGGACCTGCGTGCGGAACAGCAGGCGAGGGGCCGGCCGGTGATGGCAGAAGGCGTCCTGCGCGATCTCCAGCCGGAATTGCCGCTCCTGGCCGGAGGGCGTGGGCGGCGGGCCGGGCGGCGCCGGCACGCGGCGCGGGCGCGCATACGGGCGCGCGGCGAGGAGGCGCTGGTAGAGGCGGATCAGGGGTTGGGGGAGCCAGCGCAGCAATGTGTCCTCCCCTTTCCCGGGATGCCATGGCCAATTCCATGGGCTCAGGCATAATAGCCTAGGTTTTAGGTCCTGGCAAGGGGTTTTTTCGGGCGCTTCGACTTGTTCGGTGTCCGCAGCCCAGCCGGCCGGAACTGGCGGGGAACCCACGCCCGCGTCATCGCGACCGCGAGCCGGAGGCGTGGCGGGTGGCGATCCAGGGCCGCGTGACAAACGCCTGCCGCGCGGCCCTGGATCGCCACGCCGCCAAGCGGCGGCTCGCGATGACGAGGTGAGTCGTTCTCTCTCAGGCTTGATATAACGCGCCGCGGCGCAGGCCTGTGCGTCATGGGCGAGTTGCGATGCCGCGGTGGTCCTGCGGTCGCGTTCCCACGCCACTACCGCCATATAGACACAGACATAGTCAGGATCAGCCAACATGCCCTCCAAGCCGAACTACAAGCATCAACGTGCCGAACGGGACCGGGCCAAGAAGGCGTCGAAGGAGACGAAACTGCAGGAGCGGAAGCAACAGGCGGCACTCCGCAAGGACAGCGAGGCGGAAGGGTCGGAGCCGCGCGACGGCTCGGTCCAGGGCTCGGGGGAGTAGCGGTCATGGCGATCAAGAGCCGGGCTTCGACCAGCTTCGTCATGTTCGACGTGGTGTATGCGGACGGGACGCGCAGTTCGAACCGCAAGGTGTCGGCCAGCCTGCTGGCCGGCTTGGACGGGGACGAACCTGCACGGGACATGATCGAGGCGCAGGACCGTGAGATCGCGGCGGCGTCGGGTCGTCCGAGAAGCGACGTCAAGTCCATCGTCCGTTCGCCGGTCAAGGTGGCGAACGACGGCGCGGGGCCGGATCGCAAAGTGCGGGGCGGCAAGCGGTAGAGCGGGTCCAGCGGGCGGGCGGCGAGGATGAGCAAGACGATCGCCGTGATCGCCAGCGGCGCCATGGGATCGGCGGTCGGGGCACGCTTGTCGGCGAGGGGTGCTCGCGTGGTGACCTCGCTTGCCGGCCGCAGCGCCGCGAGTGCCGAGCGGGCCCGCGCGGCAGGCATGCAGGCGGTGTCCGATGGCGAGTTGGCCGCGGCCGATGTGTTTCTCTCGATCGTCCCGCCCGATCAGGCGGCGGCGGTTGCCCGCCGCTTCGCCACTGCCGCCGCGCAGACGCGACGTCGGCCGGTTTACATCGACCTGAACGCGATCAGCCCGCACACGACCGAAGACATCGCCGCGATCGTGACGCCGAGCGGCGCCGCTTACATCGATGGCGGCATCATCGGGGGACCTCCGAAGGACGGATATGCCCCGACCTTTTATCTGTCCGGGGCAACCGGCGGCGTGCCTGAACTGCTTGGCGGTTACGGTCTCTCGGTCAAGGTGGTCGATGGCGGCATCGGTGCGGCCTCCGCGCTCAAGATGGCCTATGCAGGAATGACGACGGGCTTTCTCGCCTTGGGCTGCA
>DATEQV010000017.1:0-2356 GCA_035272265.1 Acidisphaera sp. | reverse complement strand
CTGTCGGAGTTAGCAGTTTTGCGGATGAATATGTCGCCAACGGCCACCGGCGGATTCTCTTGTTGTGCAGAACCGCGAAGTATCGAAAGAAATCTCCGATTTGTTCGTGGTTTGTGCTTAACTCCGACAGGCTGCTAGAGGAGCTTAAGGCAGTGCAGTTGGAGATAGCGCTTGTGCATAGCGAGTTCAGTTCTTTCTGGCCTGAACTCGATCAGCTATCGCCCGCATCCCCCGGTAAACGGCCGCCGCCGCAGCCTCCCACTCCTGACTTTCGGGAAGACCCCACGAACTAAGCTCATCGGCGCCAACCTTCGCCATCTCCTCCGTCACCTCAATTTCCTGATCGTCTACCGGCCTGTCGCGCTCGCTCATCTTAGAGGACCTTATTCCGCTATGTCAAAGGGATAATGCGGAAAGAAAGCCTTGCACAGCCTCGAAATTCCTGGCGTGCCCTTGGGGTCGTTTTCCCACCAGCGGACCGGGAGGACAGAATGTTTCGCTGGCTCCCGACCTCGCTTCAACGCCTCTACCAACGCCTCGCCAACGCCGTCCCCTACGCCCGCAACACCCGGCCCCGTCCGCTGCCGCCGGACGACGAGCGGCCAAGCTCCGGCCAGGCGCGGCACTACCGGCTGGAAATCGCCTACGACGCCTTCTGCGAGCACCGCCCGCCGCCGAAGAAGCTGTTCCGCGCCAACCCCTGGCGCCGCGACCTCACCTCGTGGTGTGACAACAGGCCGACCAGCTGGACGGATCGCCGCAAGCCCCGCTGCCATCACTGCGAGACCGCCCGCGCCCACTACATCGCCGCCCGCGACAACGCCGACTGGAAGGCCGAGGTCGCGCTCTACAAGCTCGCCCGCCGCGGTGCCGTGCGCCTGCTCGCCGAGCGGCGCCAATACCGCGAAAGCCGCCGGCAGTTCTGGGCGCGCCACCGCGAACACGTCGCCCGTAACGGCCCCGAGCCGATGCCGCCGCAGTTCGAGCCCGAGCTCTGGCCGATGATCGCCCATCGCGGCTCGCACGAATCCTGGCACCATCGCGACCGCCGCGAGGTCGAGCGCGACCTCGTGCGCGCCCACGCCCGCCATATCCGCCGCCAGACCCAGCACCGCCGCGAACGCCTGCGCGACCTCCAAGCCGACGAACCCGTAGGGTGCAAAAGCGCGCAGCGCGCAGCGCACCGACCTGACGTCGACGCCGCCGCTTCAACGCCACCGCCCCAGCCCCGTCATTGCAAGGACCTCGGCACAGCCGAGGGCCGTGGCAATCCAGGGCAACGCGAAAAACGCCTACCGCGCGGTCCTGGATCGACACGCCGCCAATCGGCGGCTCGCGATGACGACGTTCGCGAGACCGGGCTATCGGAGCCGACGGCCGATGCCGCGCCTCAACCCGATCCGTCCTGCGACGCTGACGGTGTGCACGGCATCGCGCTGGCGGAGCCAACGGCCGGCCCCGCGCCCCCACCCGACGCACCTGCGACCCCACAAATCACCGAGGGCGACGCGCCGGCACCCGTGCGCATCTCGACGCGGCCGCCGAAACCGGACGGCATCAAGATCGGCGCCGCCAGGCCGTGCATACCGCCGCCGCGCGCCCCGGCCGCCGCCGCCGTTCAACCTCGCGCTGTTCCCGGCCCAGCCGCAGTGCCATATGCCGGGCGTGCCCCGCCCTCCCCGTAAACCCACGCTGCCCACTCGTGACGAGGTGCGGCGTTTCATCAGCGAGCAGCCCGGCAAGGTCGGCAAGCGCGAGATCGCGCGCGCCTTCAACGTCGACCCCGAAAACAAGCCCCAGCTGCGCGACATGCTGCGCGACCTCGCCGCCGACGGCACGCTCGACCGCGCCGGTGACCTCCGCTACCGCGACGCCGGCCGCCTGCCCGAGACGATGGTCGTCGAAGTCACCGGCATCGACCGCGACGGCGAGGCCATCGCCCGTCCCGTCAACTGGCAGGGCGGCCCCGGCAGCGGCCCACCCCCGCAGATCCTAATGGCCCCGGAAAAGCGGGGCCAGGCCGCGCTCGCCCCCGGCCGGCGCGTGCTCGCCCGCCTGCGCCCGATCGGCCCCGACCGTTACGAAGGCCGCACAATCTCGCGCATCGCCGCCGCCGAGGGCCGCGTGCTCGGCGTCTATCGCCCGGCGGCGCCATCCGCACGCGCCGGCCGCATCGTGCCGACCGACCGCCGCACCAAGGCCGAGTGGATCGTTCCGCCCGGCGAAGAGGGCGGCGCCGAGGCCGGCGAGATCGTGCTCGCCGAACCGCTGCCGTCGATGGGACTCGGCCTGAAACCCGTTCGCATCGTCGAACGGCTCGGCCATGTCGGCGACGCCCGCTCGGTCAGCCTGATCG
>DATEQV010000016.1:0-6692 GCA_035272265.1 Acidisphaera sp. | reverse complement strand
AGGTTCGCCGCATGCAGCGCAGCCGAGATCGAATCGCGCGCCAACCGCTCGACAAGAACGTGCAGCAGATAGATCGAATACGACACCAGCCCGAGCCAGTACGGCACAGGGCCGGCGAGCAGCCGCGCGACGATCCCGTTCGAGCACGCCAGTGCGACGATCAGCGGGACGAACGCGAGCACAATGGCGATGTCCGCATCCGGCACCGCCATAAGGCCCAGCACCAACGCGGCCGACACGATGCCTGCCGTCTCGCCTGCGGCCAGCCGCGCGACGCCCCGGCTGCAAGCGGCGCGGAAGGCCAGCATGCCGAGCACGAACGCCGCGAGGCACCGCAGCAGCGGATACAGCGTGCCGGGACCGAACACGTCCAGCGGCCCGGCCCGCCAAGGCTCGCCGTCGATGACCTGATGCAGCGTGGGTGTCGAGCACGTCGCCAGGAACACCAGCAGCAGGCACGCGGCCACGCCCGCGCAAGCGGCGACGGAGCCGCGCCGCAGCGCCAGCCACACCAGGACCGGGAAGACGACGTAGGCGCCGAGTTCGGTGCTCAGCGACCAGGCCGGCCCGAGATAGCAGTCCGCCAGCCCCCAGGTCTGCACCAGCGCGCCGTTCGCCAGCAGTCCCGCCGCGGACATCCGCACGTAGCTGTCGTGCAGCCCGAACGACACGGCGATGACCGCCGCGACGATGTAGAGCGGGTAGATGCGCCCGAGCCGGCGAACCAGGAAATCGCCATAGGCTGCGCGAACGGGCACGGCGTGGAACCGCGCGCCGTAGGTCAGCGCCATCACGAAGCCGCTCAGCACGAAGAACAGATCCACCGCCAGGTAGCCGTGGCGCAGCACCGTCGACGCCGGCTCGGGAAGCACCCAGCCGGTCGAGAAATGATAGGCCATCACCATGCACGCGGCGACGCCGCGCAGCCCGGTCAGCGCGCGGATTTCCGCCTGCGGGATCGCCGGGCGCACGGCGTCAGCGCGCGACCTTCGCCTCGATGCAGTCCCAGATCGCGCGTTCCAGGTGAACCCCGTCGAACCGCGCGACCTCCTGCAGGCCGGTGGGCGAGGTGACGTTGATCTCGGTCAGGTAGTCGCCGATCACGTCGATGCCGGTGAAGATCATGCCCTGCGCCTTCAGCGTCGGGCCGATGGCGGCACAGATCTCGCGGTCGCGCGCGCTCAGCCTGGACGCCTCGGGACGGGCGCCGACATGCATGTTGGCGCGCGCCTCGCCGCTGGCGGGGACGCGGTTGATCGCCCCCAACGGCTCGCCGTCAACCAGGATGATGCGCTTGTCGCCCTGCCGCACGGCGGGCTCGTAGCGCTGCACCATCAGCGGCTCGCGCGAGCGCGCCGCGTGCATCTCCAGCAGCGCGCCGAGGTTCTCGTCGTCCGGGCGGATGCGGAACACCCCGGCGCCGCCGTTGCCGTAGAGCGGCTTGACGACGATGTCGCCGTGCTCGGCGCGGAAGGCGCGGATCGCCTCGGCGTCCCAGGCGATCATGGTCGGCGGCATCAGGTCGGGGAAGTGCGTCACCAGCAGCTTCTCCGGCGCATTGCGCACCGCGGCCGGGTCGTTGACCACCAGCGTGTGCGGCTGGACGTGCTCCAGCATGTGGGTCGCGGTGATGTAGGCCATGTCGAACGGCGGGTCCTGGCGCATCAGCACCACGTCCATCCGGCCGAGGTTGACCGTCTCCTCCGGCCCGAAGGTGAAGTGGTTGCCGTGCACCCGGCGCACCTCGACCGGGCGGGCGCGGGCGAGCAGCCGGTCCTCGCGCTTGCCGGTCTCCAGCGGGCGGCCTTCGCGCAGCGTCATGTGGCGGACCTCGTAGTGCCACAGGCGATGGCCGCGGGCCTGCGCCTCCAGCATCAGGACGAAGGTGCTGTCGGCGTCGATATTGATCGTCTCCATCGGGTCCATCTGGACCGCGACACGAAGTGCGCGGGGCATCGTCTCTCCCGGGTTGGCCTGCTGGGTCGGGTGGGGCTGCATATGGCACGACCGGCCCCTATCTGCACGCGAAGGAGGACGTCCGATGCACAACCCGTTCAAGACCCGCCCGGCGCCGCCGGCGGCGGAGTATCCGGTGTCGTTCAGCGACGAGGAGTGGCGCGCGCGGCTGTCGCCCGAAGCCTATCGCGTGCTGCGCCAGCACGGCACCGAGCGCGCCGGCACCAGCCCGCTCAACCGTGAGAAGCGGGCGGGCGCGTTCGTCTGCGCCGGCTGCGGCGCGCCGCTGTTCGACAGCGGGACGAAATACGAGAGCGGCACCGGCTGGCCCAGCTTCTGGGCGCCAAAGGAGGGGGCGGTAGCGACGCAGGAGGACCGCAGCCTGTTCATGGCGCGCACCGAGGTGCACTGCGCGCGCTGCGGCGGCCATCTCGGCCACGTCTTCCCCGACGGCCCTGCGCCGACCGGCGCGCGCTACTGCATGAACGGCGCGGCGCTGCGGTTCGAGCCAAAGGGGTAGGGCCGATCCCGGTCCGGCAGAAACGCTGGCGCTACCGCGTCGGGATGGCCACCGGCGGTGCGATTGTGCAGTTCTGCCCCGAGTTGGCGAGGGCCTCGTCCAGCTCGTCGAGCCGCGCTCTGTCGATCTTGCCGTCAGCGAGTAATCGGCAGGCAAGCTTGAGCGAGATCGAGTCAGTCTGAACTTCGTATAGGCCCGGTATCGTGCGTCGAACGATGCCCGCGGCGATGGCCGGATCGGAGGGCGCCAGTTCGCCCGCCAAATAGGCAACGAGCGCGCCCTGGTACGAACGCGTCGGCTCGTCGATCAGCAGATGCCCATCACCGGCCAGAGCCGGAATGGGCATCGGATCGGCCAACACCGGCCGCGAAGGACCTGCCGTGAACGAGAGTTGGTCCTCTCCGCTGTCCGGTGCGAGCGATGCTCTCAGCCTCGCCTCGGCTTCGCGCCGATCCGGAACGGCTGCGAGGGTTTGAAGTAACCCGTCCAGCACTGGCTTCGTGACCCGCGTGTCGAAGTCGGCGTGGCGCGGATCGGCGAGCGAAAGGTTTGCCGGGCGGTAGTTGGACGCATAAGCGCGCCACAGCTTGGCTCCGCTCAGGTCTGCACCCTGCAACTGCGCGCCGTAGAGGACCGCGCCCTGCAACTGTGCAAAGGCGAGGGCCGCGCCCTGTAGCTGCGCGAAAGTAAGGTCCGCGGCCTGGAGCTGCGCGCCGCTCAGGTCCGCCCCCTGCATGTGCGCGTCGCGCAGGTCCGCGCCCTGCAGTTGTGCGTTCCTAAGGTCGGCACCGCGCAGGTCGACCCCGTACAGGTCGCGGGACGCTGAGCTGAGCTGCTCCTGCGTCACATCGGTGCCGCGGAGCGACGCGCGAGCGAGGCGGGCACCGGATATGTTCGCCCCGGCTAGACGAGCACCTGTCAAGTCTGCGCCGATCAAGTCGGCGGCGTAGAGCCGGCTTTCCTCGAAAACGGCGAAACGCAAGGATCGGCGTCGCAGCTCCACCCCCTCGATCGCCGCCAGCGCCTTCCCCGGATTCGAAGTGCCGGCACGCAGCTCAGCGACGGCCTTCTCGTCCCAGACCTTTCCGACGAGAGTGCGGTGATCGATCCGCAAGAAGCGGCAGCCCCAGTTCAGTTGCGCGCATAACAGCAGGTCGAGCGGCTGGCGCGCTTTGTCGGCCAGCGACGGCTGGGTGTGCGGATGGTCGCGCCAGTAAAGCGAAGCCGGGTCGTACCGGACAAAGTTGGGATCGGCGTCCGCGGGCACGGTGGCGAGCCAGTAGTAATCGAGCGATGCGAGCAGGGCGGAAAGGCTGACGAGCACGCCGAGGCGAGCTGTCCGCCGCCAGTGCCTCACTCGTCTTGGCGTGCCCACGTCCAGCGGGTTGCGCGCGAAGAACCAGACCAGCGCCGCGAGGTCGAGCGCGAGCGAACCCAGCTGGATGAGCGTGATGCGATCACTCTGGTAGCGTAGCGCGTTTATCTGCACGAACAGCACGACCACGACCGGGAACCACGCGACGATGGCTCGGAACAGCCAGGGCGACAGCGGGCTGTACAGGGCCGAGCCATGCGAGGCGGTCAGCGCGTCGACGAACTCGGTGTTGACCAGGAGTTGCCGGCAACGCTCGCGGTGGGACTCCAACGGCACCGACTCGCGCACCTCCTTCCGGAACTGCCGCAGATTGCCCGCCAGCATGTCGTAGCGCACCAGCGCGTAGATATGCAGGAACACGAAGACCATCGGTGCGATGGCGAACGAGAAGACGACCGGCACGGTGGCGCCGATCTGCGCGATCGTTACCGTTCGCCCGAGCAGCAGATCCTCGTCGCTGACGCCGACGGCGGTGGCGAGTAGATAGAGCCCGACCAGCAGGAACAGGATCGCGCTCCCCTGCGCCGACTTCGCCTCGTCGTTGATCGTGGCGATCAGGCTGGTGAGATATTCCGACGGCTTGAAGTCGTCAGTTCCGCCAGGGTCATTCGGCATGCGGGGATGCTGCCGCTTGCCCTGCCGGCCGTAAAGGTTTCTTTGTCGTTCCGATAAGCCGGACGCCCGGACGGTGCGACGTTTCTGTCGCCGTGCCGCCCGGGCCGACGGAGCACCCCGGCTGCGGTTGTTACGGCCGGACTTCCCAGTGACCGGCGTGCCAGACGCCCTCCGGCCCGCGCCAGCCGTCCACCCACACGCGGTGCGGCGCCGCCACGGCCGCCGGCGCCGCAGGCGTCACCACGACCGCCGGCCCCGGCGCATAATGGCCCGGCACCCAGGCGCCACCGGGCGCGGTGTGCCCCGGGACCCAAACGTCGGCCATCGCCGGCGCGCTGAGCAACGTGGCAGCGCCGATCGCGGCGGCGAGTGCCAAACCTGACCTTACGAACATGCTTACGCCTCCCTGGCACCGCCCTTCGCGCGGTGCGTCCTGTTGAAAACCCGGCTCTCCCGGCGGGCGCAGGCCGCGCCGGTGTGCCGGGATCAACGAGGCTCAAGCGCCGCGGTTGCCGGCGCGGCGCGGTTCCGCGACCATGGAAGCCGGGAAGCGAAACGAGGACCGGTCATGGCGGAAATACGCACGGCGCATCTGTTCACCATCCGGCTGCAGACGGCCGCACCTCCGCAGCTGATCGGCGCCGGGCCCGCGGGCGACCGGCGCGTGGTCGTGGTCAGCGGCGGCACGTTCGAGGGCGCGCGTCTCCGCGGCACCGTCATACCGGGCGGCACCGACTGGATCATCGCCCGCGCCGACGGGGCGCTCGCGCTCGACGTGCGGCTGGTGCTGAAGGCCGACGACGACGCCCTGATCGGCATGACCTACCGCGGCATGCGGCACGGGCCCGAGGCGGTGATCGCCCGGCTCAACCGCGGCGAGGCGGTCGACCCGTCGGACTACTATTTCCGCACCGCCGTGTTCTTCGAAACCGGCGCGCCCCAGCACGCCTGGCTGAACCGCCTGATCGCCATCGCCACCGGCGACCGCAAGCCGGACGGGCCGCACTACGACGTGTTCGAGGTGCTCTGACCATGGCCCGTGTCGGGTTCATCGGCCTTGGCAACATGGGCGGCCCGATGGCGGCCAACCTGATGAAGGCCGGGCACGAGCTGCAAGGCTTCGACGTCGTGCCGTCGGTGCTGTCGCGCTTCGCCGGCGGCCACGCGCGCAACGCCGCCGACGCCGCGCGCGGGGCCGAAGTGGTCGTCACCATGCTGCCCGCGGGCGAGCATGTGCGCGACACCTACCTGGGCGAGGGCGGGCTGGTCGATGTGCTGCGCGGCTCGGGCGTGCTGCTGATCGACTGCTCGACGATCGACGTCGCGACGGCGCGCGCGGTCGCGGCGGCGGCGGCGGACGCGGGGCTGGCGATGCTGGATGCGCCGGTGTCCGGCGGCGTCGGCGGGGCGACGGCGGGCACGCTGACCTTCATGGTAGGCGGCGACGCGGCGGCGTTCGAACTCGCGCAGCCGGTGCTGCGCAACATGGGCAAGACCGTGGTGCACGCGGGCGGGCCGGGCGCCGGGCAGGCGGCGAAGATCTGCAACAACATGATCCTCGGCATCTCGATGATCGCGGTGTCCGAAGCGATGGTGCTGGCCGACAGGCTCGGCCTCGACCGTCAGAAGCTGTTCGACATCGCCAGCGTCTCCTCGGGCCAGTGCTGGTCGCTGACCAACTATTGTCCCGCGCCGGGTCCGGTGCCGGCCGCGCCGTCCAACCGCGACTACGCGCCGGGCTTCGCGGCGGCGCTGATGCTGAAGGACCTGCTGCTGTCGCAGGAGGCGGCGAAGGAAAGCGGCGCGCCCACCCCGCTCGGCGCGCACGCCGCGTCGCTGTATCGCAGGCTGGTCGAGGCGGGCGAAGGCGGCCGGGACTTCTCCGTCACCTATCGCTGGCTGTCCGGCCTGCCGCGCGAGGCGGTGGTGCAGCCATGACCAGTTTCGCCGACGCCCGCGCCTTCCTGCTCAAGCACCGCACCGACTACGACGCGGCGATGGCCGGGTTCGAATGGCCGCGGCCGGTGAACTTCAACTGGGCGCTCGACTGGTTCGACAGCGAGCTGGCGCAGGGCAAGCTCGCGGGGTAAGCGGGGCAAAACCCCGGGCGGCGTGCATTTTTCCGCTTCCCCCGACGCGAGCCGGTACGATTCGGTTGGTGCATGTCACCGCCCGCCGATCTGCCTGGCCTGCCTCGCCCCGAGTTGGAAGCGCTCGTGGTGGAGC
>DATEQV010000015.1:0-9361 GCA_035272265.1 Acidisphaera sp. | reverse complement strand
TGTGCGGCTGGCGCCTGGCGGCGGGTTGAACCCCCGCCAGACGCGACCGCGCCAGCGCCGGAGCCATACAGTCCCACACAAAGCTTGATCCAATCGTCCGGATACGTCGTGCGATCGCAACTCTTCGGGTTCCCGATCGCTTTCGTGGCTGACAATGCCGGCTTGAACCCGGATCAACGTGAGATACCTCGCGCCACAAGCCCCCAGCTCCGGCCATAGGAGCGTCCCAGCATCTCGCGCGTCGGTCCTACCAAAACACGATTCAGCGAACTCACCTCAACCGCCGATACATTTTCAGCCTCTCAGTCCTCGCCCGCGTGGGTCACCTCGCGCACCGGGGCGCGGCGGCCGAAGCGGGCCTTGATGCGCTCGCGCATCGTCTGGAACGTGACGTACAGCATCGGGATGACAAAGATGCCGAGCGAGCTGGCGAAGATCATGCCGCCGAACACGGCGGTGCCGACGCCGCGCCGGCTGAGCATCGCCGCGCCCGTCGCCCACACCAGCGGCACGAGGCCGAGGATGAAGGCGACCGAGGTCATCATCACCGCGCGGAACCGCATCTGCGAGCCCAGGATCGCGGCCTCGACGATCGGCATCCCTTCTTCGCGCCGGTCCTTGGCGAACTCGACGATCAGGATGCCGTTCTTCGCCGCCAGCGCGATCAGCACCACGAGCCCGATCTGCGCGTACAGATCGAGCGACAGGCCGGAGATCAGGATGGCGAAGAAGGCGCCGAGGCCGCCGACGGTGACCGAGACCAGCACCGGGATCGGGATCACCCAGCTCTCGTACAGGCCGACCAGGAACAGGTAGGCGAACAGCACGGCGAGAGCCAGGATCACGCCGGTCTGCCCGGCGGCGAGCTGTTCCTGATAGGCGGTGCCGGTCCAGTCGAAGCTGTAGCCCGGCGGCAGCGTGTGCGCCGACACGGCCGCCATCGCCAGCAGCGCGTCGCCCGAGCTCACGCCCGGCGCCGGGCTGCCGTTGATGACCACGGAGCGGTAGTTGTTGTAGCGGGTGATGACCTGCGGGCCGACGACGACGTGCAGGCTGGCGACCGAGCGCAGCGGCACCATCTCGTTGCGGTTGTTGCGGATGTAGATCTGCCAGATGTTCTCGAGGTCGCGGCGGTCGCGCGCCTCGCCTTCGATGTTGACCTGCCAGGTGCGCCCGAACAGGTTGAAGTTGTTGACGTAGATGCCGCCAAGCGTCGCCGACATCGTGGTGAAGATGTCGCCGATGTTCAGGCCCAGCGCCTGCGCCTTCTCGCGGTCGATGTCGATGTAGATCGACGGGTTGTTCGCGGTGAAGGTCGAGAACACGCGCGTCAGCTGCGGGCTGGCGTTCGCCGACGCGATCAGCCCGTTCATCACGCTGCCGATATCGGCCGGCGCTTGGCCCTGCAGCGCTTCCAGCACGTATTCGAAGCCGCCGCCGGTGGACAGGCCGATGATGGGCGGCAGGTTGGCCGGGAAGATCGTCGCCGAGCGGATCTGCTGGCCGGCGCCGAAGGTCTGTCCGATCAGCGACTGCACCGATGTCCCGAACCCGCCGCGGTCGGCGAACGGCTTGAGCTTGACGACGATGAACGCCGCGTTCGGCTCCTGCGAGCCGTCGAGCAGCGAGAATCCGACGATCGACAGCACGTGGTCCACGCCGGGGAACGCGCGGATCTTCTTCTCCATCTCCGCCGACACCGCGCTGGTGCGCGCGACCGAGGCGCCGTCCGGCAGCTGCACGAAGGTGAAGTAGGCGCCCTGGTCCTCCTCCGGCAGGAAGCCGGTGGGCGTGATGGTGGAGAGGAACCAGACGCCCGCGGCGCACCCGGCGACGGCGACCAGCGAGAGGACCGAGACGCGCACCAGCCGGTTAACGATCGCCGCGTAGCCGTCGCGTGCCCAGTCGATGCCGCGCAGGACGCGCGCCAGGATGCCGCGCTTGGGCCCGGAATGACGCAGGAACACGGAGCACAGCGCGGGCGAGAGCGTCAGCGCGTTCAGCGCCGAGATCAGCATGGCGCAACTGATGGTGACCGCGAACTGGCGGAACAGCGTGCCCGACAGGCCGGGGATGAAGCCGACCGGCACGAACACCGACAGCAGCACGAGCGTGATCGCGATCACCGGCCCGGTGATCTGCCGCATCGCCTTCTTGGTGGCGTCCGCCGGACTGAGCTCCGGCTCCTCCTCCATCACGCGCTCGACGTTCTCGACCACCACGATCGCGTCGTCGACGACGATGCCGATCGCCAGCACCAAGGCCAGCAGCGAGACGGTGTTGGCCGTGTAGCCGAGGGCGGAGAGGAAGGCGAAGGCGCCGATCAGGCTGACCGGCACCGCGACGGTGGGGATGATCGTCGCGCGCAGGCTGCCGAGGAACAGGAACACGACGACCACCACCAGCACGAAGGCGGCGATCAGCGTCTTGATGACCTCGCGGATCGTGTCGGTGACGAAGGTCGTGCTGTCGTACATGACCTGCGCCTGCAGGGCAGGCGGGAAGCGCTGCTCCAGCCGCGCGAGCGTGGCACTGACCGCCTGGGCGGTGGCGACGGCGTTGGCGCCCGGTGCCAGGTAGATGCCGATCGGCACGCCCGGGTTGCCGTCGATCCGGCTCTCGCTGTCCATGCTCTGCGCGCCGAGCTCGATGCGCGCGACGTCGCGGATGCGCAGGCTCGATCCGTCGGGGTTGGCGCGGATGACGATGTTGCCGAACTGCTCGGGCGTGACCAGCCGGCCTTGCGTCTGCAGGTTCAGCTGGAACTGCTGGTCGTTGGCGATCGGACGCGCACCGATGCGGCCGATCGGGGCGATGACGTTCTGCGCGTTGATCGCGTTGACGATGTCGGACGGCGACAGGTTCAGCTGCGTCAGCCGGTTGACGTCGAACCACACCCGCATGGAGTAGTTCTGCTTGCTGAACAGCGACGCCTGGCCGACGCCCGGCGTGCGCGAGATCGCGTCCAGCACGTTGATGACGACGTAGTTGGTGACGAACAGCGGGTCGAGCTTCGGATCGGTGCTGTTGAAGATGATGAACTGCAGGACCGACGAGGATTTCTTCTGGACCGTGAGGCCTTCGAGCTGCACCTCGGCCGGCAGCTGCGACAGCGCCGTCTGCACGCGGTTGTTGACGTTGACGGTGTTGATGTCGGGGTTGGTGCCGAGCTGGAAGCTGACCGTCAGCGTGTAGCCGCCGTCATTGCCGCTGACGGATTTCATGTAGATCGACTTGTCGACGCCGACGACCTGCGCCTCGATCGGCTGCGCGACGGCGCTTTCCACCGTCTCGGCCGAGGCGCCGGGATAGGTGGCGGAGACGGTGACCTGCGGCGGCACGATGTCGGGGAACTGCGCGACCGGGATGCGCGCCATCGACAGCAGGCCGGCGATGGTGATCACGATCGCGATCACCACCGCGAGCCGCGGCCGGTCGACGAAGACGGCGGAGATCATCGAGCGGTGCTGCCTGCGCCGGCCGGTGCGCCGTTGCCGACAGTGCCGCTGCCTGCCGTGGCGGTCTGCGCGGCCGGCGATCCGTTGCCGGCGGTCCCGCTGTCCACCGCACTGGACGTCGGACCGCCCCCGCCGGTCGCGTCAGCGGCCGTCACGCCGGGCTGGGGCGAGGCGGGTCCCGGCATCACCTCGATCCCGGGCCGGACGCGCTGCACGCCGTCCACCACCACCATCTGGCCTTCCTGCAGGCCGCTGGTGACCACGGCGGTGGTGGGCGAGGACTGGCCCATCGTGATGCGCGTCTGCTGCGCCTTGTTCTGCGCGTCGACCGTGAAGACGTAGTTGCCCTGCTGATCGGACAGCACGGCCGCGCGGGGAATCGTCAGCGCCTCCACCGGCTCGACGCCTTCCAGCAGCACGGTGACGAACTCGCCGTCGGTCAGTTCGCGCACATGCGCGTTGTTGACCATCGCCGTGCCGGCCGGCGGGTTCGGGATCGTGCCGCGCAGGATCAGCGTGTCGGTGCTGGAGGAGACCGAGTTGTCCATGAAGTTCAGACGCCCGGTCTGGCTGTACATGCGCCCGTCCGGCAGGCGCAGCTTGATCACCTGCGCATTCAGGCCGCCTTGGTCGGAGTAGCGTCGCTGCAGATCGATCACCGCGCGGTTGGAGACGGCGAAGACGACATACATCGGGTCCTGGCTGACGATCGTCGTCAGCGTCCCCGAGGTCGCCGTGACGTAATTGCCCACGGTCACCGCGGTGCGGCCGATCTTGCCGGCGATCGGCGCCTTGATCTCGGTATAGCCGAGGTTGATCTGCGATGAGGTCAGCTGCGCCTGCGCGGCCATCACCTGTGCGGCGTCGGACAGCTGCGTCGCGCGCGCATTGTCGACGTTGGACTGCTGGCCGGCGGGTGTGCGCAGCAGCGACTCGGCGCGACCGAGCGTGATGTTGGCGTTCTCCAGCTGCGCCTTCGCCTGCGCGACCGCTGCCGCCTTTGCCTGGACGTCGGCTTCGAACGGCGCCTGCTCGAGCACGTACAGCAGGTCGCCGGCGTTCACCTCCGCACCTTCGGTGAACAGCTGCTTGTCGAGGAACGCGTTGACGCGCGCGACGATGGCGACGCGGTTGGTCGACTGGATGCGGCCGACGAATTCGTTGGTCTCGGTGATCGGCGTGCGCTGCACGCGCACGACGCCGACGGCGGGCGGTCCGGACGGCGGGCGCTGCGCCTGCGCGGGAGCGGACGGCCACGCGACCAGCGCAGCCGCGCCTAGCGAGACGGCAATCAGCGCGCCGGCCAAGATGACGAACCGGGGTCGGTTCCGCATGAAGTCTCCTTCGATCGGCGAGCGGGGCGGACGCGTGCGCCCTGTGACGGCATTTCGTGGCGCCGCGTCGGCCAGCAAGCGTGCCCCGGCGCCTCCGAACATGGCCGGATGCTTGCCGTCTGGCCAGTGCGGTAGCACCTTCGCCCCCCGTTCGGGGAGGGCAGCAATGGTGGGAACGTCTGAACACGTCGACGTGACCGAGGTCGGGCCGCGCGACGGATTGCAGATGGCGAAGGGCCGGATGGCGACCGACCAGAAGGTGCGCTGGATCGCGGCGATCGCGGCAGCCGGCGTGCGCGAGATCGAGGTCGGCAGCTTCGTCCCCGCGCGCGTCATCCCGCAAATGGCCGATACGGCCGAGGTGGTACGACAGGCCGTGACCATCCCTGGCCTGACCGTGGTGGCGCTGGCGCCCAACCTGCGCGGGGCGCAGGACGCTTATGCCAATGGCGCGCACCGCGTCGGCATTCCCGTCTCGGTCAGCGAGGGCCACAGCCGCGCCAACCTCAACCGCACGCCCGACGAGCAGATCGCCGAGGTCGCGCGCGTGGTGCGCTGGGTGCGCGAACAGAAGCGCCGGATGGAAGTCGAGGCGGCGTGCTCGACCGCGTTCGGCTGCTCGATCGACGGCGTGGTGCCGACGGATCAGGTGGTGCGCGTCGCCTCGGGGCTTGCCGAGGCGGGCGTGGATTCGGTCACACTCGCCGATACCGTGGGCTACGGCCATCCGGCGCAGATCAGGGAGGTCGTGCGCGCGGTGCGCGCCGCGGTCGGGCCGGCGCTGAAGGGGCTGCACCTGCACGACACGATGGGGCTCGGCCTGGCGAACGCCCTGGCGGGACTGGAGGAGGGGATCCGCGCGTTCGATTCGTCGCTCGCGGGTCTGGGCGGGTGTCCGTACGCGCCCGGCGCGTCGGGCAACATCGTCACCGAGGACCTGGTGTTCATGCTGGAGAGCATGGGGTTCGCCACCGGGATCGACCTGGAGAAGCTGATCGCCGCGAGAGCGTTGCTGCACGCCGGACTGCCCGATGAGCCGATGCATGGGCAGGTGCCGCTGGCCGGCATTCCGAAGACGTTCCGCCGCGCGGCATGAGCGCGCCGCTCCCTCACGATGATCTCCGCGAGCTTCCACTGGACGGCATCCGCGTCGTCGAGTTCGTGCACATGGTCATGGGGCCGAGCTGCGGACTGGTGCTGGCCGATCTCGGCGCCGACGTCATCAAGGTCGAACCCGCGCCGGACGGCGACAACACGCGCCGGCTGACCGGATCGGGCGCCGGCTTCTTCGTCACTTTCAACCGCAACAAGCGCAGCCTTGCGGTGGATCTGAAAACCGACGGCGGGATGCGGCTGGTGCGCCGGCTGATCGCGACCGCCGACGCGGTGACGGAGAATTTTCGCCCCGGCGCGATGGACAAGCTCGGGCTCGGCTATGGCGCGCTGTCGGCGGATAATCCGCGGTTGATCTACTGCTCGCTGAAGGGATTCCTCCCAGGACCGTACGCGACTCGCGTCGCGCTGGACGAGGTCGTGCAGATGATGGGTGGCCTCGCCTACATGACCGGCTTGCCGGGAAAGCCGATGCGCGTGGGCTCGTCGGTCAACGACATCATGGGCGGAATGTTCGGCGCGATCGGCATCCTGGCGGCGCTGCACGAGCGCACCCGCACCGGCCGCGGCCGCTACGTGCAGGCGGGGCTGTTCGAGAACACGCTGCTGCTGGTGGCGCAGCACATGGCGCAGCTGGCGGTGACGGGCGAGGAGCCCAAGCCGATGGGCCTGCGCGACGTGGCGTGGCCGGTGTACGACCTGTTCGAGACGGCGGACGGCGAGCAGGTGTTCCTGGGTGTGGTGACCGACACGCAGTGGAAGGCGTTCTGTGCCGCGTTCAGCATGACGGGGCTGGCCGCCGACCCGGCGCTGGCGACGCAGGCCCAGCGCAGGGCGGCGCGCCCGCGCGTGATCCCGGTGATCGCCGAGGTGGTCAAGCGCTACACGACGCGGGACCTGCTCGCGCGGTTCGACGAGGTTGGCCTGCCCTATGCGCCGATCGCCAAGCCGGCCGACCTGTTCGACGATCCGCACCTGAACGCCTCGGGCGGGCTGGTGCCGGTGACGATGCCGGACGGGCGGCGCACCAAGCTGCCGGCGCTGCCGATCTCGCTGGACGGCAAGCGCCCCGGCCTGCGCCGCGAGCCGCCGCGACTGGGCCAAGACGGCGCGGACATCGCGCGCGAACTGGGGTTCAGCGAGGCGGAGATCGCGGCGCTGCGCGAGGCAGGCGCGTTGACGGGGTAGGCCGACGAGGAAGGCGGATTTGGCATGGCGCCGCGCACCCGCAAAGACGGGCGCGTGCGCAACCGGCGTGAGAGCGGCGTCCCGGCGTCGGTCGTCTCGGTGCCGCGGTTATTTATCCGTGGTTCTCTGCCATCGCCTGGGCGACGAGGCGGCGGGCGCCGGCGATGTCGTGGTTCGCCAGGGCCTGGCGTGCGTGCTCGAGGGTGCTGACCGTCGGGTCCTGCACCGGGGTGCCGGTCTGCCCCTGTTCCACCGAGCGATCCAGCAGGCGGGTCTGCGCCCGCTCGATCGACTCCTGCGCCAGCCCGGTCTGGTTTCGGCTCAGGGCCTGCTCGGCGTCACGCAGGTAGTTCTGGATGCCCGCGTTGTCGCCGCCGGGCGGGGTGGGCAGGGTGGGCGCGATCGTCGAGCGGCTGTCCGCGCGGTCGATGTTGCTCGCGTTCGTGGAAGAGGGCTCGGATTGTCCGACGCCGGGTACGTGCCCCGGGCGAATCTCGCCGTTGGTCGCGCCGGCGGCCGGCGTCGGGTACGTGCGCGCGTTCTGCGCCAGCGCCGTTCCGGCCATCAGGCCGAACGCCGCCACCGACATCAGCAAGCATCTGCGCAGCGGCTCGATCTCCAACCGCACGGTTTTTCCGGCGCCTCCCGGCAAACCGCGACGATTAAACGTCAGACCCGACTTCAATTGACCGATTTGCATGTCTCTACCTGATGTTTCTTGGAGCGAGGTTGTTTCCGGGCCTGACCCCAGCACGTCCGACGCTAGCGAGAAGCCGCCGCCGCCGGCAGCCCCGGAATCTACTCTGCGCCAGTTGTCCGGCAGACGACATGGGCAGCTTGCGGTGGATTGTGTTGCAAACGTCGACGAGGGGCATCGGGACGAAGCCAACCGAAAACCCCTGCACGGCGAGAAAAGGCCACGGCGAGAAAAGGCGGCCCGGCATTGACACCGAGCCGCGAGGAGAAGGCATGGGTAACATGGGCAGGGCCCAGTCGGCTGGTGGTGTGTCGGCATCGCGCCAGCTGACATGAGGAACATCGCACCTTCGGGTTTAGCGTCTATCCTCGGAAACTACTCAGAGAGGAGCTAACGGTGGACGGCAGCCGCCCCCGGGGCTGCGCCGCGAGCCGCCGCGACCGGGTGGACATAGCGCGGACATCGCGCGCGCTAAGCGGATAAGTTCCACCCGGTACGCACCGTCGGTTGCATGGCTCCCGCAACCGCCAAATGTGACGGCAAGTAACCGGCGCGCGTTACGTTCGGTTGCACAAACTGCGACCGGTCCCGGCGTGCCAGGCCTGACCGGATCGGCTAGAATGTGGGCGTTGCTGCAGAGCTTGCCGATCAGCCGCTGACGCCGGTTACCACACCGCGATCTGCAGCGCACCGGAGGTTCGCATGTCTATCCCCTGGTTCGGTTACCCGGCTTTCGGAACCGGCGTCCTCGGTACCGAGACCTCGGGCTATCCCGACGTCAGCACGGTTTACACGCTAGCTGGGGTCTTCCTGGGCCAGGTTCACCAGGTCCTGTGGGACAACGCGCCCGGCGCCAAAATCTACGGCGGATCACCGAACGGCCACTACGTCGTGACCGAGTACCAGCCCGACGCCACGATCGCATTTTCATATGGCAACGAGTTCATCCGGGATTTCGGCGGATCGGCCACCATCACCGGCAGCAGCCCCTATGGCGGCGAAGGCGGGTACGACCGCTACGTGGTGATCAACGCGACCACGCTGAATCTCGGCTCCGGCATCAACCACGTGTTCCTCGGCGGCAGCCGCAACACGATCAACATGAGCGATTCCGGAGGCGTCGATCACGTCCGCGGTGCGATCCACGGCTCCGAGACGTTCACCGTCGGTTCGGCGGGAGGCTTCCTGACCGTGCGCGGCTTCACGTTGACGAACGGCGATGTGCTCGACCTGTCGCGGATGTCCGTCAACGACAGCGACGTGCACCTGTCCACGCAGGGCTCCGGGCGGTACGCCAACACGGTGCTCACGATCAACGGTCCCAGCGGCGGCGCCCATGTGACCCTGCTCCACACCGGCCCGATCACCCTGTCGCAGCTGGAGCAGCACAGCCTGATCCTGTAGCGGCCCGGCTGGGCCGCTACACGGGCAGTAAGCGGGGCAAAACCCCGGGCGGCGTGCATTTTTCCGCTTCCCCCGACGCGAGCCGGTACGATTCGGTTGGTGCATGTCACCGCCCGCCGATCTGCCTGGCCTGCCTCGCCCCGAGTTGGAAGCGCTCGTGGTGGAGC
>DATEQV010000014.1:0-8546 GCA_035272265.1 Acidisphaera sp. | reverse complement strand
GTGGCTCGGAATGGGTCGTGATGCGCTGTCGCACAACCTCGCGTTCCGCGAGCAGATCGACGAACTCGACGCGGTGCTCGCGCCGGCACTCGGATGGTCGGTCACCACCCGGTTGGTGGACGGGCTCGAAGCCGACGCGATGGCCCGGACGGACGTGGCGCAGCCGCTTCTGTTCGCAATCCAGGTCGGCATCGTATCGGCGCTGCGCCGCCTCGGCCTCACGCCCGACGCCTGCGTTGGACACAGTTTCGGCGAAATCGCCGCGGCCTGGACGGCGGGCGCCCTCACGCTCGATGACGCCGCCCGCGTCGTCGTGGCGCGCAGCCGTCATCAGCAGACAACGCGGGGCCGAGGACGCATGGCGGTGCTCGGCGCGAGCGAGACACGTGCCAAGCAACTCGCGGCACGCATCGGGCTGGCGAAGAGCGTGGAAGTGGCCGCCGTCAACGCGCGGGAGTCGGTCACGATCGTCGGCCCTGAGTCGGCGCTCGCGCGGCTCGCCGGCGTGGCCGCGCAGGAAGCGCTTGCGTTCACGCCGCTCGATCTCGACTACCCGTTCCACAGCGCGGCCATGGACAACTTGCGCGATGGCCTGATCGCCGACCTTGCCGGCATCGTGCCCCGCCAGCCGGACCTGCTGATGGTTTCGACCGTTACCGCCGAGCCGGTCGAGGACGGAACGCTCGACGCCGACTACTGGTGGCGGAACGTGCGTGCGCCAGTGCGCTTCGCGGACGCGCTCGTCACGCTGGTCGAGCGGGCGCGCGTCCGGCTGTTCCTTGAGATCGGCGCCAAGCCGATCCTGCTATCCTACCTGTACGACGCGCTTGGCGGAACGCAGGTTTCGGGACGCGTGCTGGCAACGCTGGGAACAGAGCGGACGGATACGGATCCGTTCCCGCAAATGGGTCTCGCCTGTCACGTCGCGGGCGCCGACCTGTCCCGTTCCGCGTGCTATGACCAGCCGGCACGCGGACGCGCCCTGCCGCGCACGCCGTGGCAGCGGCAATCCCACTGGTTCGAGCAGACACAAGAGGGAGTTCCGGTCGCCAAACCCACCGGCCGCCATCCGCTGCTCGGCGTCAGGCGTTTCCCCGATGTCGCGGAATGGACCAGCCACCTCGATCTGACGCTGCACCCATGGCTCGGCGACCATCGCATCGAGCGCGAAGCGGTGCTGCCGGCGGCCGCGATCATCGACATCGCACTGGCCGCGGCGGATGAGAGCTTCGCCGGCGCCGCAGGGCTGGAAATCGCCGATCTCGAACTGCAACGACCGATCACGTTGTCCGAGGACCGGATCCGGGAGCTGCGCCTGCGCTGCCAGCCTTCCGGCCTGTTCGACCTTGCCGCCCGCCCGCGCCTGGCGGGCGAGGAATGGGCGGTCCATGCGGCGGGACGGCTGACGGGTCTGACCGATCCCATGGCCACGGACGTTCCGCGGCTGGCGGCCGACACGATCATCGGGGCCGACCGTTTGTACGAAGCGGCCGAAGCCGCCGGCTTCTGTTACGGGCCGGCGTTCCGCCGTGCCGCCGAAGTCGAGCTGCACGGGGCGGATGCCGCAACGGTCCGTCTCCGCGCGTCCGGTGCGGAAGACCCAAATCAGCCGTTCCTGGTCGACCCCTGCAGCCTCGATGCCGCGTTCCACGGCGTGATCGGGCTGATGGCATCCCGCGCCGGGCGGCTCCGGGGTATCCTGGTGCCCTGGCGGTTCGGCCGCGTCGTGCTCCATCGCCGTCGGCAGACTACAAGCGCCGCCGAGGCCGCGCGGGTCCACATCCGTGCGGTGACCGACCACGGCGTGCTGGCCGACATCACCCTCCTCGATGGCTCGTTCACCCCGTTCCTGGTGCTGGAAGAATGCTGGTTCCGAGAACTGCGCGCGCGCGCTCGTGTCGAGACGGGCCGCATCTTGTACCGGACGACCGTACCGGCGCCGCTTGGGGCAGCGCCGCCGTCTGACTTCTGCCTCGCCAGGGCGCGGGCGGCGATGACGGCGATCGCCAGCGAGGCGGTCGCGGACCCGGATACATCGCCCCTGCTGCACGCCTTCATCGCTGCATCCTGCCGGGACGCGGCCGCCTCGCTCGGCCCACATGACGCCGGCCTCGGTCTCGACGCGCTGGCCGCGCACGCGGCGATGGCCCCGGAGACGATACCGCTGCTCGAGCGCCTGTCCGCCAACCTCGAAGCGGCCGACGAGCTGCCTGCGGCGACGGAGATCTGGCGTGCCCTGTTCTTCGGCGCGCGAGGGTTGGCGGCAGCAAACACACTCGTGCTCCGTGCGGCGGAGCGCCTGCCAGAGGCACTCCGCTGCGGCCCTCTCGCGGCCGAAGCCGCGGGGCTGGGCGAGCAGCTTCTCCAGGGACCGCCACTCGGCACCGCCGTCGCAACGTCGCTGGCCGCGGCGGTGCTGGAGGTGGCCCGTGCCTGGCCGTCCGATCGGCCGTTGCGCGTCCTCGAATTCGGCGCCGGGCGTGGGGTGCTGTCGCGGCGCATTCTGCGCAGCCTCCGCGGCGCGCCGGCGTCGATCCTCTACACCGCTGCGACGGATCCGGCGCGCGTCGCTGCCCTGCGCGCCAGCCTGCTGCCGTTCGGCAATGCCACGGCCGAAGCCTGGAACCCTGCAGCGACGCAACGCTTCGACATCGTCATCGCTGCGCATGCGCTCGGCGATGCCGTCGGCGCGCCAGGCCAGCCGGAAGAACTGGCGTCTCTGCGGAACTGCCTGGTCCGGGACGGCCTGCTGCTGGCGGTCGAACTGGCGCCCGATCCGCTCTGGGACCTGCTCGCGATCGCCGGACTGCTGGAGCGCGGCACGCGCTCGGCGGGCGACTGGACCGGCGCGCTTGCGGCCGCTGGATATGCCTGCGCAGGCGCCGACGAAATCGCTGCGCCGCCCTGGGCCCTGCTCGTGCTGACCGCACAGGCCCCAGGAGAGGCACCGGCCGCGACGGTCGGCGTTCTATCAGGCCCCACCCTGGTGGTGGCGGACGATGAGGACAAGCTGGCCGATGCGCTCTGCCGCGGCCTCGCCGCCTCCGGGCCGGTGCGGCGGGCTGCTCGCTGCGAGAAAGTTGCGGGAGAGACGGTCGTCGTGCTCCCCCGGCCGAGGCTGAGCGCGGACGCGCGTATCGCTCTCGACGCCGAGGCGGCGCGCCAGGCACAGGCGGGCAACGGCCGTCTGGTGCTGGTGACGCGCGACGCCGGAACCGACCCTGTCGAGGCCGCGCGCCGGGCGATCGGCCGGGTGATCGCCAACGAGATGCCCGGCGTCGCGTGCCGCCGACTCGATCTCGGCGGCGACCTCGAAGCGGTGCGCGCGGCCGCCTGCCTGTGTGGCGACCTGGCGGCGGACGACGCGGAGGCCGAGGCGGAATGGGCCGGGCATGACGGCATCCCCGTACGCCGGGCGCCGCGCGTCTCGATCGGCTTCCCACCCTCGATCACGCACGACGAGCAGCGACAGCCGGTCAGACTCGGTGCGGAGGTGCCGGGACTGATCCAGACGCTGCGCTGGGAAGCGGCCGCATCGCCGGCACCGGGACCGGATGAGGTGGCGATTGGCGTGCAAGCCTGCGGCCTCAACTTCCGTGACCTGATGTGGGCGATGCGCCTGCTTCCGGACGAGGCCGTGCTGTACGGCTTCGCCGGACCGACGCTCGGCATGGAGTGCGCCGGCATCGTCGAAAGCGTCGGTCGCGGGGTCACCGGGTTTTCACCCGGAGATCGCGTCATGGCGGTCGCGCCCGGCGCCTTTGCGACGCGCATCGTCACCGCGAGCCATGCGATCGCCCACCTTCCCGACGGCGCCAGCTTCGCCGACGGCGCCACGATACCGGTCGCTTTCCTCAGCGCGGTCTACGGGCTCGGCCACCTCGCCCGCCTGCGGCGTGACGAAACCGTGCTGATCCATGCCGGCACGGGCGGAGTTGGCCTGGCCGCGATCCAGTACGCGCTGCATCGGGGCGCGCGGGTTGTCGCCACGGCCGGAAGTCCGGCCAAACGCGCGGTTCTGCGGGCGCTCGGCCTGGACGCCGTGCTCGATTCGCGGTCGCTGCGCTTCGCCGACGAGGTGCGTGCCCTGACCGACGGCAACGGCGTCGATGTCGTGCTCAACTCGCTGAGCGACGAGGCGATGGAGCGAAGCCTGGGGCTGCTCGCCCCGTTCGGCCGCTTCGTCGAACTCGGCAAGCGCGACATCTATGCCGGGCGGCGGATCGGTTTGCGGCCGCTGCGACGCAACGCGAGCTATTTCGCCGTCGACGCCGACGAGCTGCTGGCCGGCCGCCCGGATGTCGTCCGCGAGGTGCTCGCCGAGATCGCGGCGCTGTTCGCGTCGGGGGCATTGCGGCCACTGCCGAGGGTGCAGTTCCCATATTCCGAGGCAGTCGACGCCTTCGCCCTGTTTCGCACGGCCGAGCATGTCGGGAAAATCGTGCTGGTGCCCGACCATGTCGCCGCGGAAGCACCACGCGAAGCGCCTTCCCCGCGCCGGGACCGGACCTGGGTGGTGACCGGCGGCACCTCCGGCTTCGGCGCACGGGCAGCACTGAGCCTCGCAGCGTCCGGGGTTTGCCATCTGGCCCTGTTGAGCCGGCGCGGCCCATCGGCGCCCGAGGCCGACGCCTTGCGTCAGCGGCTCGAAGCGGCCGGCGCGCAGGTGGACTGCTTCGCTTGCGACGTCGCCGACGGGACGGAGCTGGCTGCGACCCTGGACATGATCCGTGCCGCGATGCCGCCGATCGGCGGCGTGGTCCATGCCGCCCAGGCCGGTGGGGACGGGCTGCTCGAAACCCTCGATGCGGAAACCGTCGCCGCCGCTCTGCGGCCCAAGCTCGCCGGCGCCGAAGCGCTGGACCGGCTGACGCGAACCGACCCGGTCGAGACGTTCCTTCTGTTCTCCTCGGCAACGACGATGCTCGGCAGTCCCGGACAAGGCGCCTACGTGGCGGCCAATGCCGCGCTCGAGGCGCTGGCGGCGAGACGGCGCGACGAGGGATTGCCGGCCCTGGCCGTTGCCTGGGGGCTGATCGCCGACGCCGGCATGCTGGCCGCGCAGCCCACTGTCGGCGCTGCACTCGCGCGGCGGCTGAAGGCGGTGCCGATGCCATCCGACCAGGCACTGGGTGCGCTGTCCTCGCTGCTCGGCTCCGGCGAGCCGGTACTCGCTTATGCCGAGGTGAACTGGGGTGATGGCCGAACTGCCTTGCCGATCCTGGCGGAGCCGATGTTCGGGAGATTGTGGGGCTGGGCCGAGACAGGGGCCGACAACGACAACCTCCGCGCCCGGCTTGTCGGCCTTTCGGCCGCCGAGGCGGAGGCTGTCGTCGCCGCCCTCGTGCAGGAACAGATCGCCGCCACGCTGCAGATTTCCCGCGACCGGATCGACATCGACCGGCCGCTGTCCGAGTTGGGGATGGACTCGCTTATGGGCGTGGAGCTGAAGATCGCGTTGGAGCGCCAGCTCGGCGAGGCGCTGCCGGGTCTGACCTGGGGCGGGACAGCCACGCCAAGGAAACTGGCAGCGCGGCTCGTCGCCACGCTGGCCGGCGCCGTCGCAGCCGCAGAGCGTACCGCGGTGACCGGACGCCACTTCGACGAGGACGACCCGGAACGGCTGCGGCTGGAACGGCTGGCCGACGAGATCGGGACGCCCTCGGGGCCCGTTCCGGCGGACGAGGTTCGCTGACGTGGCGCATGGCATTTTCGGCCTGTCCGATGACGCCAAGCGCCTGCTGCTGCATCGGTTCTCGGCCGCCCCGCGCAAGGCACAGCGCGGGGGCGCGGCGCCGGCCGACAGGATGGCCGACCTGCCCGGACGGGCGGAGATGGAAACCATCGGCTGGGGGGCGGAGAAGCTCGGGATCGCCAACCCGTTCTTCCGCATGCACGACGGCATCGCCGGCGCCGAAACCTCGATCGAGGGCAGGCGCTGCCTGAACTTCGCCTCCTACGACTATCTCGGCCTGAACGGCCACCCCAAGATCGCCGAGGCCGTGGCGGAGGCGGTCGCGCGCTACGGCACATCGGTGTCCGCCAGCCGCCTTGTCGCCGGAGAGCGGCCGTTGCATCGGCAACTCGAACAGGCGCTCGCCGCGCATTACAGGGCCGAGGACTGCCTGGCCTTCGTCAGCGGGCATGCGACGAACGTCACCGTGGTCGGCAGCCTGCTGCGGCCGGGGGACCTGATCGTGCATGACGAGCTGATCCACAACAGCGCCGTCCAGGGCGCGGTGCTGTCGGGCGCGCGACGGCTTGCGTTCCGTCACAACGATGCCGCGGCGGCGCGCCACATCCTCGCCCAGCATCGCGCGTCCTGCCGCCGCGCGCTGATCGTGATCGAGGGTCACTACAGCATGGACGGGGACATCCCCGACCTGCCGGCCTTCACCCGCCTCGCGCGCGAGCAGGATGCGTGGCTCATGGTCGACGAGGCGCATGCGCTCGGCGTGCTCGGCGATCGGGGCGGCGGCAGCGCGGAGCACACCGGCATCGACCCAGGCGACGTCGATATCTGGATGGGAACGCTCAGCAAGGCCCTGGTGTCCTGCGGCGGCTATATCGCGGGCAAGCGAAGCCTGATCCATCATCTCCGGCTCAGCGCCCCGGGTTTCGTCTATTCCGTCGGCCTCTCGCCCCCGGGTGCGGCAGCGGCGACCGCGGCTCTCGGTCTCCTCGAGCGTGCGCCGGACCGGGTGGGGAAGCTGCGCCGGAACGCATCCGCGTTCCTGACGGCACTTCGCGGCGCGGGGTTCGACACCGGCACCTCGACCGGTGCCGCGATCGTGCCGGTCATCGTCGGCAGTTCCGCGGCGGCGGCGCGCCTGTCGCAGGCCATGTTCGACCGCGCCGTCAACGTGCAGCCGATCATCTATCCTGCAGTTCCCGAACGCTCGGCCCGGCTGCGGTTCTTCCTCTCGGCAAGCCACGAGCCCGAGCAGCTCGAGCGCGCCGTCGCGCTGCTCAAAGACGCCCCGGGCTGACCCCGGGCCTCGCCGCCATGGCGAAAACCGACGCAGAGCCGATCACCTTCGACGGGACTCTCCCATCCGGGGTCATGCCGAAGACCCGCAGCCTTGCGGCACTAGACACGGGCGGCGGACGGCGCGACGAGCCCTCGCCGCTCTTGCGGCGCGTCGCCCCTGTCCTTTTCCTCTCCGCCCGCGTCTTCCTGTTTGCGGCGGCATCGCCGTTGCGGCCGGCGGCAAGGCGGGTCCTGCGACGGGACTATCGCGGACTGCAGGGCCGGTTCGACCGGACCTTCTACCTCAGCCAGATCGTCAGCGCGTGGGACAGGAGATGCGCGGCCCGCGATCCGCTCCTGCACTATCTCTGCGTCGGCCGGCATCTCGGGCTGTCTCCCGACATCGACTTCGATCCGCGCCACTACCGGGACGACAATGCGTCGCTTCCCCAGGCGGACTACCTGCACTTCCTTCGGCACGGAGCCGCGGACGGGCGCACGCCCAACGCGCTCGCAAGGAAGCGGCCGGAGCAGGTCGGGGCGGCGGTCGCACTCGCGCTCGACCACCAGCGCGGCGGCGGCAGCACGCGATACCTCGATCTCTATGAACGGTGCCTGGCGGACGAGGGCTTCGCCATCATCAGGGCGCGACGCCTGCCCGGACGCGCGCCGCAATTCCTGGTGGCGGGACAGCGCCTCGATCCCTTCGCCGAGGAGGAGGCGTTCGTCGCCACGGCCCGCCGGCTCGGGGTCGGACGCCTGGTGATGAACCACTACATCGATCTGCCCGTGGACGCCGCGGTCTGGACCCGCCGCGTCGCCGACCGGCTCGGCATCGCCTACGAGGTGATCCTGCACGACTACTTCCTGACCTGCCGCCGGATCGACCTGATCGACCGGCACCGGCGCTACTGCGGACTGGCATCCGCCGAGACGTGCCGCGCGTGTCTCGGACCGCTGGCCCAAGCGGTCGACCCCGGCGTCTGGCGCGAGCGCTCTCGCGTGCTGCTGGCAGAAGCGACGCGGATCGTGGCACCCAGCGCGGACCTCGCAGACCGGATCGCCGCCGCGTTTCCCGGAATCCGACCCGAGGTGTTCGAGCCCGAAGACGACACGCTCTGGCCGGCGGAGACCCGTCCGGCCATCGCCGCCGGGGAGGCGCTGCGACTGGCCGTGATCGGCTCCCTCAACGTGCCGAAGGGGTTCGACGTCCTCGCCCGCCTCGCGCGCACCATCGCCAGGCGCGGCGTGCCGATCGAGATCACCGTCCTCGGCACCGCGGTCGACGCCGCCGCGCTGCGCCGGCATGGCGTGCCCGTCACCGGGCGCTATCGCGAGACCGACATCGACACGCTGATCGCCCGCCACCGGCCGCACGCCGCGTTTTTCCCGGCGATCTGGCCGGAGACGTGGTCGTTCGTGCTCTCGACCGCGCGTAATCGGGGCAGAACCCCGGGCGGCGTCCCGTTCAGGCGGGCTGGCCGCGGCAGCGGATGAGGTCGGCGAGGCGGGGCACCGCCGGGGCGCCGGCGGCACCGAGCCGGGCGCCGAGATAGTCCCAGAACGAGAGGCAGAG
>DATEQV010000013.1:0-5541 GCA_035272265.1 Acidisphaera sp. | reverse complement strand
AACCGGATCAACGTGAGATACCCCGCGCCACAAGCCCCCCAGCTCCGGCCATAGGAGCGTCCCAGCATCTCGCGCGTCGGTCCTACCAAAACACGATTCAGCGAACTCACCTCAACGGCCGATACATTTTCAGCCTCTCAGGCGAGACCGCGACGCTATAGATCAGCAGATGGTCGAGATGGCGCTCCAGCACCAACAGGCCGACCGTCACGCCGGCCGGCTCCAACAGCCAGACACCGCCCGCGGCGATGCGAGGCGCGTAATCCTCGGTCACCGGCAACGGAGACGCACCGAACTCGCGCGTGTACGGCGCGTAGGCGGCCGTCGTCAGTGTCACCACGGCAGGTTCGTCCGCGGCGTCGGCGAGTCGAAAGTCGCAATCGTCGTCCATGTGCCGACTAGAAATGGCTCCAGCCACTGTTGTCCGCCCCGCGGTCGCCGATCATCCGGACCGTGCCGGGCTGTTCCGTCGTGAACGTGCCGATGCGGGTCAACGGAATGCCGAGCGTTGCCGCGCGGCCTTGCAGCACCTCGACCGTCGCGTCCGGAACGGCCATCAGCAGCTCGTAATCGTCGCCTGCCGCGATCATCGCCCGCACCGAGTCCGGCGGTGCGGCAAGCGCAGCGGCGGACAGCGGCAGCGCGTCGGTATCGATCGTCAGCCCGACGCCGCTCGCGCGACAGATGTGCCCGGCGTCCTGGATGAAGCCGTCCGAGACGTCCACCGCTGCATGGACGAACGTCGTGTCTACCAAGCCGAGACGCGGCTCCGGCAGCCGGTAGCGGCCGGCCAGATACCCCGTCGGATCGGGAATCTCGCCGCGCGCGGCGAGCAGGCCGAGGCCGCCATCGCCGATGGTGCCCGTCACCCACAGCCCGTCGCCGGGCCGCGCGCCGTCGCGCCGGACCATCGTGCCGGGCGCCACATGGCCGATGATCGTCAGCGACAATGACACGGGGCCCGCTGTGGACGTGCTGTCGCCGCCGAGCAGCGCGATACCAAACGCCGCCTGATCCTGCGCGAGCCCGGCGGTGAACTCCGCGAACCACTCATCGGTCGTCTCGCGCGGGACCGAGACCGTCAGCAGGTAGCCGAGCGGATCCGCGCCCTTCGCCGCCAGGTCCGACAGGTTCACCCGCAGCAGCTTGCGCGCGACCAGAGCGGGCGGATCGTCGACGAGGAAATGCACGCCGCCAACCATCGCGTCGGCCGACAGCACCAGTTCGCGACCTGGCGGCGGCATCAGCACGGCTGCGTCGTCGAGCAGGCCGAGACCGCCCGGCCCGGCGAGCGGTGCAAAATATCGCGCGATGCGATCGAATTCGACCGGCAAGCGCCCGACAGCGTTGCCTGCGTCCGCTGCCCGGTCCATCAGCGCGCCATGACCCGCATCGCCGTGTCGATCCTCGTGCTCACCCTGATCGTCAACGCGCCGGCCGGCGCATCTCCCGGATCGTGGGGCAACCACTTCTACACGATCGAGCGGGCCGAACGCGACCGCGCACTTGCCGACGGCTGGCGCGACGAGAGCGACATCGACCCGTTCTGGGTGTGCGAGGAGCAGGTCGGCGATACGGAGCTGCTGCACCGCTTCTACAATCCCCGTCTCGGCGATCACTTCTACGCCACCGACGCGACCGACGTGCGCAATGCGCTCGGCGCAGACTACGTGGACGAAACGGCGCAGCATCCGCTGATGTTCGTGTTCACCACGCCGCATCCGCAGCATGTTCCGTCGGACGACGTCGCCTTGCTGATGCGCTTCTGGAACCCGCGCATCGGCGATCACTTCTATGCGACCGACCAGGAAGACGCGCAGCGCGCGTTGTCCGTCGGCTACCAGCGAGACAGCACGCAGCCGATCTATATTCTGACATCACCCGTCGCGTGCGCGCCGGGGGTGCCGGCGCATCGCGCCTTCCGACTCTACCGGGCGCCGCCTTGATCGGACGCTTCGAACTCCGCCGCGCGCAGGCGGTGCGCCAGCTTGTCCAGCACGCCGTTCGCCATGCGCGGCTCGTCGCCGATGAAAAAGCCGCGGGCGACGTCGACGTATTCGTTGATCACCACCTTGGCGGGCGGTCCGTCCGGCATCGTCAGCTCCGCGCAGCCCGCGCGCAGCACCGCGCGCAGCACCGGATCAAGACGGGCGAGCGGCCACTCGCGCGGCAGGCTTTCCATCAGCGACCGGTCGATCACGTCCTGCGACTGCACCGCCTGACGCACGATCTGCCCGAACAGCGTGACGCGCGCGTGCGGCACGCGGCCCTCGGCATAACCCTCCTCGTCGTCGGTCGCATCGGGCAGCGCGCCGAGCCGATGGCGGACGAACTGATCGATCACCGTCTCGGCGCTCTCGCCCGTCTGCTCGCTCTGGAACAGGGCCTGGACGGCGGCGACACGACTGGCGGTGCGCGGTCGCGGTCTTGGAAGACGCCCCATCAAAGCCCGCCGAGGCTGCGGCCCGCGGCGATGCTCAGCAGGACGGCGGCTGCCGCCTCCGCCCCCTTGTTGTAGCCGCCCGGACGGGTGCGGGCGATCGCCTGCTCGGGTGTCGCGACGGTAAGCAGCCCGTTGCCGACGGCAAGGCCGTACTGCAGTGCCACGCGCATCAGGCCGGACATGGTCTCCCTGCACACATGTTCGTAGTGATCGGTCTCGCCCTTCACCACGCAACCAAGCGCGATGTAGCCGTCGAACCGGCGATTGCCGCGCACGGCGAAGCGGATCGCCTGCGGCAGCTCCAAGGCGCCGCCGACATCGACGGTTTCATACGTCGCGCCCGCCTTGTCCAGCAGAGCGGCCGCACCCGCCGACAGATCCTCGGTGATCGTGCGGTAGTACGGCGCGCGCACGATCAGGATATGCGGCGGTCCGCCCGGCACGAGCGGGGCGGCGGGAAGCGGTGCGTCCTCGGTGCTCATGGGGTGCTCATGGCTCGTCCACTGCGCGCTGCTCGACTATGTTCAGGCCGTAGCCCTCCAGCCCGACGATGATACGCTTGGTGTTGGACAGCAGGATCATGTCGCGCACGCCGAGGTCGAGCAGGATCTGCGCACCGATGCCGTAGTCGCGCAACTCGGGCGTGCGGCGTTCCGCGCTGGTCATCCGCCGCAGCCGGTCGCTCAGCGCGTTCGGGCGCGGGTCGCGGATCAGCACCACGGCGCCGCGGCCTTCCCTGGCGATCTGGTGCATCGCGGTGTGCAGGCTGATCCAGTGCGGCCCGCCGGTCATGTCGTCGAGCATGTCGACCGCATGCATGCGGATCAGGGCGGGCGCGGGATCGGTCAGGTCGCCCTTCACCAGCGCGAGATGCTCGCCGTACTCGACGGTGTTCGCATAGACGATCACGTGCCACGCGCCGCCGGCGACGTGGTCGATCCGCCCCTCCTCGACGCGCCGCACGAGACGCTCGGTGCGGCGGCGGTAGGCGATCAGGTCGGCGATAGTGCCGAGCTTGAGGTTGTGGCGCTGCGCGAAGGCGACGAGGTCCGGCAGCCGAGCCATCGTGCCGTCGTCGTTCATGATCTCGCAGATCACGCCGGACGGGTTGAGGCCGGCAAGACGCGAGATGTCCACCGCCGCCTCGGTATGCCCTGCGCGAACCAGGGTGCCGCCCTCGCGCGCCATCAGCGGAAAGACGTGGCCGGGGGTGACGATGTTCGCCGCACCGCTTTCGGGGTTGATCGCGACCGCGATCGTATGAGCGCGGTCGTGCGCGGAGATGCCCGTGGTGACTCCTTCGGCCGCCTCGATCGAGACGGTGAACGCCGTCTGGTGGCGGCTGCCGTTCGACTGGCTCATCAGCGACAGGCCGAGCTGTTCGACGCGCTGCCGCGTCATCGCGAGGCAGATCAGGCCGCGCGCATGGCGGGCCATGAAGTTCACCGCCTCGGGCGTGGCGAACTGCGCGAGGATCACGAGGTCGCCCTCGTTCTCGCGGTCCTCGTCGTCGACCAGGATGAACATGCGGCCGTTGCGGGCTTCCTCGATCAGCTCGTCGGCCGACGCGAGGTAGTCCGACAGGTCGGCCTGCTTGAAGTGGGCGGTCATAGGCGGGTCTCCGCGAGCCGCGCGACGTAGCGCGCCAGCATGTCGATCTCGATGTTCACCGCATCACCGGGGCGCAGGACGGAGAAGCCGGTGACCTCGGCGGTGTGCGGGATGATGTTCACCCCGAAGCTGTCGCGTCCGACTTCGTTGACGGTCAGCGACACGCCGTCGACCGCGATGCTGCCCTTCACCGCGATGAATCGCGCGAGGTCGACGGGCACGCGGAACACCCAGCGGTGCGAGCCGTTCTCCGGCGCCACCGACACCGCTTCGCCCACGCCGTCGACGTGGCCGGACACCAGGTGGCCGCCCAGCTCGTCGCCGAGCCGCAGGCTGCGCTCCAGGTTCACTCGCGTCCCTTCGCGCCAGCGTCCGAGCGTGGTGCGGGCGAGCGTCTCGGCAGAGACCTCGACGTCGAACGTGTCCGCGCCGACGGCGACGGTGGTCAGGCAGCAGCCGGAACAGGCGATCGAGGCGCCGACCGGGATGGCGGCGACATCGGGCCAGGGTGCCGCGATGGTCAGGCGCATGTCGCGGTCCTGGCCGATGGGGCGGATGGCGCGGATGGTGCCAAGAGCGCTGATCAGGCCGGTGAACATCAGGCGGCCCCTGCGGCGAGTTCCGTCAGCACGTCGTCGCCGACCGGGCGAATGGAGCGGCGGACGAAGCGCGGCGCGGCCGACGGCTCCTCGATGTCGAACGCGGCCGCAGCCGGCACGCCGTCGCCGCCGATGATCGAGGGCGCATGGAACCAGGCGATGCGATCGACTAGGCCGTCGCGCAAGAACGCGGCAGCGAGCTGCGCGCCGCCTTCGACCATGACGCGGGTCAGGCCGGCTTCGCCGAGCGCGTTCAAGGCGTCGGACAGCTCGAGGCCGAGCGGCGTCCCGGCGACGGAGATAAGCTCCACGCCCGTCGCCTCGAACGCCTCGCGGCGGGCGTGGTCGACGCCTTCGCGATGCAGGATCCAGGTCGGGGCCTCGCCGGCGGTGGCGACGACACGGGCCGTGAGCGGCGTACGCAAGTGGCTGTCAGCGACGATTCGCACGACCGGGCGCTCGCGGTAGCCGTCGATGCGGCAACGCAGGTCGGGGTCGTCGGCAAGCACCGTGCCCACGCCCACCATGACCGCGTCGTGCCGCCCGCGCAGCGCGTGCGCCATGCGGCGGGCCGGCTCGGCGGTGATCCAGTGGCTGTCGCCGCTGGCGGTCGCGATCCGGCCGTCGAGCGTGCTGGCCAGCTTCAGCGTCACCAGCGGCCGGCCGGCGGTCATGCGCGTCAGGAAGCCGGCACCGACGTCCTTCGCCTCCGTCTCCAGCACGCGGGTGGCGACCTCGACGCCCGCGTCCAGCAGACGCCCGATCCCTTGCCCGTTGACCCGCGCGTCGGGGTCGCCGGCGCCGATCACGACGCGGGCGATGCCGGCGTCCACCAGCGCGTTTGCACAGGGCGGGGTCTCGCCCCAGTGGGCGCAGGGCTCCAGCGTG
>DATEQV010000012.1:0-2666 GCA_035272265.1 Acidisphaera sp. | reverse complement strand
TCGCGCACCATGTGGTCGGGGTCGGCGCGCATCGGGACGAGCTGCGCGATGTCGATCCGCAGCGCGACCTCGTGGCGCACCCGCCAGTCGGGATCGCCGCGCAATCCGGCCAGCCGGCCGGGCGGCAGCCGCCGCGCGGCTTCCAGCCGCACCTCCGCTTCCGGGTCCGCCGCCAGCCGCGGCAGAGCGGACGCGTCGATCCGGCGCGCCACCACTCGGCGCACCTCCGGCTCCGGATCGTCGATCATCGTCACCAGCAGGGCGGGCGGCGCGCGACGCGCGACAACCAGGCGCACGTAGTAATCGGGATCGCTCATCATCGGCAGCAGGTCGCGGATCTCGAGCCGGCATGCGACGCGGATGCGCACCTCGCGATGCGGATCCTTGCGCAGCCGCAACAGGAAGCGGTACGGCAGCCGCAGCACCGCGTTCCAGCGCACCGTCTCGTCGGGATCGTCGAGCAGCCTCGGCAACAGAAACAGGTCGGCCGACTTCGCCGCGATGGCACGGACCTCGAAATGCGGATGGTCGACATAGGCGTTCGCCAGCGATGCATTCCAGCGGAAGAAGCGGTCGACGCGGCGCGCGTAGCGGTCCTGCACGCAGGCATGCAGCTTTCGGCACCCGCCTGCCTGCAGCAGCGCCGCATGCGGGCAGGCGGCGCAGTCCACCGGCACGCCGCGCCAGTCGATCGCAGTGTCGATGGCGGCGTCGATCGTGCCAGTCATCGTGGCGTCGGTCATCGTGGTGTGGGGCATCGCGCCGTCAGTCATCGTCGCGTCCCGCGCGCTGCAGCACGTCCAGCAACAGGCCGGCGTTGATCCGGTCGGCGGGGTCGAGCTCCAGCAGCTTCAGCACGGCGTCGCGGCCTTCGCCGGTGTCGCCCAGGCGCAGTTGCAGATAGGCGTAGGCCTTCAGCGTGAACATGTAGAAGCGCGGCAGCGCATCGTAGCTGCCGAACGCCGCGTCGGCCGGGCGCACGCGCCGCCAGTCGGCATCCAGACGGTTGTCGCGCCCCGCCTTGGTCAAACAGCGGCAGGCGACGCTCAGCGCATCGTGCAGGCGGTTCTTGTAGAAGTAGTAGCGATAGCGCCCGATCAGGACCGCCGCGTGGTCCGGCGCCAGGCGGTTCGCCACCGCCAGGTGCCGTTCGGCCAGCTCGTCATCGGCATAGCACGCGCCGGCGCGGGCGAGCGCGTCGGCCGCCGCCGGCGGCAAGCCGCCGCCCAGCAAGGCGTCGGACAGCAACGCCGCCTCGATGCCGGCCGCCTCGTCCATCGCCTGCTGCGCCGGATCGGCCATCGGTCAGGACGCGGCTGCCGGCACGCTGAGAGTGACCAGCGGCGTTGCCGTGCTGCAGCTGCTGCCGGCGGACTTCGGATCGTGGAACACCAAGCCGGTCTGGCGCGGCGTGTCGACGAAATCGACCGTCACCCGATCCAGCAGCAGGCGGCTTTCCGCCGGCAGGAACAGCCTGACGCCATCGATCTCGAACACGCCGTCGCCCGGCCTGGGGGCCGCTTCCACGGAGAACTCCGCCGCCAGTCCCGAACAGCCGCCCGGCGCGACCGACAGGCGCAGGCCGCTGCCGGGTCCGCCGTCGAAGCGCAGCAGCCGACGGAAGAACTTCTGCGCCGCCGGCGTCAGAGTCATGTCCATCGCCGACACCTCAGGCCCGCGGTTGGTAGCGCGGGACGCTGGTGTCGATGATGCAGGTGTCGTCCACCGGGCACACGGCGACACATTGCGGCACGTCGAAGTAGCCGATGCACTCGGTGCACTTCTTCGGGTTGATCACGAACGTCCCGTTCTTCTGCGAGATCGCGACGTTCGGGCATTCCGCCTCGCAGGCGGTGCACGACGTGCATTGCGAGGCGACGATCTTGTAGGCCATCTTGTGGTTTCTCCTTGACAGAACTCAGGCGGCGATGAAGGCGCCCTGACGGATGCTGGCGTCGCCGCGCGCCGCGTGCACAACCTCGCCGCTGCGCACGCGGTCGAGGTACGACTTGAACCAGGCGATGGCGGATTGCTCGATGAATTCGTGCGCGAACCCGTCCACCGGATCGATGCCGGCCGCCTGCAAATCCTTCTTTGGGCAGCCGCCGATCTTGCTGACGAACACCGCCGTGCAGTCGTTGATCGCGCGGATCACCGTCTCCAGGCTGTCCTCGTCGCCGTAGCCGCCCTGGCAGTACAGATCGACGCGGCGGTGGCCGACGAACTTCGCGCCGGCAGCGCTCAGCTCGTAGATCTGGAATTCGCGGGCGTGGCCGAAATGCTCGTTGATGCGGCCGCCGCCCTTGGTGGCGACTGCGACCAGCACCTCGATGTCGGACAGCTCGCCGGCGAGGCTTTCCAGCTCCGCCGCCTTGGCGGCCACCTTGGCCTGCCGCTCCTCCTCCACCTTGTCCTGGTAGGCCTTGCGGGTGTCGAGGTCGTAGGTGACCTCCATCTGCATGATCTTGTCGGTGGTGAACTCGGCGCTGCGGTCCTCGCCGAGCAGGCCGACCGCATCGGCGCGACACTGCCGGCAGTGCCGCATCATGTTCATCTCGCCTTCGCAGCTGTCCTGCAGCGCCTTCAGCTCCTGCGCCGTCGGGCCGCGCTGGCCGTTGAGGCCGAACACGGTGCCGTGCTCGGGCGCGGAGATCAGCGGCATGATG
>DATEQV010000011.1:0-13288 GCA_035272265.1 Acidisphaera sp. | reverse complement strand
GCGGCACGTATTTCGCGTGCACCGCCTTCGGGTTGCTGACCGGTCAGCTCCTGCCACCTTCTGTCGGCGCGGCGGCCGCGCGCAGTGCCGGTGTGAAGCTGCTGGGGGGCACCATCGTTCAGGCCACGAGCGCGACTGCCTTCGAACAGGTGTTCGACGCGGCGCTTGCCTGCTGGTGTGCGGCCGCCACTCTGGCGACCATCGCCCTGCATCTGGCGCCGGCGGCATGGCTGCTGGCAACTGCCGTCGCGTGCGCTCTCGGAGTACTGTCGACGCTGCTTGCCACGAGGCGACTCTCGACCTTGCTGGTCCGCGACGATCCGGGCGCCGGCCCGGCAAGCCGTTTCGGGCGTCTGAGGCAATGGGTGGCGGCGCGCGTCTCCTGGCAGGCCTTGTTGGATCCAGCACTGACCTGGCGCCTCGTCGCACTGTCGGCCTGCCGCTATGGCGCGCTGATCGTCAGCGCCTACGCCGCCGCATTGGCCGGAGACCTGCCGGTTGCGCTGTGGCAAGTGGCAGCGGTCATGCCGCTCGCCGTACTGACCGTGCTCGTGTCGTTCGTGCCGGCCGGGCTCGGCGTCAACGAGTGGACGTTCGCGTCGGCGTTGACGGTCCTCGGTGTCCCTTTCGCGACCGCAGCCGAGTTCGCGCTGCTCAACCGATTTTTGAACGTGCTTGGCGCTGTAGCCATCGCAGCCCTTGGCGGCGCTGTTCTGGTCGCGAGCGGACATCGGCCCACAAGCGTGGCGCTTCGGCGCAGCACGTAACGCGCGAAACCAGTCCGGCATCGTTGCACGAAAGTGCAAGGCTCCGGCGGCATGGTCCGGATCGGCCCCAAATCGATGCGGTCGCATGGCAACGCGTGAGCGCAATCGGCAAGGCCTATGGCGGCGCAGACATTCAATGTTAACTGGGCCGCATCGCGGGATGACCCAGGGCTGCGCCGCTGTTGCGGTGCAGCACGGTTCCCGCCAAGGGGGAGGTGTTGATGGAACGGCTCGCTGATCCGGCGCTGCTTCTTCGGCGCCGCGTTCTGCAGCTCGGGATCGTTGCCGCGGGCGGGCTGCTGGGATCGCCTGCCGGTGCGTTCGCTGCGGAGAACCCGCCGCTGGGCACGTGGCCCGAGGGCGTGCAGGGCGATTCCGTGATGGTCGGCATCACCGTGCCGCTCACCGGCCCCTATTCGGCCGACGGCAAGGACGAGCAGCTCGGCTATGAGTTGGCAATCGCCGAGATCAACGCCGGCAGCGACGCCGCGAAGGCCTGGGGCATGAAGGGCAAGGGCGTGCTCGGCAAGCAGATCCGCTACAAGGTCGCGGATACGGAGGCGAAGCCGAACGTCGCCGTGCAGGCGCAGACCCAGTTCATCCAGCGCGACAAGGCGATCATGATCACCGGCTCCGTCAGCAGCGCGGTCGCGGTGGCGCTGGAGGAACTGGCGCAGCGCGACAAGGTCGTGAACATGGTCGGCGTCAGCGCCTCGAACGACACTACGGGCAAGAACTGCCAGCGCTACGGCTTTCGCTCGCAGCAGTCGGGCTACATGGTGTGCAAGGCGCTGGCGCCGGTGCTGGTGAAGGCGATGGGCCAGGGCAAGAAGGCCGCCTATCTCGTGCCGGACTACACCTATGGCCATTCGGTGTTCGACAGCTTCACCGGGCTGGTCAGCAAGGATGGCTGGACGGTCGCGACCCAACAGGTGGTTCCGCTCGGCACCACCGATTTCAGCTCGGCGCTGCTGAACATCGCCAACAGCGGCGCCGACGTGTTCGTCAACATCGCCTTCGGCGCGGACGCGGTGTCGTCGATCAAGCAGGCGCAGCAGTTCGGCGTGCTGAGCAAGGCGAAGCTCGTCGTGCCCGTCATCTCGTCCTTCCAGGCCAAGGAGCTCGGCCCGGCGTTGACGGAGGGCGTGTATGGCACGATCGACTTCTGGTGGACGCTGCAGGACCGCTATCCGCTGGCGAAAGCGTTCGTCGATGCGTTTCTCGCCAAGAACAATTACCGACCGGGCTTCGGCGCGCATGTCGGCTATTCGCAAACGTTGATCTGGGCGGCGGCGGTGGAGCGGGCCGGGACGTTCTATTCCGTCGACGTGATCAAGACGCTGGAAGCGTCGCAGTCGCAGCCGTTTGACAGTTCGCTCGGCCAGGTCTGGTTCCGCGCCGAGGACCACCAGGGCGTGCGCCCGGTGCCGGTGGTGGTCGGCAAGGCCCCGTCGGCGATGAAGAATGCGGAAGATTTCTATGACGTGGTGGAGCTCGTGCCGGGCGAGCAGGTGATCTCGCCGCCTGACATGTTCGGCTGCCATCTCGGCAGCTACACCTGACGCGCGACACCTCGCCGTGCCAAGCCTGCCGCTGCTGCTGTCGCAGGCTTTCAACGGCCTGGCGCTGGGCACGCTGCTGGCGCTCGTCAGCAGTGGCCTGACAATCATCCTCGGCACGCTCGGCGTGCTGAACTTCGCCCACGGGGCGCTGTTCATGGTCGGCGCCTACGCGATCTTCGTCGTCGCCGCCGCCACCGGGTCGTTCGTCGTCGGGCTGCTGGTCGGCGCGGTGATCATGCTGGCGGTCGGCGTGATGCTGGAGCGGGTGCTGATCCGCTTCTTCTACGACCGCCCGCACGAGGATCAGATTCTGGTCACGTTCGGCGCCGCGATCGTCATCGTCGAGGCGGTGCGCGCCGTCTTCGGCGGTGAGAGCCAGCGCGTCGCCGCACCGGACTGGGGCGGCGGCGTCACGCAGCTCGGGTTCCTGATCTACCCGACCTACCGCCTGGAGCTGATCGGCATCGTCGCGGCGCTCCTGTTCGCGTTGTACGTCGTGCTCTACCGCACCTCGATCGGGCTGGTGGTGCGCGCGGGGATCGAGGACGCGCGCACGGTCGGCATCCTCGGCATCAACGTGCGCCGGGCCTTCCTGCTGGTGTTCGCGATCGGCGTCGTGGCGGCGGGTGTCGCGGGGATGCTCTACGCGCCCATCGTGTCGGTCGATCCCGATATGGGAGCGACCTTCATGGTGGAGTCCTTCGTGGTGATCGTGATCGGCGGCCTCGGCTCCTATCCGGGCGCCGTCGTGGGCGGGCTGATCGCTGGCGAGATCCTCAGCATCACCAGCGCCTTCAACGCCGCGTACTCCGAAGTGATGCTGTACGCGGTGATGGCGCTGTTGCTGGTCGTGCGCCCGCAGGGACTGCTCGGCTCCGAGGGCCGGGTGTGACGCCGGCGACGGCGGTGCCGGAACTGCTGCTGGCGGTGGTGCTGATCGCGGCACCGTTCACGCTGCCGTATGCCGGCGGGTCGATCGACATGCTGCAGCGGATCCTCGACTGGGGGATCATCGGGCTGGGCTTCGACCTGCTGTTCGGGGCGACGGGACTGCTGTCGTTCGGGCAGGCGGCGTTCTACGGCACCGGCGGCTTCGTCGCCGCCTACCTGCTGGTCAACAACGTCATCGGCAGTGTGTGGCTGGCGCTGCTGATCGGCACCGGTCTGGGCGGGCTGTTCGGGCTGTTCGTCGGCGTCCTCGCCGTGCGCCGGATCGGCATCTACTTCGCGATGATCACGCTCGCCTTCGGCCAGATGGCATATTTCCTCGAGAACTCGCCGCTGTCGGCCTACACGGGCGGCGAGAACGGATTGCCGGGCGTTCCGGTGCCGACCATCGGCGGCATGCGGATCGAGCCGGGCATTCCGCTATACTGGGTGCTGGCGGCGATCTTCTTCGCCGGCTTCGTCCTCGCGCGGCGCATCCTGCACTCGCCGTTCGGCGCGATCCTGCGCGCGATCAAGGAGAACGCGCTGCGCACCGGCCTGGTCGGTCACTCGGTGCCGGCCTACAAGCTCGCGGTGTTCGTCATCGCCGCGTTGTATGCGGCGTTGGCCGGCGGGCTGCTCGGCGTCTTCCAGGGCTACATGCCGCCCGACGCGTTCGCGCTCGACACCTCGGGGCAGCTGGTCGTGCAGACGATCATCGGCGGTGTCGGCACGCTCATCGGCCCGACCGTGGGGGCGACGGTCTGGCTCTATTTGCACGACAACCTGCAGCTCATCCCGGGCGTCGGCGCGTTGTGGCGTCTCATTCTCGGCCTGATTTTCGTGGGGCTCGTCGTCGGGCTGAGGCGCGGCATTGCCGGCCAGATCGGTGCGTGGCTGCAGCGGCGGATGAGCGTGGTCGAGCGCCCCGACGACGCGGCGCCGGTCGACGCCCCGCGCGAGCCGGCGATGGCGCTGCCGATGATCGCGCCGCTGTCGCGCGCGGATGCGGACGCGCCCGCCTTGTGCGCGATCGAGCTGTCGAAGCACTACGGCGGCTTGCACGCGGTCGAGCACGTGTCGTTTTCGGTGCGCGAGGGATCGATCCACGGCGTCATCGGCCCGAACGGCGCAGGCAAGTCCACGCTGTTCAAGCTGCTGAAGGACGAGGTCCCGCCGACCTCCGGCGAGGTGCGGCTGTTCGGCCGCCGCATCACTGGACTGGGGCCGGCGCGTACGGCGCAGCTCGGCATCGCCAAGAGCAACCAGCTCAACCAGCTCTTCCTCGAACTGACGGTGCGGCAGAATCTGCGCATCGCCGCGCTGGCGCGCAGCCGCGGCACGTTCCGGCTCGACCTGCTACGCGCCGCCGGTTCGATCCCGGCCGTGGAACGGCAGATCGAGGCGGTGTTGGACACGATGGGGCTGGCGCACCACGCCGACGCGCCGGTGCATGTGCTGCCTTACGGCGAGAAGCGGCGCACGGAGATCGGCATCGCACTGGCGACGGGGCCTAACGTGCTGCTGCTCGACGAGCCGCTGGCTGGCATGAGCCCGGCCGAGCGCGTGACGACGCGCGCGCTGATCCGCGAGCTGGCACAGTCGCGCACGCTGGTGATCGTCGAGCACGACATGGACGCGGTGTTCGAGCTGGCGGAGCGGATCACCGTTCTGTACGACGGCCGCCTGCTGGCCGACGGCGCCCCCGAGCAAATCTCGCGCGATCAGTCCGTGCAGGACGCCTATCTCGGGGGGTTGCATGAATACGAGCCTGCTTGAGCTCGATCGCGTCAACACCTACTACGGCGACAGCCACATCCTGTTCGACGTCTCGCTGCACGTCCGCCGGCACGAGGTGGTGGCGCTGCTCGGACGCAACGGCGCGGGCAAGACGACGACGCTGCGCACCATCATGGGCGTGCTGTCGCCCCGTCGCGGCCGCATCCGGCTTGGCGGCAAGCCGATCGAACACCTGCCGTCCTATGCGATCGCGCGCATGGGCCTGCAGCTCGTGCCCGAGGAGCGGGCGATCTTCGGCCAGCTGACGGTCGAGGAGAACCTGAAGCTGGCGGCCCTGACCGCGCCGCAGGCATGGCCGCTCGACCGGGTGTACGCGTTCTTCCCTCGCCTGAAGGAGCGCCGACGGTCCGGGGGCAAGCAGCTGTCGGGCGGCGAGCAGCAGATGCTCGCGATCGCGCGGGCGTTGATCCGCGATGCGCAGGTGATCCTGCTCGACGAGCCGTTCGAGGGGCTGGCGCCGCTGATCTTGCGCGACCTTGTGCGCGTCAGCCGCGAGCTGGCCGAGCAGGGCCGAACGATCCTGCTGGTGGAGCAGAACGTGGTGGCGGCGCTGAGCTTCTCCGACCGCGTGTACGTCCTGAACAACGGCCACATCGTATGGGAAGGCACGCCGCACGAACTGCGCAGCGATCCAGCGCTGATGAAGGCGCATCTCGGGGTGTGACGCGATCGCCGGCGGCCGATAGCGGCTTTCGACGATCGGCCGGCGATGACCCGTTGCTTGGATCGGCTATCATCGACGGTGCCTATGACCATTCTTGGTATTGCCGGAATGAACCACCCGGCTGCGGTCGATGCGGTCGTCGCTGCGCTGCGGTCGTGCGATGCGCAGGCGCGGATTCGCCCGGACATGAAGGCCGGCATCGTCGACGTCGACTCTGTCCTTGATCCGTCGGCCCTATGCGACGCGCTGCAGCGCGCCGGCTACGTCGCGGCACCGCTCGCGCACCGGCCGGGACTCATCGGCGTCGCCAACCTGCTCGGCCTGTTCGGGCGTGCGTTGCTCTGGGGGCTCGGCGGCGTTGCCGTGGGCAGCGTGGTCGGGCTTGCCGTCATGCTTCTGATCGTGTCGATCTTGCCCGAATGCCGGTCCGGCGGCGATGAGGGCGCCTGTGCCATGGGCATTCCGGTCGGCATGGCCGAAATGGCTGCAATCGGCGGCTCGCTCGCGTTCCTGCTCACGCTGCTGCGCGGCGGATATCGCCTCTATCGCATCTGGCGGGCCGGGTGAGCGCCCGCGGCTTTCCTACCGGACCGCCCTGTTGGTGACACAAGCCGGGACTGCCCCCCCGGCTTGCTCGCTGATGGACCAGATCCCGCGATGGTTCGCCCGCGCGCTCGCCTCCTGCGCTCGGTACTCGGCCGATGCGCCGTCGCCGAGCCTGGCGGCGCCGTTGACCAGCGCGGTCATGGCCAGATCGGTGCCGTCCGGCAGGCGGCAGGTGTAGGTGTAGGGACCGGCGTTGGCGGGAAGACACGTGACGATGCCGCCGTTCTCCGTAACGTAGTCCTTGAAGCTGTTCAGCGGCGCGCCGCCGACGCCATTGATGCCGGCGAGGAGAATTGCGCGACCGTCGATGACGAGCGTGGCGGTGTCGCGAATGATCGGCCTTCCGCTGATCGCCTGTTCGGGCATGGCTCCTGCCGGCGCGGCCGGTGCAAGCGGCGTCCCGGCGTTGGCCGTGGCGCCGCCGGGAGCGGGAGGCGGCGGTTGGGTCCAGCCCGCGGCTGGCGGCGACGGGGGGGATCCGGGCGACGTCTCCGGAGGAGCGGCGGCTTCGCCGCCGGCCGGCGGCAGCGTTACGATCCCGCGGTACTGCGGCGCGGCCTGTGCCGGCGCAGCAGGCGTGGACGTGCCGGCTGCGGCTGCAGCCGGGGCTGCGGGTATGGCGGGCGACGACGCCGGCGGAGCAGCGGCTTGGCCGCCACCCGGCGGGAGCGTCACGATCCCGCGATATTGCGGCGCGGCGGGTGTGGTCTGGGCGAACGCGGCGAACGGAACGCAGAGGGCGGCAAGCCAGCCGGCGCGCAGCGCGGTTCGAGGCTGGACGGCGAGCACGGGGACCTCCGATGTGCGTTGCGACGCAACGGGCGGGACGCCATGAAGGAGCCACCCGTGCGGGTTCTCCATGAAATACTTCCGGCGCGATACGTTTGGGTAGTGTCTCGAGACACCACGAGCGTCCTTGCCCGGCGCGGGGCGACGGCATGACCCCGCGCTGGCTGTAGACTCCGGGTAGATCGTGGTTACGTGGCTGGGAACCGGGCGGAGGCATCACCGGCAGGGGGGAGCGAGACGATGTCGTTCAGAGTTCAGGTCGGGCCGCCACAGATCTCCATCCACCAGGGACAGACGGTCCTGGTGACCGAGCCCGATGGCCAGATCAACTGGCCGAGCGACAAGGGCCTCTACTTCCTCGACACAAGGGTCATCAGCAGCTGGAGCCTGTTCGCCAACGGCGAACCGTGGGAACTGCTGAACGGCGGTGCCGTCACCTATTACGGCGCTCGTATTCACCAGACCAACCCCGCCTTTCTCACCGAGGCGGGACCGATCGCGGCGCGCACCCTCGGCCTCACGCTGAGCCGTCACATCGCCGGCGGCATGCACGAGGACATCGACATCTCCAACAGCAGCGGCAAGCCGGTGCGCTTCAATCTGGAAATCGCGGTGCGCGGCGATTTCGCCGACATTTTCGAGGTGAAGAGCAATCGCATCGTTCGCCGCGGCCGCATCAACACCAGCTGGAGCGAGAGCCGCCAGCAATGGCGTCTCACCTACCGCAATCGCGACTTCTGCCGCGAGGTGCTCATCACCGCCAAGCCGACCGGCGACCCGGGCGTGTACGCCAACGGCCGCATCAGCTTCGAGGTTTCGCTCGATCCCGAGGAGACCTGGCATTGTTGCCTGCTCTACGACCTGTTCGACGGCCACACCAAGCACGCCGCGCCGCGCCACTGCATTGCCGGCAGTTCCCAGTCCAAGCACGCCGAGTCGCTGGAAGTGTGGCAGCGCACGGTGCTGAAGATCCGCACGAGCAACGAGGAGTTCTACCGCTGCTTCGCCCAGGGTGTCGCCGACATGGCCGCGCTGCGCCTGCCGCTCAACGACACCGATCATATGGTGTTTGTCCCCGCGGCCGGCCTGCCCTGGTTCGTCGCCCTGTTCGGCCGCGACAGCCTGATCGTCTCGCTGCAGACGATGCTGGTGTATCCGGAGTTTGCCCGCGGCGCCCTCGATGTGCTCGGCGCGCATCAGGCGCAGGAGCGCGACGACTACCGCGACGCCGAGCCGGGCAAGATCTTGCACGAGATGCGCTACGGCGAGCTCGCGCATTTCCGCTTGATCCCGCACACGCCCTATTACGGCACCGCGGACGCCACACCGCTGTACCTCGTGGCACTCCATTCGGCCTGGCGTGCTACGGGCGACCGTTCCCTGATCGAGCGGCACCTGCGAACCGCCGAAGGCTGCCTGTCCTGGATCGACGAGTATGGCGATCGCGACGGGGACGGGTTTCAGGAGTACCAGACCCATTCGTCGGCAGGTTACGAGAACATGGGCTGGAAGGATTCCGGCGATGCCGTGATGTACGAGGACGGCACGCTGGTGAAGGGTCCGAAGGCGCTGTGCGAGCTGCAGGGCTACGTCTACGACGCCTGGCTGTGCACGGCGGAGATCTACGACGAACTCGGCCGCCATGAGGGCGCGCAGCGGCTGCGCGCAAAGGCGTCCGCGCTGTTCGACAAGTTCAACGAGGTGTTCTGGAGCGAGGAGCACGGCTTCTACGCCTACACCCTCGACGGCGACAAGAAGCCGGTGTTTTCCGTCGCCTCCAACCCCGGCCACTGCCTGTGGTCGCGCATCGTCCGCAAGGACCGCGCCGCTCGCGTCGTCGCTCGCTTCATGCAGCCCGACATGTGGAGCGGCTGGGGCATCCGCACGCTCTCGGCGCGGCACAAATCGTTCAACCCCTACAACTACCAGACCGGCGCGGTCTGGCCGCACGACAATGCCATCATCGCGGCCGGCTTCCGCCGCTACGGGTTCGCCGCCGAGGCGGCGGCGGTCGCCCGCTCGATCAGCGCCGCGGCGAGCCATTTCCTCGTCAATCAGCTTCCCGAGTTGTACGCCGGGCTGCAGCGCGAGAACGGCAGCTTCCCGGTGCAGTATATCGGCGCCAACGTTCCGCAGGCCTGGGCGGCCGGAACGCCGTTCGTGCTGCTGCAGACGCTGCTCGGGATCCGCCCCGACGCGCCGCGCGGCAAGCTGCTGATCGATCCGGCGCTGCCGGACTGGCTGCCGGACGTGACGCTGACCGACCTGCGGCTCGGTCGCAAAACGCTGGACCTGCGCTTCTGGCGCGAAGGGCCGGAAACCAAATTCGAGGTGCTGCGCGGCGACGCAGGCAGCGTCGTGCTGCGTGGCTGCACCGACGACCTCGTGCAGCAGACGGATGCGGCGAGGTCCTGAACGGACCTCGCCGCACGGCGCAAGGGATGATGGTTGCGGGCGGACGATTACTGCCGGTTGGGAGGATAATACGGCAGCGGAACGCGCGGCAGCGGCGGGCAGGGCTTCGGCTGGTCAGGTGTGCCGCAGTTCTCCGTGCTCGTCGCCGGACCGCCGGCATACGGACCCGCGCGGCCGCCATAGCCGGGCCCCCGCGGCGGCTGGCCGGGCGGGTAGCCGGGCGCGCCATAGCCGGGCGTCGCATAGCCCTGGCCACCATAGCCCGGGCCACCATAGCCCGGGCCACCATAGCCGGGCGGCGGCGGCGGTCGGCCGGCTGGGTAATACCCGGGGGGCGGGCCCCGGTAAATCGGCGGCGGGGGTGGGGGCGGGTAATAGTAGCAAGCCGCGAGCAGTGACAGCGGCAGCAGCAGAAGCAGGCGGCGCATTCGACCCTCCCGGGAGTACGGGAGCGGACGCTAGCCCCGCGTGGTCAGCTTGCCCAGGGCAGCCGGCAGCGGCGGCGACGCGCAAACTCAATCAAGTTGTTTCGAACAGTGACAACGAACGGTGGCGCCGGGCAGACGTGCAAAACGTGCCGGATCGCCAGCACAGAGAGCACTGCCGGTCGCGCCGCGATTCCGTTGCTGCCGGGCCGAGTCCACCTATGCGCCGGCAATCCGCGCGTGGCGGAACCTGCAAATAGCGATCGTGTTGCCGTAGGCGTGCTCGCCGTCCTCCCGGCACACAGTCTGCTCGCTGAAAGATCCATTCCTGACAAGAATCCAACCCTCATCAGGCTCCGATCCGCGAGCTGGCATGCGTTGAGCTTCGGTCTGCGGCGTGCGACTACTGGACTGCCAGCGAGTCAGAGGTTAGCGGAACGCGGTGACGATCATCTTGGCATGCGTGGCAGGGCTGCTCGCCCTGGCTTTGCTCGCAGCAGTGATCGGAGCGTCCGAGCGGGGCAGGCCGATTGTCTACGGCGGCTCTCTTGCGCTGTGCGCAACGATCCTCGTCCTGGCGGTGAGCATGCAGTCCGAGGCGTCGCTCGTGCTGCCCCTCGGCCTGCCCTGGCTTGGCGCGCACCTGCGCCTCGACGCACTGGCACGCGTGTTCCTCGCCCTGGTGGATCTCGGCGGGGCCGGCGCCTGCCTGTACGCCATCGGCTACGGACGGCACGAGGCCGCGCCGCTTCGCGTGCTGCCGTTCGTTCCGGCCTTCCTGGCCGGGATGAACTTGGTGGTGCTCGCGGCCGACGCCTACACGTTTCTGTTCGCCTGGGAGCTGATGTCGTTGGCGTCCTGGGCGCTGGTCGTCTCGGATCATCGCAGCGCCGAGGCGGTCAGAGCCGGGTTCGTCTACCTGGTGATGGCGACGTTCAGCGCGCTGATGCTGCTGCTCGCCTTCGGCATGCTGGCCGCACCGCACGGCAGCTATGCCTTCGCCCAGATGCGCGGCGGCGGGCCGGGGGCGTGGCGCGCCGGGCTCGTGCTGGCGCTGGCGCTGGTGGGCGCTGGTTCGAAGGCGGGCCTGGTGCCGCTGCACGCTTGGCTGCCGCTTGCACATCCGGCGGCGCCGAGCCACGTATCGGCGCTGATGAGCGGAGTGATGACGAAGGTCGCGGTCTATGCCTTCATCCGCATCGCCTTCGACCTGCTCGGCGTATCTTCGTGGTGGAGCGCCGTTGTCGTGCTGGCGTTGGGCGGGCTCACCGCGGTGCTGGGCGTGCTCTACGCGCTGATGCAGCACGATCTGAAACGGCTGCTAGCCTACCACACGGTCGAGAATATCGGCATCATCTTTATTGGCCTCGGCCTCGCGATGGCGTTTCGCGCCAACGGATTCGCCGCAGGCGCCGCGCTCGCGCTCACTGCGGCGCTGTTCCACGTCTTCAACCACATGTTGTTCAAGAGCCTGCTCTTCTTCGGCGCCGGCGCGGTGCTGACTGCCACTGGGGAGCGCGATATGGAGCACCTCGGCGGGCTGATCCATCGCATGCGCCTCAGCAGCGTTGCCTTCCTGATCGGCTGCGCCGCGATCTCGGCCCTGCCGCCGCTGAACGGCTTCGTCTCCGAGTGGCTGACCTTCCAGGCGATCCTGCTGCGCCCGGACCTGCCGCAATGGGGGCTGAAGGTTATGATCCCGGCCGACGGTGCGCTGCTGGCTCTGGCCGCGGCCCTGGCCGCCGCCTGCTTCGTTAAAGTGTTCGGCGTGAGCTTCCTTGGCCGGCCGCGCACGTCGGCCGCGGCGCGCGCCGTGGAGGTGGACCGCTGGTCGCTCGTCGCAATGCTCGGCTTCGCCGCGCTCTGCTTGCTTGCCGGCATTTTCCCCGGCGTCATGATCGATGCGCTCGCGCCGGCGGTGCAGCAACTCGTCGGCGGCAGGCTACCGGTGCAGTCCGGACTGCCCTGGCTCTCGGTGGTGCCGATCGCCGACAGCCGCAGCTCCTATGACGGGCTGGTGGTGCTCGGCTTCATCATCGTCTCGGCCTCGCTCGCCGCAGTCGCCGTCCATGAGCTCGCGTCGCGTGCCGTGCGCCGCAGCCGCGCCTGGGATTGCGGCTATCCCGGCCTCGGGCCGACGACGCAATACACTGCGGCCAGCTATTCGCAGCCGATCCGCCGCGTGTTCGGCACGATCGTCTTCCGCTCGCACGAGACGGTGGAGATGCCGCCGCCGGGCGATCTCGCTCCCGCCCGCATCACCAAGACGATGCACGACCTCGCGTGGGAGGTGTTCTATGCACCGACCGCGGCCGCGGTCGGCCGCGTCGCCGAGTATCTCAACCGGTTCCAGTTCCTGACCATCCGCCGCTATCTCGGCTTCGTCTTCATCGCCCTCGTCACACTCCTGCTGGCGCTGACGATATGGCAATGATCCTGTCGCTCGCCGCGCAAGGCACCCAGATGCTGCTGGTGCTGCTGCTCGCGCCGCTGCTGACGGGGTACGTGCGCAAGCTGAAGGCCCGCTTGCTGCGCCGGCGGGGGCCGCCGCTGCTGCAGCCCTACATCGATCTGCGCCGGCTGCTTCGCAAAGAGGCGATCGTCGCGGATAGCGCATCGTGGCTGTTTCGCGTCATCCCATATGTCGTCTTCGCGGTATCGTGGGTCGCCGCCGCACTGGTGCCGACGTTCGCGACGGGATTGCTGTTCAGCTGGTCGGGCGACCTCATCGTCATCATCGCGCTGCTCGGCGCAGCGCGATTCCTGCTGGCACTCGCCGCCATGGATGTGGGCACGAGCTTCGGCGGCATCGGATCGAGCCGGGAGATGATGATCGCCTCGCTGGCGGAGCCCGCGATGATCATGGTGGTCTTCACCATCGCGCTGATCGCCGGGTCGACGCAGCTGTCATCTGTCGCCGCCCATATGCTCGTCACCGGTGTCGGGCTGCGCGTGTCGCTTGCGCTTGCGCTAGTCGGCTTCATGATCGTGGCGCTGGCGGAGAACGCGCGCATACCGGTCGACAATCCCGCGACCCATCTTGAGCTGACTATGGTCCACGAGGCCATGGTGCTGGAATACTCCGGGCGGCATCTGGCGATGATCGACCTGGCGGCGGAGCTCAAGCTGCTGCTGTACGCCTCGCTGATCGCCTGCATCTTCGTCCCCTTCGGCCTGGTGCTCGGCGCGGCCGGCCCGCAAACCTACGCGGTTGGGATCGCCGCCTATGTCGGCAAGCTCGCCGTGGCCGGGACGATGCTGGGGGTGCTCGAGACGGTGATCGCGAAGATGCGCGTCTTCCGCGTGCCGAACTTCCTTGGCATTGCCCTGATG
>DATEQV010000010.1:0-3462 GCA_035272265.1 Acidisphaera sp. | reverse complement strand
CCGCCACTCCGCCGCAGCCGATCGGATCCTGCCAGCCCACGAACGTCAGCCCCGCCACCGACGGCGGCGCCGCGATCCCGCCCGCCCAGATCGGCAGCCCGGTCGCCCGCACGCCGGCGATGTCGCGAATGCCGCCGTCGGTCACCAGCCCGGCCACGCCGCGCTGCTTGAGCCGCGCGCACAGGATGTCGCCGAAAATGCCCGCATCCGTGCATCCCCGTCCGTCGACCACCACTACGCAGCCCGGCGGCATCTGCTCGATCGCCGCCCGCGTGGAAACCGGCGCGGACCACGATTCCGGCGTCGCCACGTCCTCGCGGCGAGGAATGAACCGCAGCGTGAACGCCGGCCCGACGACCCGCGGGAAGCCCGTCATCATCGGCCGGATCGACCGCATCCACACGGTCGGCACGCCCTTTTTCAGCAGCTGCGTCGTGATCGTCGCCGTCGTCACGCCGCGCAGCGCGGCAATCGTCCCAGGATCATGGTTCACGGCGCTCTCTCCCCTGTGCCGACATCGCCTGCATTCGCGCATACTGGCGGCGGAAAAGGGAGGGGTCGCCGGTGATCACCGTCCATCACCTGGAGAATTCGCGATCGCAGCGGGTGCTGTGGCTGCTGGAAGAACTCGGCCTCCCGTACGAGGTGATCCGCTACGAGCGCGACCCGCAGACCATGCTGGCGCCGAAGTCGCTTCGGGCCGTCCATCCACTCGGCAAGTCGCCGATCATCACCGAGAACGGCGCCACCGTGGCCGAGACGGGCGCCATCGTCGAATACATCCTGGACCGCCACGGCGAGGGCCGGCTGGTGCCGCCGCCCGGCACGCCCGAGCGGCTGCGCTATACCTTTTGGCTCCACTACGCCGAAGGCTCCGCCATGCCGCCGCTGGTGATGAAGCTGGTGTTCAGCCGCATCCCGCTGGCGGCGCCTGCCCTGGTGCGTCCCCTCGTGTGGGGGATCATGCAGCGCGTCCAGCAAGGCTTCGTCGATCCCAACCTCGCCCTGCACCTGGGCTACATCGACGCCGAACTCGCCGACACCGGCTGGTTCGCCGGTCCGGATTTCACCGCAGCCGACATCATGATGAGCTTTCCCGCCGAGGCCGCCGCGAACCGCGCCGACGGCGGCCGCTATCGGAACCTGGCCGGCTTCCTCGCCCGCATCCACGGCCGCCCGGCCTATGCGCGCGCGCTCGACCGCGGCGGCCCGTACGCCTACGCGCCGGACGCCGTCAGAACATCTGGTCAGGCGCCTGATTGACCGTCGGCCGCTGCACCCGCGGGTCGGTCGCCGCCAGGCAGCGGAAGCGCACGGTGTAGGTCGCGTCGCCCGGCCGCACCTGGTCCTGCAGCTGATGGAAGCGCAGCCCCTTGTCGCGGCAGAACGACTGCGCCTCGTCCAAGGCGGCGTTCTGCGCGATCAGCAGCCCGGACACCGACGTCGTGAACCGGCCGCTGACCGCATAGGTATCGTCGGCTTCCGTATGGACGGTCGGCTGGGTCGAGCAACCGGCCCCCACCGCCATCAGCGCCATCACCAGCACCGCCCCGCGCATCACCCATACTCGCAACATCTCGCGCCCGATCATAGCCGAGCCATGCCGCCCGCCTAGTGTCCTGATTCCGAAGTTCGCCGAACTTCGGAATCAGAGTGGGACACTAGGAAATTAAAGCTCCAGTGGCCTGCTCATCCCAGAAGTTCGCGAGCGAACTTCTGGGGCAGGACACTCAGCATCTATGCGGATTTGCGCCGCGGCACCGCTGACTTGCGGCCAGTTTTTGTCGATCCGCGGCGTGGCGGCGTCTCCGCCTTCTTCGCCGCAGGCCGGCTCGCGGCCCCCCGTCCCTTTGGCGTCTCGACCGTCTGGCCGAGGCTGCGCTTCAGCGCCGCCATCAGGTCGATGACGTTGCCCCGGTCGACATCCGCCTCGGCCGCCGCCTCGACGCCCTCGCCCTTCAGCTTGGCCTCGATCACGGCGCGCAACCGCACCTCATAACGGTCTTCCATGTCCGCCGGGTCGAACTTCCCGGTCTGCCGGTCGACCAATTGCACGGCGAGCTTCACCATCTCCGGATCGGGCTTCTGCCGCGGCACCTGGTCGAACAGCGCCTTCGGGCTGTTGACGTCCTGCTGCTCGTGCAGCGTGTGAGCGACGAGGCCCCGGTCCATCGGCATCAGCACGACGGCCCGCGCGCGGCGGGAGATGACGACGCGGGTGAGCGCCACCCGCCCGGTCTGCCGGAGCGCCTCGCGCAACACGACATAGACGTCCTGCCCCGCCTCGCCGTCCGGGACCACGTAGTAGCTGTCCTCGTAATAGATCGGGTCGATGCTGTCGGCGGGCACGAACTTGTCGACCGTCATCGTCCCGCTGCTGTCGATGCGCGCGCGCTCGAAGTCCTCGTCGTCGAGGAGGACGTAGTGGTCCTTCTTGAACTCGTAGCCCTTCACGAGGTCGCCCATCGCGATCTCCTCGCCGGTCTCGGCGTCGACGGTCAGCATCCGGACCCGATGGCCGGTCTTCGGGTTGATCAGGTTGAAATGCAGGTTGCTGCTGTCGTGCCGCGCCGTATACAGCGCGACCGGACACGAAACGAGCGCCAGCCGCAGATGGCCCCGCCAGATCGGGCGCTGCGCCATTATCGCTTCCTCCCGCTGCTGCTTCGCGCCGGGGTATCGCTCGCTGCCGGCAGCGGCGCCGCCTCGGCCTCGAACGCCGCCCAGGGATCGGCCTTCTGCCGCGCCAGACGTGGCGGCACCGTGCGCAGGTTGAAGGCGCCGGGATCGAGATCCGGCGCCACTTCGCACCAGTCGAGCCGGGTCGCGACGGTCGCCCCCGGCCTCGCCCGCGGCGAATAGGACGCCACCGCGGTCGCGCCCAGGCCGTTGCGCAGCCAGTCCACCAGGATGCGGCCACGCCGCTCGGCCTTCGGCACGCGCGAAACGAAGTGCTCCGGGCTATCCGCTGCCATCGCATCGGCGAAGGCGCGGCACCACACCCTCGCGATATCCCAGTCGGCCCTCGGGACCAGCGGCGCCACGATGTGCAGGCCCTTGCCGCCCGTCGTCCGGCAGAACGCGGCAAGCCCCGCCTCTTTGAGCCGATCGCGGACCTCGTGCGCGGCGGCGACGACGTCGGCAAAGGCGACGCCCTCGCCCGGATCGAGGTCGAACACCACCCGGTCGGGATGCAGCGCATCGGGCGGACGTGACCCCAACACATGCAGCTCGATCGCCGCCACCTGCGCACAGGCCAGCAGTCCCGCCACGTCCTGCAGCACCAGATAGGGCGCGCCGTCCGCGGCATCGCCGCGCAGCTCCTTCGGGAAGCCGGGCTTGGCGTGCTTCTGGAAGAAGTGCTCGCCGTCGATGCCCTCGGGGCAGCGCACCAGCGCGAGCGGACGCCCTGCGATCTCCGGCAAGGCCCGGTCCGCGACCGCGAGCCAGTATTCCGCCAGG
>DATEQV010000009.1:0-3714 GCA_035272265.1 Acidisphaera sp. | reverse complement strand
CGACGAGGCGGCGCTGGCGCGCATCCACGGGCCGGTCGGCCTGGACATCGACGCGGTGACGGCGCCGGAGATCGCGTTGTCGATCGCCGCCCAGCTCGTCGCCGTCCACCGCGGCGCTCCGGCCGACGCGAGCGCCCGCGTAGCCGCGTGAGATTCGGCCCGCTTCCGCTGGCGCAGGCCGAGGGGACCGTGTTGGCCCACACGCACCGCCTGCCTAGCCGCGTCCTGCGCAAGGGCCAGGTGCTGGACGCCGCCGCCGTGGCGGCGCTGCGCGAGGCGGGCGTGCTCGAGGTCATCGCCGCCGCCTACGAGCTGGGGGACCTGTCGGAGGATATCAGCGCCGGGCGTCTGGCCGATCTGATGCTCGCGCCGGGCATCGGCCGCGGGCGCGCGGCCACCGGTCGGGTCAATCTGGTGGCGGAGACGGCGGGGCTGCTGCGGGTCGACGCATCGGTCGTGGACCGCATCAACGCCGTCGACGAGAGCGTGACGCTGGGCACACTTCCTGACTACGCGATCGTCGGGCCGCGCGAGATCGTCGCCACGATCAAGGTGATCCCGTTCGCCGTGCCCGAGCGCGTGCTCGCGCAGGCCGAGGCCGCCGCGAGGGCGACGCCGGCGCTGTCGTTGCATCCGTTCCGATCGCTGACGGTCGGGCTGGTGTCGACGACGTTGCCCGGCCTCAAGCCAACGGTGCTCGATGCGACCGAAGCGGCGACCGAGGCCCGCGTGACCGGCCTGACCGGCCGGCTGCTGCCGCCGCTGCGGTGCCCGCACGACGCCGCTGCCATCGCGCAGGCGTTGCGCACGCTGGAGGCGCAGGGGGCGGAGGCGCTGCTGGTGGCCGGTGCGTCGGCGACGGTGGACCGGCGCGATGTGGGACCCGACGGGATCGTGCGGGCGGGCGGCGAGATCCTGCATTTCGGCATGCCGGTCGATCCGGGAAACCTGATCTGCCTGGGCGGGCTGCGTGAGAAACCGGCGCTGGTGCTGCCCGGCTGCGCGCGGAGCCCCCGCCTGAACGGGATCGACTTCGTGCTGTCGCGCCTGTTCGCCGGCGTGGCGCTGGACGGTGCGGCGATCGCGCGCATGGGCGTGGGCGGATTGCTGAAGGAAGGTCCGTCGCGCCCGCTGCCGCGCGAGCGCGCCGCGCCGACCAAGGCGGCGATGAAAGAGCGCGCGCCGCGGCTTCCGTCGGTCGGCGCCATCGTTCTGGCGGCCGGGCGCTCGTCGCGCATGGCGCCGCACAACAAGCTGCTGATCCCCGATCGCGGCGGCAAGCCGATGGTGGCCCGTGTGGTGGACAATCTGTTGTCCAGTGCGGCGCGTCCGGTGCTGGTCGTCACCGGGCACGCGTCCGCCGCGGTGGCCGATGCGCTCGGCGGCCGTCCGGTGCGGCTGGTGGACGCGCCCGATTATGCCGACGGCCTGTCGGCGAGCCTACGCGCGGGATTGTCGGCGCTGCCGGAGGAGGTCGGCGCCGCGCTGATCTGTCTGGGCGACATGCCGCTGGTGACGGGGCGCATGATCAACCGGCTGATCGAGGCGTACGACCCGGACGAAGGGCGGCTGATCGTGGTTCCGACCTTCCGCGGCAAGCAGGGCAACCCGGTGCTGTGGGACCGGCGCTTCTTCGCCGAGATGGCGGCGCTGACGGGCGATGCCGGCGCGCGTCAACTGCTGCCGCGGCACCTCGACGACGTGGCGGAGACCGAGATCGGCGAGGACGCGGTGCTGCGCGACTTCGACACGGTCGAGAGCCTGGACAGCTTGCCGCCGCGCCTGCGTCCGCCCACGCAGCCGGCCGAAGGCTGAACGGCGCGGGACCGATCGACGCGGCCTGACCGTGTCAGCGGTCCGGAGTTAACGGGCGCTCAACGTTTCACCGCCAAGCTGGGCTTCACTGAGTCGAATGTCCGGCTTCGTTCTGAGATCGCTCGAACGTGCGCACTCTGTTGTCTGTTCTGATCGAGCTCTGCGTGGGCGCTCTGCGGCGATTCGGCGCCGACGGGCGTGGCACGGTGTCGGTCATTTTCGCCGTGGCCGGGCCGGTGATGGTTGCCTTTGCTGCGCTGGCGATCGATGTCGCACTTTGGGAGTCGGCGCAGAACGCCGCGCAGGGCGCCGCGGACGCGGCCTCGCTCTCGGCGATCGTGTCATCGGGCGCGGGCGACAGCGTGGCTCGCGCGAAGGCCGAGGCGCAGAGCGTCGCCGCGCTGTCCGGGTTCGTCAACGGTACGGGCGGCGTGACGGTGACGGTGAACAATCCGCCGGCCTCGGGCAGTCACACGTCGAACGCCGGCGCCTACGAGGTCATCATCAGCAAGCCGCAGAGCCTGTATTTCGGCAAGATCGTGGTCAGCCAAGCGCCCACCGTCAGCGGCCGCGCGGTTTCGGTCGGGGGGACGACGTGCAACGTGACGAGCGGCGGCAGCGGCACGACCTACACGCTGACCGGCGGCAACACGACCAGCGTCTCCGGCGACATCAACGGTCAAACCATCACCGTGACCGGCAATGGCGTGCTCGCGCTCGGCCATGACGCCAACAGTGCGAACATCACCATCAACAGCCCGTGCGCGACCATCACGCTTGCGCACGACTTCAACAGCGGCGTCTTCGTCGATAGCGCTACGCAGAGCGGCCAGAACCACATCTCCGTCGTAGGTAGCACGAATGGCGAAACGTTCGTCGGCGGCTCCTTAGGAGGCGGCGGTGTCTTCAGCATCGGGCACGATGCGAACGGCGCGTCGTTTACTTTCGACGCGTGCACCTCGTGCGGCTCCGGACAAGGAGTGCCGGTCGAATGACCGCGGATGCCCGGCTGATGCGCGCGGTCCGGTCCTGGCGACGCTGCTGGGCGACCGTCCGCGATGCACGGCGCGGCAACGTGCTGGTCGAACTCGCGGTCGTCGGATCGTTCCTGTGCACGCTGGTGATCGGCCTTTGCGATTTCGGCCTGGCGCTCTGGAAGCAGGCGGAGGTGGCCAGCGCGGCCCGGGCGGGGGTGGGCTACATCGCGATCAACGGCTGGAACCAGTCCGCCGCGCAGACCGCGGCGACGAGCGCCACCTCGCTGGCGGTTACCGCGAGTGCCACCACCTATTGCGGCTGCCCGACCGGGACCGGCGTGACGGTGCAGACGTGCGGCACCACCTGCGCCGCCTATGGCGGCTCGAACGCGGCCACCTACGCCTCGGTGACCACCCAGGCCACCTACACGCCGATCCTGACCTCGCTCTGGGGCGGCAGGAGCAGCGTCACGCTCACTGCCACGTCCGTCATCCGCTATTGAGGCACATGATGCTGCGCGCGATCATGATCCGCGCGGGGATCCTGCTTCGGCGACTGCTGCCCGCCGACAGAAGCGGTGGTCCGGCGGTCGAGTTCGCCGTGGGCGGCATGCTGATCGTCATCCTGCTGTTCGGCCCGATGGATGATGCGAAGCCCGCGGTTATGTGGAGTCGCGCGCCGGGTTCGCAACAATCTCTGGCGTAGTTCATTGACCCTGCATGATGTTGGGGTTCCGCGGGCTCTGGGCTGAGCTTCGCATAATCCCGCCTCCTTTACCAAACTAGGGGATTCGCACTTCTCATTGCAGCATCGTCCCGGATTGACCGAGTTGGCGACCGCGATGGATTGCGTCGAACTGTTCCATGCCACGTCGCATGGTGATGGGACCAGGGGGTTTATAGTAGCAGTTCCATCCTCCCA
>DATEQV010000008.1:0-2667 GCA_035272265.1 Acidisphaera sp. | reverse complement strand
CAGCGCGCGCCGAACCACGCCAGGACGTGGTCGAGCCCACGGCCGAGCAGGCCGATCTGCGGATGCAGCAACAGGATCCACAGCACCGCCGCCAATGCGGGCGCGACGGCATAGGGCCAGATCAGCAGCATCCGGTAGATCGCGCGTCCGCGCAGCTCCTGGTCGGCGAAGACGGCGAACACCAGTCCGAGCGCCATCGACAGCACCGACACCGAAGCGCAGAACACCAGCGTGCGCGCCGCACTAGCGCGCCAGCTCGCGTCGGCGAGCAACGCCGCGTAGTTGTCCAGCCCGACGAACACGGTGGACAGGCCGAACGGGTCCTGCTGCTCGAAGCTCAGCCGGATCGCCTGCGCGGCCGGCCAGAAGAAGAACACGATCGTCACCGCCAGCTGCGGCGCCACCAGCAACGCCGGCAGCCCGCGCTGCGGGAAGATCGTGCGGCGCTCCATGCGGCTAGTGCGGAGTCATGCGGCGTGGGCGCCGTACTCCGTCATCGCGAGCCGCCTCTTGGCGGCGTGGCGATCCAGGGCAACGTGACAGACGCTTGCCGCGCGGCCCTGGATCGCCACGGCGCTTCGCGCCTCGCGATGACGGTGGACGGGTTCAAGTGCGCGCGCTGAACCGACGTCAACTCCGGATCGACTTCTGGAACTCGCGCAGCACCTTGTTGCCGCGCTCCACCGCGTTGTCGAGCGCGGCCTGCGCCGTGACCTTGCCGCCGAGCGCGCCTTCCATCTCCTCCTCGACGATGTTGCGGATCTCCGGCATGCGGCCGAGGCGGAAGCCGCGCGAATTGTCCGTCACGTGTCCGCGCGTCAGCTGCTTGATCGGCAGGTCCGCGCCTTGGTTCTTCTCGTACCAGCCCTCTTTCGCCGCCAGCTCGTACCCCGCCGTCGTCACCGGCAGGTAGCCGGTGCCCTCGTGCCACGCCTTCACGTTCTCGGGCAGGGCGAGGAACGCCAGGAACTTCGCGACCCCGGTGTATTCCGCCGGCGTGCGATCAGGAGTGGTCATCACCCACAGGCTCGCGCCGCCGATGACGGAGTTGTTCGGTTGCGCCTTCACCTGCGGATCGTAGGGCAGCATCGCCTCGCCCCAGTTGAACTTGCAGGTGCGCCCGTACAGGCCGCGGTCGCCCGAGCTTTCGAACATCAGCGCGACCTTCTCGGCGGGGAACAGGTTCTCGCCGGTGTCGCCGCGGCCGGTGTAGCGGAACAGGCCCTCCTGCGTCATGTCCATCAGCCGCTGCAGCTGCTTCACATGCGCCGGGCTGTTGATCTTCAGCTCCGCGCCGAGGCCGTCGAACCCGTCGGCCTCGGTCGCGAACGGCAGGTCGTGGATGGCGCTGTACTGCTCCATCTGGATCCAGCACGGCCAACTCGTCGTCATCGGGATTTCGACATTAGCCTTCGTCTTCAGCGCGCGGCAGGCGGCGATCGCGTCGTCCCACGTCGCGGGCGGCGCGTCAGGGTTCAGCCCCGCCTTGGCGAACATGTCCTTGTTGTACCAAAGCATCGCCGTCGAGGAGTTGAACGGCATCGACGCCAGCTTGCCGTCCGGCAGGCTGTAATAGCCGCGCACCGCCGGGATGAACTGCGCAGGGTCGATCGCGACACCGCTCTCCTGCGAGAGCTCCCAGATCTGCTTCACCGCCTTGCCGGCGGCGAGCATGGTGCCGGTGCCGACCTCGAACATCTGCACCAGATGCGGCGCCTGGCCAGCGCGGTAGGCGGCGATGGCCGCCGTCAGCGTGTCGGCATAGGCGCCCTTGTAGACCGGCTGCACCTCGATCTCGGACTGGCTCGCGTTGAACGCGGCGACGAGCTTGTTGAGGTTGTCGCCGTTCGCCGCCGTCATCGCATGCCACCAGACGATCTTCGTCCCGGCGGCGCGTGCCGGCCGCAGGCCGGGGATGGCGGCGAGCGCGGCGGTGGCGGCGAGCAGGCTGCGGCGTTTCATGTGCAAGCTCCGGTGAACGGGCGTGGTCGAGGCGAGGACATCAGGCGCGCGGCATGACCGGCAGCCGGCATAGTCGCCGCGCGTTGCACAGCGATTGCAGATCGGCGACGTCGCGATGACGGATCGAGGGGCGCCGCAGGGCGGCCCCTATTGTGCGGGGCAGTCGCCCGTCCGCTTGGTCACCAGCGTCGTCGTGACGGTCTGCGGCCCCTGCGGCCCGGTCACGGTCACCGTGATCGTGCCGTTCAGCGTGACCGGCGTCATCGCAAAGTCGACATGGCCGGTCATCTTCTGGCCTTCCGCCTCGCAGCTGTAGTCGGACGTGAAATGGCTGGCCGACTGGGTCTTGTTGGTAAACGAGCAGGCCGCACCCGGGGGGGCGACGAGGCCGGCGACCGGATCCTTGGCGTCCTGCGGCGTCATGCAGCTGTTGTTCGTCTCGCTCTGCGGCTGCGGCATGCCGGGGGCGGTCGTCGTCGCCGTGATCTGGTACATGCCCGGCGTCATCTGGGCCCAAGCAGGGACCGAGACGAGGCCCATCAGGGCAGCGGCGGTCAGCATGCGGCGCACGGGACTCTCCTTCGTAAACTTTCCCGCACCTCTACGCGGGTCCTGCCGTCATCGAAAGCATCGTTTTGTTGCGCCGCACCGGCCCGGGCCCCATCTTCGTCGCATGGATGACGAAGCCCTGCTGGCGCTCGCCGC
>DATEQV010000007.1:0-5823 GCA_035272265.1 Acidisphaera sp. | reverse complement strand
CCATCTCTTCCAGCAGGATGCGCGATGACCAGGCGTCGCCGCCGATGTTGTAATCGCCGATGATGGCGACGTCGTACGGCGTCTGCTCGAAGCGCGCGGGCTTGCCTTCCTGCTTGTCGAACACCCAGTCACGTACCGCGTCGTTGGCGATGTGGTGACCGAGCGACTGGGATACGCCACGGAAGCCCTCGCAGCGTACCGGCACGATCGTCTTGCCGCCATATTCCTTGGACTTCGCCTTCGACACCGCCTCGATGTCGTCGCCGATCAGCCCGATCGGGCACTCCGACTGCACGGTGATGCCCTTGTTGAGCGGGAACAGCACCTGGATCTCGTCCATGATCTTCGACAGCTTCTTGTCGCCGCCGAAGACGATGTCCTTCTCCTGGAAATCGGAGGTGAACTGCATCGTCACGAACGTGTCCACGCCCGTGGTGCCGATGTAGTAGTTCCGCCGTGCCGCCCAGGAATACTGGCCGCAGCCGACCGGACCATGGCTGATATGCACCATGTCCTTGATCGGCCCCCACACGACGCCCTTCGATCCGGCATAGGCGAAGCCGCGGATCGTCATCACGCCGGGGATCGACTTGATGTTGGACTTCACGCCGCAGTCGGGCTTGCCCTCCTCGAACGCGCCGAGGTGCTTGGCGCGCCGCTTGGCGAACTTGTCCGGATAGGCCGTCAGGACCTCCTGGATAAGGGCCTTGTTGCGCGCTTTGACGTCTTCCAGGTTTTCAGCAGTTGCTAGACTCATGTGCTTGCCCTCATCGCGTCGCACCGCCCTGGGGGTGCCGGCTCCCGCACGGGGAACCGGCCGCCGTCAGGCCAGTGCAGTCCTCACGCAGCCGCCCGTTCCGCCGCCAGTTCCGCCGCCAGTTCCGCCGCGGACTTGCCGACCAGGGTCTCGTCCACGGCCTTCATGATCCCGTGCTCCATCAGCATGTCCTCAAGCTCGTCCATGGTGATCGGGGTGGGGATGATGCCCTTACCGCCGTTGGCATCGATCTTCCGCGCCAGCGAGCGGTAGTGCTCGGCCTGCTTGCTTTCGGGCGCATACTCGATGACAGTCATCCGGCGCAGCTCGGCGTGCTGCACGATGTTGTCCCGAGGAACGAAGTAGATCAGATGGGTGCCGAGCTTCTTGGCCATCGCCTCGGCCAGCTCGAGTTCCTTGTCGGTCTGGCGCTCGTTGCAGATCAGGCCACCCAGACGAACGCCGCCAGAGTTCGCGTATTTGAGGATGCCCTTCGAGATGTTGTTGGCGGCATACATCGCCATCATCTCGCCGGACATGACGATGTAGATCTCTTGCGCCTTGTTCTCGCGGATCGGCATCGCGAAGCCGCCGCAGACCACGTCGCCGAGCACGTCGTAGGACACGTAGTCGATGTCCTCATACGCGCCGTTCTCCTCGAGGAAGTTGATCGAGGTGATGACGCCGCGGCCGGCGCAGCCGACGCCCGGCTCCGGTCCGCCCGACTCCACGCAACGGATGTCGCGGAAGCCGACCTTCATGACGTCCTCGAGCTCGAGGTCTTCGACGCTGCCCTGCTCGGCGGCGAGGCTCAGGATCGTGTCCTGCGCCTTGGCGTGCAGGATCAGGCGCGTGGAGTCCGCCTTGGGGTCACAGCCCACGATCAGGATGCGATGGCCGAGTTCGGCCAGCGCCGCCAGCGTGTTCTGGGAGGTCGTGGACTTGCCGATCCCTCCTTTTCCGTAGAACGCGATCTGTCGCAGTGACATGCTCTATTTCCTTCCGTGTGACCGACGCACCCGCGCCGCCGACTCGCTGACACTCGTTCCGTTCGCCTTCGCCCGATGGCGGCGTGGACACATGGATCGATGCCTCGTTGGCGGCGGCGCTGAACCACATGCCTCGGCGCCTACAGCAGCAAGGCCTATGCCAGCCCATTTCTGCCGCGTTTTGATGCATTTTCAGGCTTGGCAAGGGTTGCGCCGCGACAGCCCTGTTCCGAACCGGACAGCGCGCGTCGCAATCAGCACGGCGCGGCGACGGTATGGAACTTGCTGCGCATGCCAGTACGCACGGAGATTGCCGGGGAGTCCTGCATGCAGATCGGGGTGGAGGCGTCGCGCGCCGTCGGCAACAAGCGAGTCTTCGTCATAGACGACGACGAGATCACCCGCGCCGTGCTCCAGTTCATGCTGCAGGACGAGAACGAGGCCCACGATTTGCCGAGCGTCGATGCCGCCTTGCGCAAGGCGCAGGACTGGCCGCCGGACCTGGTCCTGCTGGGACTATCGATCGTGCAGGCGGACCCGCAGGTGCTGGCGGAAATCGGCCAACATCTGTCCGGCACGCGCGTCGTGCTGGTGGCCGAGGCCGGGCAGGCCGCCGAGGCACAACGCTGGGTCGGCCACGGCGCGCAGGGTCTGCTGTCCAAGCCGCTGACGGTGGAGGGCGTACGGCGCACCGTCGACGGTATGCTCGGTCTGCTGAAGGCGCCGCTGATCCAGTTGCAGGTGCTGTGATGCTGACACACTCGCCCGCCGGGTCCGGTCACACCTGTTCGAAAAGCGACGCGGCCTTGGCGGGCTCGCGACACGACACGTCGTGTCGCGCCGCCCCGGCCGGCGGCGAGCTGCCGCAGCTGACCCGCTTCGCCCGCATCGGGGGCGCCGAGGCGGTCGCGCGGGTGGTGGACGCCTTCTACGACCGGATGCACACGCTGCCGCAAGCCGCCGGGATCCGCGGCCTGCACAGGCCCGACCTGGCCGCGACGAAGGACGTGCTGCGCCGCTACCTGGGCGAATGGCTCGGCGGACCGGCGCTGTATTCGCAGGAGCGCGGGCATCCGCAGCTGCGGCGGCGGCACATCCGATTCCCTATCGGACCGGGCGAGCGCGACGCCTGGATGCTCTGCATGCGCGGGGCGCTCGAGGACGTCGTGGACGACGCGTCGCTGCGCGAGGACCTCCTCGCCGCCTTCTTCAAGCTCGCGGACTGGGTCCGCAACGACAAGGACAATCCGCATGACAAGCATCGCTGAAACCGGCTTCGCGCGGCTGGAGGCGGAGGGGCGGTTGCTCAACGCCGTCCTAAAAGGCCCGACGCATCATCCCGGCCGCTTCGGCTTCCGCGGCGAACTTGCGCTGCGCGTCGCGCCGAAGATCGCCGACGAGGCGCGACCGCCGGAGCTGTCGGTGGATCAGGTGCTGGCGATCACCGAGGCGGGCGCGCCGACCATCGCGTTCCTCGCTGCCTACCTGCTGTCGTTCGAATACCTCAAGCCGCTGGCCGAGGTGCTGGGCGAGACGCTGTCGCCGAACGGAAAATACCTCGCTTTCTGCAACAACATTGACCTGCTGACCAAGTATCGCGTGCGGATGGGCGAGGCCATGTTCTACGTCCTGCCGATCGACGAGGCCAGCGTGTGGAACGAGATGCTGGAGCTGCTGTACCTCGATCGCGGCGAGCTGAAGCGGATGGATACCGCCGGCAAGCACGACGCGGTGGCCGATGCCGCGCTGCGCTTCGAGGGGACCTTCCCCGAGATCGGCTACGAGGACGGGCTGCGGGTGATGGGGCCGGTGCGCGATCCGGGCGAAAACCGCCCGGTCTGAGCCTCAGGCGGCTAGGCTCGCGCCCGCAGGGCCCGCGTCCAGCGCTGCGTCGAAGTCAGCCAGCGTGATGTCGAGCCGCTCGATGCCGTGCTGGGCGAGGAACCGCCGTTCGTTCTTCGTGGGCTCTTCCGGCAGCACGGCCCAATGCCGGTCGCTCGACCGTTTCATGATCTGATGCGCGAAGATGCGCTCGATCTGGGTGGCGAACCGGCAGCCGAGGAACAGGAAGCCGCGCCCGCTGCGGATGTCCTGCACCTCCGAGGGGATCGGCGTCTGGATGTCGATCTCGGTCAACACTTCGACGAAATCCGAATCCGAGATCAGGAAGTTCTGCGCCGGCGCGATCGAACCCAGCGGCTGATAGAGGGTGGTCGCCCACGCCCGACATGCAGCGGGATCGGCCGGCGTGCCGTCGGCCGCGTAGGCGCGCGTCCAGCTGCCGAAATGCTCGGCCTGGCTCAGTCCCTGGATCATCCCCCAGTCGCGGCGGCCGGCCAGCGCCTGTTGCGGCAGATCGTCGTACCAGGCGTGCACCAAAAGCGGCAGCGATGCGAGCTCGGCGATCCGGCGGTGCAGCGCGCTCGGCGCCACGCGCGGCGCGAAGGCCTGCTGCATGATCGTGCGCAGCGTCTTGCGATGCTTGAAGTTCTCGACGAACTGCGCCGCTGCCGTCACGTTGCCGCGGATCTTGTGCGGCACGGTGACGGCGGCGGTGATCTTCGCGGCCAAAGCCTGGTTCGACGCCGGCAGCGCGTCCGCGGGCGTTGCGAGCGCCAGCATTCCCGGGCCGAGATACGGGATCACCCGTCCCGCCCGCAGCCCCGCCTCGATTGCCCGCATCATCGTGCTGTTCCCTTCGTTCACTCGGCCGCGGCCGCCGGCGTCAGCGCGGCGATCGTCTCCGGCGCCAGCCGGAAGATGCCGCGCCCGCCCGCCAGCGCCTGATAGGCCGTGCCGGCCTGCGTGCTGAGGAGGTTGAACCACTGCTGCGCCGACAGTGCGGGCGGGCGGTCGCCGATCTCGGTCACCGTGCCGTTCGGCGCGAAGCGGACATGGATCAGCCGCTTGGCCGCGACGTGCGTCGTGTCGTTGCTCATCCCGCGATCTCCTAAAAGCCGGAACCGAAGCCGAGCAGCTCGACCGTCACGTCCTCGGTGCCGAACCGCGCCTGGCAGGCCAGGCGCGACTTCGACCCGACGCCGACGATCGAATCCAGCCGCTCGTTCTCCAGCCGCTCCATCTTCGACAGCGACTTGCGCCCGGTCTGCACGTACACGTGGCACGCGCCGCACTTCGCCTCGGCGCCGCACTTGCTGGCGATCTTCTCCTCGGCTTCCAGCAGCGCCGAGAGGATCGTCGCTCCTTCGGCGACACTCATGGTCCTGCCGGACGGCAGTATGGTCAGCATCGGCATCCCGCACTCCTTCGCATCGACATCGCTACAGGTAGATCGCCGCCCCCGCGCCGACATTGATCGAGGCGTCCTTCATCGTGCCGACGATGAACGCGATGCGGTCGGGCGAGAGGTGGGTGTGGAACGGCAGGGCCACGGCGCGATGGGCGACCTTCTCGGTCACCGGCAGGTCGCCGCGCCGGCAGCCCTGCGCGAAGTAGAACGGCTGCAGGTGCAACGGCTGGCTGTAGGCCGTCGCCTGCACCTGCTCGGTCCGCAGATCGTCGACGATCGCGTCGCGGGCCGAGCGCGTGAACCGCGTGCCGAGATGCACGACATACAGGAACCAGTGCACGTCATCGACGTCGGGCGCGACGAACGGGTCCTTGATGCCCTCGAACGACTTGATCTGCTGCAGATAGGCCGCCGCGACATTCCGGCGCTTCTCCAGGATCGTGTCGATCCGGGCGAGCTGGCTGAGCCCGAGCGCCGCGGCCAAGTCGCTCATGCCCGCCTGCAACGGCGGCGCAAGGCCGAGCACGACGGATGCGCGTTCCTCGGGCCGCCGGCCGCGATGCCGGCGCAGCGCGGTGGCGATGTCGGTGTCGTCGGTGACGACCATGCCGCCCTCGCCGCAGACCAGCGGCGAGGGTTGCGAGAAGTCGAACACCGCGCAGTCGCCGAAACTGCCGACGCGCGCGCCGCGGTAGAGCGAGCCGATCGCCTCGGTCGAATCCTCCAGCAGCGGCACGCGATGCTGCTCTGCCAGCGCGCGGAACGCGTCCCATGGCGCCGGATGGCCGTTCGGATTGCTCACCAGCAACGCGCGCGTGCGCGGGGTG
>DATEQV010000006.1:0-8594 GCA_035272265.1 Acidisphaera sp. | reverse complement strand
TGGCACGAGCCGGATGAATCGAGAGGTTCATGTCCGGATCTGTGAGCGGCTCGGGGTGAAACTCCCCGGGCCGACTCGGCAAATCCGCACGTCCGGGTCTGTGAGGGGTGGGGGCGGCAACGTCCCCACCTACTCGGCAGCACGATGAAGGCCACGATCGAGATGCCGAGGAAGCCCCAGGAGCCGCCGGGAACGTGGGCCATGGCGGTGGTCAGGCCCTGCGAGAAGCCGGACTGCGTCAGCGCCCAGGCCATGCAGTTCGCGGCACCGATGATGAACAGGATCGCACCCGACAGCGACGCGGTATCGATCAGCATCGGATAGACGCGGCGCCAGTCGAAGCGGCGGTAGATCAGGATGCCGGCAAGCACAGTGTAGACGATGCCGATCGTCGAGACTTCGGTTGCCGTCGCGATGCCGCCGATCACGGCGTACCGGATCAGCACCGGCAACGCGAGCGCCGGCAGCGCGATGACGAACGTGCGCACCACCGTCCGCCCCGACGCACGCTTCACACCCCGCAGGTCCTCGGCACCGGTGCGCTGGCGGGCGAGGATCGCCAGCCCGATCGCCAGCACGACGCCCGGCAGCAAGCCGCCGGTGAACAGGGCAGCGATCGACACGCCCGTCACCGAGCCGATGGCGATCAGCACGAGCGACGGCGGGATCGTCTCCGCCATCGCGCCGGCCGAGGCGAGCAGCGAGACCATCTCGCCGTCCTTCAGCCCGCGCTTCCTCATTTCGGGAAACAGCACCGGAGCGACGGCGGCCATGTCGGCCGTCTTCGAACCCGAGATGCCGGACACCAGCAGCATCGCGCCCAGCAACACGTATTGCAGGCCGCCGCGCACGTGGCCGACGAGGGCGGCGAGGAATTCCACCATCGCCTTGGCCATTTCGGTCATCTCGATCAGCGCGCCGAGCATGACGAACAGCGGCACCGCGAGCAGGATGAGCGAGCTCATGCCCTCGTCCATACGGCCGGGCAGTACCTGCAGCGGCGTGGTGGTCGTGCAGAGCAGGTAGGCGACCGTCGCCAGGCCGAAGGCGAATGCGATCGGCACGCCGATCAGCACGCCCGCACCCAGCAGCAGCACGAAGAAGATCACCAGGCTCCAGTTGCCGATTGCGGCCAACGCCGGCATCGCAAACCACAGCACGACCCCGATAAACGTCAGCAGCGCGGCGACGCTGACCACCTCGCGCAGCCTGAACTGAAGCAGGCGCAAGGCGGCGATCGCGATCATCAGCGCGAAGCCGACCGGCACCGCGCCGGCGCGCAGCGAGTCCGACCAACCCAGCGCGGGTGTTTCGATGAACGACTGGTCGTCGACGTAGTCGAGCGCCGGATGGATGAGCAGCGCCAGCAGCAGCAACGGAGTCATGGTCGCCAGGGTCGCGGCGTAGGGCTGCCAGCGCGGGGGCAGCCGTGTGGCCACCGTGGTCAAGCGCATGTGCTCGCCGTACCAGAACGCCAGCACCGAGCCGAGCATGGCGAGCCACAGGAACACGATCGAGGCCAGCTCGTCGCTCCACACAAGCGGCTGGTTCAGGCCGAAGCGGAAGAACACTCCGATCAGCAGGATGCCGACCTCGGCCACCACGGCGATCGCCGCGAATACGCCGACGACATGCGCGAGCCAGCGCCCGATCCCGGCGACGGCGGGATGTTGCGCGGCGGCGGGGGGACCGAGGCCGACCCCCGCAACCAAATCCCCCGCGTTCATGTCAGTGTGCCGGACGTCGCTTCGAGCAGCGACCAGGCCTCGTCACCGAACTTCGCGCGCCAGTCCTTGTAGAAGCTGGTCTGGCGCAGGACGTTTCGGAAGCTGTCCCGGTCGACGTCGTTGAACTGCAGGCCCTTCCCCGACAGGTCCTGGCGCAGCGACATGCTGAGCTTGGCGACGTCGTCGCGCTCCTCGAGCACCGACTTGTTGAATTCATCGGTGACGACCTTCTGGATGTCCGGCGGCAGGTTCGCCCACGCCCGGCGGTTGCCCAGGATCCAGTAGCCGTCCCACACGTGCCCGGTCATGCTGCAGTATTTCTGCCCCTCGTACAGCCGCGTGGTGGCGATGATGGCGAGCGGATTCTCTTGCCCTTCGACGATCTTGGTCTGCAACGCGGAATAGAGTTCGCTGAAGTTGATCGGCGTCGGGCCGGCGCCGAGTGCGGAGAACAGGGAGGTCAGGATCGGCGCGGGCGGGACGCGGATTTTGAATCCGTGAAGGTCGTCCGGCTTGGTGATCGGATGGGTGGACGTGGTGATCTGGCGGAATCCGTTGTCCTGCATCTTGGCGACCGGGACGATGCCGCTTTTCGTGATCTGTCCGCGGATGTAGTCGCCGAGCTTGCCGTCCATCGACTGCCAGACGGCGTCGTAGTCCTTGAACGCGAAGCCGACGTTGGGAATGCCGCAGGCCGGCACCAGCGTCGCCAGGATCGATGTCGACAGGTTGAAGAACTCGACGCCGCCGCTGCGCACCTGCGAAAGCAGGTCGGTGTCGGAGCCGAGCTGGTTGGCGGGGAACAGCTTCATGTCGAGCCGGCCGTTCGTCGCCTCGCGAATCCGGTCGATCGCCTGCTGCCCGCGGACGTTCAGCGGGTGGGTCGGATCCTGGCCCGTGGCGAACTTGTAGGTGAACTCGGCTGCGGACGCACGCCGGCTCAGGATACCGACCAGCGGCAGTGCCGCGCCCGCTGCGAGCACGCCGCGGCGGGTGACATTGTTTCTTGGCATTGCTTCTCTCCCTGTCGTTGAGCGCGGCTGTCAGTCCCGCCTCGGTCCTGCATTCATGGCGTAGTACGTCCGGATGACCTGGCTGTCGTCGGCAGCACCCTCGCCGCGGCCGGAGGTGGCGAGGAACAGCTGGTGCGCGAGGGCGGCAAGCGGCAGCGCCGCCTTCGCCTCGCGCCCGGCATCAAGCACGATGCCGAGATCCTTGACGAAGATGTCGACCGCGCTGGTGACCTCGGGGTCGTGCTGCAGCATGCGCGGCCCGCGATTCTTCAGCATCCAGCTCGATGCGGCGGACTCGCTCATGATCTGCAGGATCACGTTCAGGTCGACGCCGAGCTTGGCCGCGAGCGAGAAGGCTTCGGCCACGACGGCGATGTGCACGCCGCACAGCAGCTGGTTCACGGTCTTGACGACCGCGCCCTGGCCCGGGCGCTCGCCGACGTGGAAGACCTTGTCGCCGACCGCGTCCAGCGCCGGCTTCGCGGCGGCGAAGGTGTCCTGCGGCCCGGCCGCCATGACGCTCAGCGTGGCATTCGTCGCGCCGGCGACGCCGCCGGAGACGGGCGCGTCCAGGAAGCCCCTGCCGGTCGCCGTCACGCGCGCCGCGAGCGCCGCGACGGCGCCGGGCGGGCACGTCGCCATGAGCACGACGATGCCGCTCGGTGCGAGCGCGTCCAGCGCGCCGCCGGCGAAAAGCACCTGTTCCGCCTGCGCGGCGTTGACCACCATCAGCAGCAGCACGTCGGCGCCCCGTGCGGCCTCCGCCGACGACGCGGCGGCGACGCCGCCGGACTCCGCCAGCGCCGCGACCGCGTTCGCCCGCATGTCGAAGCCGCGGACCTGCATGCCGCGTTGGACGAGGTTGCGCGCCATGGGCAGCCCCATGGCGCCAAGCCCGACGAACCCGACCGTCGTCACGACGCCAGCCACCCTTTGATGCTCCGCGCCATCGCGGGCGTGGAGATGCCGTAGCGGTCGTGCAAGGTCGGCAACGCGCCCGCATCGAGGAACTCGTCCGGCAGCGCGATCTGCCGGAACGCGGGGGCCACGCCGTTGCGCAGCAGCAGGCCGGCGACCGCTTCTCCGAGTCCGCCCATGATGGTGTGGTTCTCGGCGACGACGACCATGCGGCCGGAGCGGGAAGCCTCGCGAATGATCGTCGCGGCATCGAGCGGCTTGATCGTCGGCACGTGCAGCACGCCGACATCGATCCGGTCGGCCTGGAGTTTTTCTGCTGTTTCGAGTGCGCGCATCGTCATCAGGCCAGACGAAACGATGAGGACGTCGTTGCCGTCCCGCAGCAGCTTCGCCTTTCCGAGCTCGAACTTGTAGTCGTATTCGTCGAGCACCAGCGGCACGTTGCCGCGCAGCAGCCGCATGTAGACCGGCCCGTCATGCGCGGCGATGGCGGGAACGGCCTGCTCGATGTCCAGGGCGTCGCACGGGTCGACGATCGTCAGGTTCGGCGTGCCGCGGAAGATCGCGATGTCCTCGGTCGCCTGGTGGCTGGGGCCGTAGCCGGTGGTCAGGCCGGGCTGCGCGCAGACGATCTTGACGTTCAGATTCTCCTCGGCGATCGCGAGGCAGATGAAGTCGTAGGCCCGGCGCGCGGCGAACACGGCATAGGTCGTCGCGAACGGCATGAAGCCCTCGCGCGCCATCCCGGCCGCGGTGCACATCAGCAGCTGCTCCGACATGCCCATCTGGTAGAAGCGGTCGGGATGCGCCTTGGCGAAGATGTGCAGGTCCGTGTACTTGCCGAGGTCGGCGGTGAGCCCGACGATCTCGGGCCTGGTTTCGGCGAGCGCCGACAGCGCGGCGCCGAACGGCGCCGGCTTGGTGCGCTGACCGGGTGCGGCCAGCGAGGCGATCATCGCCGAGGTCGTCAGTCGCGAGGCGCCGCCCTGCCCGCCTTCGCCCTGCTCGCGCAGGCGCACCGGCTTCGCATACTTGTTGTGTCTCATGACACCCTCCCCGCATCCAGTACCGCCAAGGCTTTCTGCCACTCGTCCGGCTCGACGCGGAGGAAGTGGTTGCGCTCGCGTTCCTCGAGGAACGGCACGCCTTTGGCCATCTTGGTATCACAGATGATTACGCGAGGCTTCTGCTCGTGCGAGTTGCGCGCCGCATCGAAGGCGCGGACCACGGCATCGATGTCGTTGCCGTCGACGCGCTGGGTGAACCAGCCGAACGCGGTGAAGCGGTCGGCCAGCGCCTCCAGCCCCGTCACCTCCGATGACGGCCCGTCCGCCTGCTGGTTGTTGTAGTCGACGATGCCGATCAGATTGTCGAGCTTCCAGTGTCCGGCGCCCGACGCGCCTTCCCAGACCGCGCCCTCCCCGCACTCGCCGTCCGAGAACAGGCAGTACACGAACGCGTCCGACTTCTTGCGCTTGAGCGCGAGCGCGTAGCCGACGGAGAGCGCCAGGCCCTGGCCCAGTGAGCCGCCGCTGATCTCCATGCCGGGCGTGTAGCTCGCCATGCCCGACATCGGCAGGCGGCTGTCGTCGGAACCGTAGGTTTCGAGCTCGTCCTCGGGGACGATGCCGGCCTCGATCAGCGCGGCGTACAGCGCGATCGCATAGTGGCCGATCGAGAGCAGGAAGCGGTCGCGGCCTTCCCACTCCGGGTCCTCCGGCCGGTAGCGCATCGCGTGGAAATAGGCGACGGCCAGCACGTCGGCGATGCCGAGCGCCTGCGCGATGTAGCCCTGGCCCTGCACCTCGCCCATCCGCAGCGCGTGGCGGCGGATGCGGTACGCACGCTCTGCCAGGCTGGGTTCGTTGGAAAGCTGTGTCATCGGTCTGCCTCAGCCGTGGATCAGCATGCCGCCGTTCACGTCGATCACCGCGCCGGTGATGTACGACGAGAGCTCGGAAGCGAGGAACAGATACGCGCGGGCCACGTCGATCGCGTCGCCCAGGCGGTTGAGCGGGATGCCCTTCTTGATCTCGACGCGCATCTCGTCGGTCAGCTTGCCGCCGGTGATGTCCGTCTGGATCAGGCCTGGTGTCACGCAGTTAACGCGGATGCCGTCGGCGCCGAGTTCGCGCGCCATCGCCTTCGCCAGTCCCAGCACGCCGGCCTTCGCCGCCGAGTAGTGCGGGCCGCCGAAGATGCCGCCGCCGCGCTGCGCGGAGACCGACGACATGCATGCGATCGAGCCCTGCTTGCGCTCGCGCATGTGCGGGATGAAGGCCTGGCTGAGATACAGCACGCCGCGCAGGTTCACACCCAGCACGGCGTCCCAGTTCTCCGGCTTGATCTCCATCAGCTTCAGCGGCTGCGAGATGCCGGCGTTGTTGACCAGGATATCCACGTGGCCGAACGCGCCCAGCACCGTCTCGGCTGCGTACCGGCAGCTCGCGAGGTCGGTGACGTTGCAGACGACGCCGATATGGCCCTTGCCGATGCTGTCGGCGGCTTCCTGGGCGGCGCCCTTGTCGAGGTCGAGGATCGCGACCCTCGCACCGTACTCGGCGAACAGCCGCGCCGTCGCCAGACCGATGCCGCGCTTGCTCGCCGCGCCCGAAATCACCGCTGTCTTTCCGCTCAGCAGCATGACGTTTCCCCCTACTCGCTGGTATGCCCATTGTCTCGGCCGCGGCACGCTGTTGCACAAGCGAGAAATTTGCACGGATCGGTGAGCCGGGTTCATCATCGGCGGCATGCCGCGCCAGCTTCCCCTCTCGGCGCTCCGCGCGTTCGAGGCTGCCAGCCGCACCGGCTCGTTCCGTGCCGCCGCGGACGATCTCGGCCTGACGCCAAGCGCGATCAGTCACGCGTTGCGCGGGTTCGAGAAGCAGCTCGGTGCGGCGCTGTTCGTGCGCGAAGGCCGTGCTATTCGCCTGACGCCCGAAGGCGAGACGCTGATGCGGCATGTCGAGCGCGGCTTCGGCGAGCTGCAGCTCGGCATCGGCAGCATCGTCGCCCGCGGCCCGCAACTGCTGCGTCTGCACTGCGCGCCGAGCTTCGCGACGCAATGGCTGGTGCCGCGGTTGAAGCGCCTGCTGACGGAGGTGCGCGGACTGGAGGTGCGCATCGCCGCCGGCACCGACTACACGCGCTTCGCCAACGAGGAGTTCGACGCCGACATCGTCTATGGCGCACCGGCGCCGGGCGCGTACGGGCTCGCCGCGAACCAGGCCGTCTTCATCCTGCCGCTCGGCAGCGAGACCGTCACACCGCTTTGTGCGCCTTCGGTCGCCAAGCAGATTCGCTCGCCACGCGCGCTGCTGCGGCAGACGCTGATCGAGAGCGACAACAAGAAGGTCCGCTGGACCGACTGGTTTGCGGCGAACGGCATGATCGCTCCTGCGCCGCGCGGGCCGCGCTTCGACAGAAGCTTTCTTTCGATCAGCGCGGCCGCCGACGGACTAGGCGTGGCGCTGGAATCGACGCTGCTGGCCGAGCGCGAACTGGCGTCGGGGCGGCTCGTCCGGCCGCTCGAAGGCGCGTGCCGGGACGTGGTCTATACCGGGCACTGGCTCGTGTTTCCGCGCGCGCGGCGCTACTCGCGTCCGATCGTGCTGTTCGCGGGCTGGCTCGGCAAGGAACTCGGCCTCGCACTCGATCTCGAGTCACCCGACACGCCAGCCTTGGCGCCCGTTCGGTGACTGCTGCTCACCGATCGACGCGGATTTCTCTCTTGTTGCGCTGACCGCTTCGGTCGCACAGACGCGGCGGGATCAGCGCGTTCAGCGTGGCGCGCGGGGAGGAAGCATGAGTGTCGATCCGCGCCGCAAGGCGCACGCCATCCGTTTTCTGTCGATGGACGCGATCGAGCGCGCCGGTGAAGGCCATCCGGGCACGCCGCTGGGTGCGGCCGACATCACGACCGCGCTGTTCACCCGCCACCTGAAGTTCAATCCGCGCGACCCGAAGTGGTTCGACCGCGACCGCTTCGTGCAGTCGAACGGCCACGGTTCGATGCTGATCTATTCGCTGCTGCATCTGACCGGCTACGAGCGCATGAGCATCGACGAGATCCGGAACTTCCGCATGCTCGGCTCGCGCGCCGAGGGCCACCCCGAATACCACCCCGATACCGGCATCGAGATCACCACCGGCCCGCTCGGCCAGGGTATCGCCAACGCCGCCGGGATGGCGCTGGCGGAGGCCTTCCTGAACGCCTGGCTCGGCCCTGACATCGTCGACCACCGCACCTACGCACTGGTCGGCGACGGCTGCCTGCAGGAGGGCATCGCGCAGGAGGCGATCCAGCTCGCCGGCCATCTGCGGCTGGGCAAGCTGACGTTCCTGTGGGACGACAACCGCATGACCGACGACGGGGCGATCGAGATCGCCTCGACCGAGGACATGCAGGCGCGCTTCGCCGCGTGCAACTGGCACGTGCAGACGGTGGACGGTCACGACATCGACGCGGTGTCCGCGGCACTCACGGCGGCGGCGGCCGACCCGCGCCCGTCGATGATCGCCTGCACCACGGTGATCGGCCGCGGCCTGCCGGGCCGCGAAGGCACCCGGGCCGCGCACAGCGCGAAGCTCACGCCTGAAATCACCGGCGCCGCTCGTCGCGCGCTGGAATGGCCGGACGCGCCGTTCGTTATCCCCACCGACATCGCGGAGGCGTGGCGCGACGCAGGCCGCCGCAGCGAGCCCGACTATGCCGCCTGGCAGAAGCGCATCGCGGCCCTGCCGGCGGACCGACGCGCGCTGTTCGAGCGGCTGCGGTCCGGCGCGCTGCCGGACGGCTGGCGCGATGCGCTGCACGCCTATGCCGAGCATTCTGTGGGTGAAGCGAAGTCCGGCATCATGATCTCCGGCGAGATCGTCGATCTGCTCACCGACGCCATCCCCGAGCTGCTGTCGGGCGCGCCTGACCTGGAAGGCG
>DATEQV010000005.1:0-10810 GCA_035272265.1 Acidisphaera sp. | reverse complement strand
ATCGTCCGGCAGCAGGATCGCGAGCGCGCCTTCGCCGTGCGCGACGAGGTCGCTCCAGGCCAGATCGCACGCCCCCTTGCCCGCGCGCGACTTGCCGAGGCTGAGCAGATGGCACAGCCGCGCATAGGCCGCGCGATCGGTCGGATAGACCAGCACCGACGCGCCGTCCGTCAGGTCCAGCCGCGTGCCGACGATCAGCCGGACGCCGGTGGCCTGCGCCGCCTCCCACGCGCGCACGATGCCGGCGAAGGAATGCCGGTCGCACACGCCCAGCGCCGGCAGGCCGAGGATGGCAGCCTGCGCGAACAGCTCCTCCGGATGGCTCGCGCCGCGCAGGAAGCTGTAGTTGGTCGTGACCTGAAGCTCGACGTAGGTCATCGCAACCCGGGTGGCTCGGCGTCCATCCACGGATTGAACACGACAGCACCGCTGTGCCGGACATCGCGGACGTTGCGCGTGACCAGACACAGGTCGTGCTCGATCGCGGTCGCTGCGAGCAGCATATCGACAACGTGCGGAAGATGCCCGGTCTTCCGCTTCACCTCGCCCGACACGACCGCCCAGCGGCGTACGATGTCGTCGCTGACAGACAGCGTCCGCTGCCGCTGACCATCTCGGCGACCTGGCGGCGGTGCGGGTTGCCCGACGCCATCGCATGCAGGCCCTTCTCGAACTCCGCCAACACGAGCACGCTGATGAACAACACCGTCTCGTGCTGCGCATCCAACCAGTCACGCACACGTCGTGCCCCGCCGGGACGGATGCGCTCGCCGACGACGTTGGCGTCGAGCAGAAAGCCGCTCAAACGAGATCCGGCGGTTCGCGGTCGGGTGGATAATCCCGGTCAAGGACGAACCCCTCGGGCCATGGCAGGCTCTCCAGAAACGCGCCCAGCGGCTTCGTCGGCTTCTGCTCGTCGAACTCCTCGGCCGCCACGATCACCGCGGCCGGCTTCCCGCGGACCGTCACGTGCTGCGGCCCCTCGCTGCGCGCGCGCCGGACGAGCTCGGAGAACCGCGCCTTCGCGTCCTCCAGCTTCCACACATCCTGCCGCACTCGACGCTGCCTTCCGGCCATCGCGCATCTCCGACCTGACCAGCTGGTCAGATAGACCCGCGGTTCCGGACGTGGCAAGCACGGGATCGACTGACCACATCCGAGTCGCGATGCCCCACGCCGACTTCGTCCACCTGCGCGTCCACTCCGCCTATTCGCTCAGCGAAGGCGCGATCAAGGCCGAGAAGATCGCGGCACTGGCGCGCGAGGCCGCCATGCCGGCGGTCGCCATCACCGACACCGGCAACCTGTTCGGCGCGCTGGAGTTCAGCCAGGCCTGCACGGCCAAGGGCGTGCAGCCGATCGTCGGCTGCCAGCTCGCCCTCGCCCACGCCGCCGACCCGAAGCAGCCGACCGACTCGGTCGTGCTGCTCGCGCAGGACGCCCAAGGGCTCGACAACCTGCAGCGGCTCTCGTCGCGCGCCTACCTCGACACCGATCCCGGCCTGAAGCCGCACGTGACGCTGGACGTGCTCGCGCAGCACGCCGCCGGGCTGTTCCTGCTGACCGGCGGACTGTGCGGACCGCTCGGGCGGCTGCTCGGCGAGGGCCAGCGCGAAGCCGCCGAGCATCTGCTCGCACAGCTCGCCGAGGCCTTCCCCGGCCGTACCGCGATCGAGCTGCACCGGCACAACACCGCGTCCGAGAAGGTCATCGAGCCGGGCCTGATCATGCTCGCCGACGAGGCGGGCCTGCCGCTCGTCGCCACCAACGACTGCTACTTCGCGACACAAGCGATGCACGAAGCGCACGACGCGCTGCTGTGCATCGCCGAAGGCCGGCTGCTCGCCGAACGAGACCGGCGGCGCGTCACGCCGGAGCACTGGTTCAAGCCGGCGTCCGCCATGCGCGCGCTGTTCGCCGACCTGAGCGAGGCGTGCGACAACACGCTCGCCATCGCGCGGAGCTGCGCGGTGATGGCGGAGGCGCGCAAGCCGCTGCTGCCCGTGTGCCCGAAGGTGACGCCCGGCAGCACCGAAGCCGAGACGCTCGCCCACATGGCGCGCGAGGGCCTTGAACGGCGGCTTGCCGCATTGCCGGCAGGCAGTGCCGCACCGGACGCATATCGCGAGCGGCTCGAATACGAGCTGGCAATGATCGCGAAGATGGGTTTCCCGGGCTACTTCCTGATCGTCGCCGACTTCATCCAATGGGCGAAGGCTCAGGGCATTCCGGTCGGTCCCGGGCGCGGGTCCGGCGCGGGCTCGGTGGTCGCCTGGGCGCTGACGATCACTGACCTCGATCCGCTGCGCTGGGGATTGCTGTTCGAGCGGTTCCTCAATCCCGAACGCATCTCGATGCCGGATTTCGACATCGACTTCTGCCAGGACCGGCGCGACGAGGTGATCGACTACGTGCGCCGCGAATACGGCAGCGACCGCGTGGCGCAGATCATCACCTTCGGCAAGCTGCAGGCGCGTGCGGCGGTGCGCGACGTCGGCCGCGTGCTCGGCCTGCCGTACGGACAGGTCAACAAGGTCGCCGAGCTGATCCCGAACAACCCCGCCAAGCCCACCACGCTGCAGCAGGCGATCGACGGCGAGCCGCGCTTGCAGCAGATGCGCGACGACGACGAAGGCATCCGCCGGATGCTGGAGATCGCGCTGCAGCTCGAAGGCCTGTACCGCCACGCCAGCACGCACGCGGCCGGCGTTGTGATCGGCGACCGTCCGCTGGTCGAGCTGGTGCCGCTGTATCGCGATCCGCGCTCGGAGCTGCTGGTCACGCAGTATTCGATGAAGCATGTCGAGCAGGCCGGGCTGGTGAAATTCGACTTCCTCGGCCTGACCACGCTGACCATCCTGCAGCGCGCGGTCGCCTATTTGCGCGAGCAGGGGATCGAGGTCGACCTCAACGCACTGCCGCTCGATGACGCACGGACGTACGAGATGCTCGGCCGCGGCGATGTCGGCGGGGTGTTCCAGCTCGAAAGTCCGGGCATGCGCGATCTCGTGCGCCAGATGCGGCCCGACCGGTTCGAGGACCTGATCGCCGCCGTCGCGCTCTATCGGCCGGGGCCGATGGCGAACATCCCGGAATATCTCAAGCGCAAGCACGGCGAGAAACCCGAGCCGCTGCACCCGATGATCGCCGACATCCTCGACGAGACGTACGGCATCATGCTGTACCAGGAACAGGTCATGCAGATCTCCCAGCGCATGGCCGGCTACAGCCTGGGCACCGCCGACAGCCTGCGTCGCGCGATGGGCAAGAAGATCCGCGCGGAGATGGAGACCCATCGCGCCACCTTCGTCGGCGGCGCGATCGCCAACGGCATCGACCCCGACAATGCGGCCGAGGTGTTCGACCTCATGGCCAAGTTCGCCGATTACGGGTTCAACAAGTCGCACTCGGCGGGTTATGCGCTGGTCTCGTATCAGACTGCCTGGATGAAGGCGAACCACCCGGTCGCCTTCATGGCGGCGTGCATGTCGCTCGCGCTGAGCAACACCGACCGGCTTGCCGCGCTGAAGCAGGATGCGGAACGCGCGGGCATCCGCCTGCTGCCGCCCGACATCAACCGCTCCGGCGCCGACTTCACGCTCGAGCCCGGGCCGGACGGCAGGATGGCGATCCGCTACGCGCTGGCGGCGATCAAGAAGGTCGGCCTTGCCGCGATGCAGGCGGTGATGGCGGCACGCGACGACCGCCCCTTCACCGATCTGGCCGATTTCGCGGCCCGGGCAGGCGCGGCGCAGATCAACAAGATGCAGGTAGAGAACCTCGCCAAGGCCGGCGCCTTCGACTGTCTACACGACAACCGCGCGCAGGTGTTCACCGGCGCCGAGACGATCGTGCGCCGGGCGCAGGCCGACGCCGAACAATCGGCCAGCGGCCAGATCGGGCTGTTCGGCGGTGCCACCCCCGAAGCGCTGCGGCTGCCCGCGATCCCCGACTGGCCGCCGCTCGAACGGCTTGGTTTCGAGGCGGAGGCGATCGGCTTCCACCTGACCGCGCACCCGTTGGATGCCTACGCGCAGGTGCTGCGGCGGCTGGATGCAGTCCCGATCGCCCGCTTGCAGGCGCGGGCGGAGAGTGCGCCGGGCCGAACGAAGATCGCCGGCATCGTGCTCGGCGAGAAGCAGCGCATCACCCGCAGTGGCAGCCGGATGGCGTGGGTACGGCTGTCGGACGCGAGCGGCAGCACGGAGGTGACGGTGTTCAGCGAGGTGCTGACGCGGTCCCGCGACCTGCTGACGACGGGCAATGCGGTGCTGGTGACCGCGGATCTGCGTATGGAGGAGGACGCGCTGCGCATCACGGCGCACGACGTGGCCTCGCTGGACGATGCCGCGCGCGACGCCGGGGCCGGGATGCGCGTGTGGCTCGCGCGCACGGAGAGTGTCGCGCATATCCGCGCCCTGCTCGATCGCGAAGGACGCGGCAAAGGCCGCGTGATCCTGGTGCCCCGCACCGACGCGGCGCGGGAGATCGAGATCGCGTTGCCCGGCGGCTTCAACGTCAGCCCGCGGCTGGCGCAGGCGCTGAAGGTGATGCCAGGTATCGAGCGGATCGAGGAACTGTAGCGGCTACCCGAACCGCTTTGGATCGAGCGCCGGCAACATCGAGGCCGCTTCGCCGGGATCGCGGCCGGCGATCATATCGGCGATCAGCTTGCCGGCGGCCGGCGAGGTCTGGATGCCGTAGCCCCCCTGCCCGACGCACCAGAAAAAGCCGCGCATCCGCGTGTCGAAGCCGAACGCGAGGCTGCCGTCCGGGGTGAAGGTGCGCAGTCCCGCCCAGCTGTGCTCGATGCGCCTTACGTCGATGTCGAGCGCCTGCTGCATGCGCTCGACGGCGACCGCCACGTCCATCTCGTCGGGTTGCACGTCGTGGGGATGGGTGTCGGTCTCGTCGGCGGGCGACACCATCAGGCGGGTGCGTGCTTCCGGGCGGACGTACCACGTCTGATCGACGTCGTTGAGCAGCGGCCAGTCGCGCGCCTCCCACGGCGAGGGATCGATGATCGCGCCGGTGCGGCGCTTGGGCTGCAGGCCGAGCGGGCGCACTTCGGCCTGCTGCGCCACCACGTCGCCCCAGGCGCCGGCGGCGTCGACCACGATGGGGGCATGGAAGACGGCACCACCGGTCGCGTGGACGTGCCAGATGCCGTCGCGCGCCTCGATCCAGCCGGTGCGGCTGCGGGTGGACAAGACGCCGCCCGAGGCGCGCACCATCCGCAGGAAGCCCTGGTGGATCGCGGCGACATCCATGTCGAACGCGTCTTCCTCGATCGCCGCGCGACGCGCGTAGTCCGGCCGCAACGCTGGCACCATCGCGCGAACGTCGGCGACCGGCAGCTCGCGAAGCCCGATGCCGTCCGCTAGCAGCGCGTCGAGTTCCGATTCCTGTTCTTCCGGCGCGAGGAACACCACGGGGCGACGATGCAGCAGCGGCACATCGGCAAAGCCGGCGGGCGGATGCTCGAAGAAGGGGCGCGACAGGCGCGTGAGGGTGCGCACGTCGGACGGGCCGTAGTTCTGGAACCACAGCGCCGCGGAACGGCCGGTGCTGTGATAGCCCGCCGTCTCCTCCGCCTCGACCAGCGCCACGCGATGCGTCGGCGCCAAGTGGGCGCCAACCGTCGCGCCGGCAATGCCGGCGCCGACGATCACGACGTCGAAAGAATGGCTGTCCATAGGCGCCTGTCCGGACTGCGCCGCGTCAGCGCAACCCGACGGCTACAGGCTGCGCTCGATCCAACTCTTCAGCTGGCCCTTCGGCATGGCGCCGACCTGGGTGGCGGCCGGCTTGCCGTCCTTGAATAGGATCAGGGTCGGGATGCCGCGCACCGCGTAGTTGTTCGGTGTCACGGGATTCTCGTCGACGTTGACCTTGGCGACGGTGACCTTGCCGGCCAGCTCGCCGGCAATCTCCTCCAGCGCCGGACCGATCGCCTTGCAGGGGCCGCACCACTCCGCCCAGAAGTCGACCAGCACGGCGCCTTGCGCCTGCAGCACGTCGGTCTCGAACGTCTCGTCCGTCACCGCCTTGGTGTTCTCGCCCACGGGAATCCTCCTGTCGTGTCGGTCGGCAACGTGGTCCGGCCCCGGGGGACGATCAAGCGCATGCCTGGGCTGAGACCGATACGCCGGGCGCATGCGGGTCGAGCAGCGCGTCGGGGATGACGTCCGCGCGGGCGGCCCGGGTCCAGACCAGCACGCAGGTGATCGGACGGTCGGGGTGGATCGCGCGCAGGACCGCGCGGTAGGCGGCGAGCTGGCGCAGATAGAGGACGGGCGTCGCGTCCGGCCCGCGCGGCGGCTCGCGGTTGGTCTTGTAGTCGGCGATCAGCACGCGGTCAGGAAGCACCGCCAGCCGGTCGACGAGGCCGCCAATGACCTGCCCGCCGATGACGCCGGTCAGCGGCACTTCGGCCCGGCTGCCCGGCCCGAACAACGGGGCGAGATCCGGATGCGCCAGGATCGCCATCACCTCGTCGGCCAGCCCGTCGGCCTCATGGCCGGGCCGGGCGAGCCAGCTTCGGGCGGCGTCCGCGCGCTCCAACGCCGGCAGGTCGGGCAGGTGCTGCAGCAGCGCATGGGTCAGCGTGCCGCGCCGGAAGCGCTCGCCGACCGGCTGGCGCTCGGCGAGCGGGCTGGCGGCCTGCGGCACCGGACCGAGCGCCGCGTCGGCCGGCCGGCTCGGCGCGAGACGCGCCGGCATCGGCGGCTCGGGCGGCAGCAGCCTCGGCGTCCAGTCGGGCGCGGCGCCTGCCCACGACGGCAGGGCGCCAGGCTGATCGGCGGTCGAGGCCGCGCGCTGTTCTGGCGCCGTACCCTGGTCGGACGCCAGCGTGCGGTCGTCGGTCCAGTGACAGGGTTCGGGCGGATCGCCGCGCAGCCGGTCGAAGCCGCGCGAGATCAGGTCGTACCACTTCCACGCCGGGCCGCGCCGTGTTTCCCAGCCGCACACCAGCAGGTGGTCCTCGGCCCGGGTCAGCGCGACGTAGAGAAGGCGGTTCTCCTCCTCGGCCCGGTTTGCCTTGTGCGCGCCGATGAGGTCGTGGACCGCGTTGCAGCGGACTTCCTTGCGAGGCGAGAACAGCGGCACGTCCACGCCCGTCACCCGGTCGCGCGCCCACCACAGTTTTGCGTCGTCCCTCGTCCCCGCCGTGGTATCCGGCAGGATCACCAAGGGCGCCTGCAGGCCCTTCGCGCCGTGCACCGTCATGATGCGCACGACGCCGGCGCCGTCCTGGCCGTGGCCCTCCGGCTCGCGCTTCACCTCGGCCGCCGTCTGCCGCACCCAGTGGACGAACGCTTGCAGGCTGGGCGGGTGCGCGCGCTGGAACGCGAGCGCCTGGGCGAGCAGCTCGTCGATCGCTTCGCGCGCTTCCGGCCCAAGACGACGCAGCAGCTTCGCGCGCCCGCCGAGCGCGCCGAGCGCCTCGGTCAGCAGCGCATGAGGGGTCGCGTAGTCGACGCGGGCGAGCAGTGCCGAGGTGAACATCCACGCCGCCTGCCACTCCGGGCGTTCGGCGTGGCGCGCACGCAGGGCCTCCCACAGCGATCCGCGTCGATCGGGATCGGCGCGGTCCGCAGCCAGGTCGTACAGCGAGTCATCGGACAGCCCGCCGAGCGGGCTGCGCAGCACGCACGCGAGCGTCAGATCGTCCTGCGGCAGCAGCAGCGTGTCGCAGAGCGCGAGCAGGTCTTCGACGGCGGGCTGCTCGGTCAGCGTCACGCGATCGAGGCCGGCCACGGGCACGTTGCGCGCCTTCAGCTCGCGCACCAGCGACCGGGCGAAGTCGCTGCGCTTGCGCAGCAGCACGAGAACGTCGCCAGGCGCGAGAGGACGGCCGCGGCTCGCCAGCCACATGCCGCGGGTCTTCTCGTCGATCCAGCCGGCGAGCTTTCGCGCAAGCGCTTCGGGGGCGGAGTCCTGCACGGCGTTGCGCGTCGGCACCGCCCACGGGGCGGGCTGCTCGGCATCCGGCGCCGGTTCCTTCTCCCACACCATCACCGATCCTGCGTAACCGGCGCGGTCGGCGTAGTGCGACAGCATCTCGCCCGGAGCCACGACGCCGGCAGCGGCCTCCGGATCGGCGAAGACAGAGTCCACCAGTGCCAAAACCGGCGCCGTCGATCGGAACGAGACGTCGAGCGTGACCGGCAGGAACCGTTTGCCCGCATCCTCCACGCGCGCCTGGAGCGCCCTGCGATTCTCATCGAAAAACGAGGCGTCGGCGCCCTGGAAGGAGTAGATCGACTGCTTGCGGTCGCCGACGGCGAACACCGTGCGATCGACGTCGCGCGCACCCGCGCCGGCGAAGAACTCCTGCGTCAGCGCGTGCGCGATGGCCCACTGAGCGGGCGAGGTGTCCTGCACCTCGTCGAGCAGCAGATGATCGAGGCCCCCATCGAGTTTGTAGAGCACCCACGCGGCGCCGGGATCGTGCAGCAGCTCGATCGTGCGCGCGATCAGGTCGTCATAATCGAGCTGCCCGACTTTGGCCTTGCGGTCGGCGTAGCCGCGCAGGACGGGCTCGGCCAGACGCAGCAAGGCGACCGAGGCTTCGGCAACCGGGATCGCCGCGCAGCAGTCCTGCACCTGGGCGATGCGCTCGGCTTCCTGCAGGAACGGCCCGACCAGCGCAGGCTCCTGCTGCTGCAGCTTCTCATTGACGAAGCTGCGGGCCGCGCGCGGATCACCGTCGGCCTTCAGGAACAGGGTGCACCACGCATCCCAGTGCGCGTGCCGAGTGGCGGCGTCATGCGCGAGCCAGTCGAGGATTGCGGCTGCCCTCTCCTGGCAAGCTTTCGACGCACGCGCGACGACGCTCTGCGCGGCGGCGCGCAGCAGACGCTCCTCCTGCCAGTACATGGCTTCAGCGATGATCTGCGCAGGGTCGGTCGCGGTCACGCCGAGCGCGCGACGCTGAGCGGCCGGCAAGCCGTCGCGCAGGCGGAGTGCCCGAGGCAGCTTGTCGCCCGCGCGTTGCAGCTCCTGGATCAAAGCGCCGAATTGCTTGAGATCGCAGAGGCCCGCGATGTGATCGATGTCCGCATCGTCATCGCCGCGCGTCTGCAACATGGACTCGCGGGCTTCGTGCATCGCATCGGCGGCGTCGCTGTCGTCCATCAGCGCGAAATGCGGGCTGATGGCGGCTTCCAGCGGAAAACGTCGCAGCAGCGACTGGCAGAACGCGTGGATGGTGCCGATGCGCATCCCGCCGGGCAGGTCCAGGACCCTAGCGAACAGCGCGCGCGCACGCGCGAGCACGTCCTGCGACGGATCGACGTGCAATGCGCGAAGCTGATCGGCGAGGTCGCCATCGTCGGCGACAGCCCAGGCGCCCAGCCGGCGCTGCAGCCGAAGCGCCATCTCGGCGGCGGCCGCCTTGGTGAAGGTGAGGCACTGGACCCGCGCAGGATCGGCGCCGGCCAGGAGCAGCCGTACCACACGGTCGGTCAGCAGCTTCGTCTTTCCCGAGCCGGCAGACGCAGCGACGAAGCTGGACACCGCCGGATCGGAGGCAGCGCGCTGCTGCGCCTCCGCGCGCTCCCGGGCCGTCATTCGTTCGCCGCCGCCCATTCCGCGATCCGCGCAAGATGTGCGTGGTCGCTGTAGCGCGGCACGAACCCGGGCCATGGCTGCGCCCGATACGGAGTCGCCGGATCATCGTAGGCAGCGATGGTGTCGCGCAGTCCGCTCAGCGCCTCTGCCGCCAGATTGGCGATGCGGTCGGGGTCGCCCTTGAACGGGTCTTCCTCCTTGCCCTCGACGAAGCCGCCGGTGAGCTTCCAGAACAGCAATTCCGCAACACGCCCTTGCACGCCGCGGAAAGCGCCTGCTTCCGCCATCGCCGCCTCCAGCGGCATCTGCGGCGCGAAGCCCATCTCGATGTGGTCGCGCTTGGGGACGCTGCCGGTCTTGTAGTCGATGATCACCAGTTTGCCGTTGGCGCGCGCCTCGATGCGGTCAGCACGACCGGTCAACAAGAAAGGCCCGGCTGGGCCGTGCAGATCGAGTTGGCCGTCGATCTCCGTGTAGATCGCGAGAAGCGGATCGCTCCGCCGTTCCCGTTCGACTTTGTCGATCCAGCTCGCCATCCGCTGCAGGCGCGGCAGCCACCAGGCGAGCAAGGCGCGGCGGACGCCGGTCTTGACCAGCGCATTCGCGAACATCGCATGCAGGCCGGCAGACGCATTCTCGGGCCATGCTATGCCATGTGTGCAGATGAACGCCGCGAGGACGTCGTGCACGATCGTGCCGAAATCGGAGACGTCCGTTTCGGCATCCAGATCATCGAGCGCGCGAAGCCGCAGGATGTGTTTGGCGTAGATCGCGTACGGATCGCGGCGCCAGGTTTCGATCTCCGTCACGCTCAGCCGGCGCGGGCGCTTGGCGACCGGCGGACGCGGCTCGGGCGGCTTCTCGGGCCGCGCGGCGGTGGGCTCATCGAGCAGGCGCGCCCACTGCGCGGCAGGGTGGCGGGGCAGCTTCCGGCCTGCGCCGCTCAGCATCGTCTCCAGCCGCATCAGAAAGCGGCTCGGCACCGCCGGCGCGCGCTCGCGTCGCTCCGGACAGGACAAGACGACTTTCGGCGCAGCGCAGCCGGCCATGACGAAGTCGTACGCCGACTGGCCGACACGCTCCTCCGGCGACGGCAGGCCGATCGCCGCGCGCATGGGCCGGCTGAGCCAGGGACCGGGATCGGTCGCGGGCGGCCACACGCCTTCGGACAGACCGCCGAGCACGATCACGTCGGCCGACAGCAGGCGCGCCTCGAGCAGGCCCCAGATGAACA
>DATEQV010000004.1:0-5743 GCA_035272265.1 Acidisphaera sp. | reverse complement strand
GGCGCGGCTGCGACGGGCGCGGGCGCAGGGGCGGCAGCCGCGGGCAGCGGCACGGCCGGTTTCGCGGCCGTGTGCGCCGGATGTGCGGCGCTTGCGGTCGGGTGCGCCGGCTTGTGCTCGTGCTTCGCGGTGTGCGCGTGCGTGTCGGCGTGAGTCGTGGTGGGTTGTGTCGTGGCGGGGTGTGCCGTGGCGGCGTGTGACGGCGGCGCCGGCGTGGTGTCCTGCGTCGCCGCGCGCGCGGCGGGCGCAGTCAACGCAACGGCCAGCAGGATCGCCCTCCACATGACCGCTGATTGCCCGTTCGGAGCGATTCGGGTCAAGCACGTCAGAGCGAAATCATCTGTCCATCACCCGCCGCATCCAGGAACGTCGCCACGCCGGCAACCTCGACGACCGGCAGCAGCGCGTCCGACGCGATGCCGGCCACCCTCAGCCCCGCATCGCAGGCGATCAGCCTCACACCCAGCTCGATCGCGGCATCGCGCAGGGTCGCGAACCCGGCAACGCCGCGCGCACGGACCGTGTCGTCGTCCGCTGCGCCCTGCAGGCCCGACCAGTCGCCGCACAGCGCGCGGCAGCCTGCGTTCGTCGCGAACACCGTCACCCGCCGCCCGATCGCCGCAGCCCCGGCCGCAAGCACGAAGGCGTAATGCGCGCGCGTGTGCGTGCCGCTGATCAGCAGGATCCCGAGCGCCCGCTCAGGCGGCACAGACACGGCTCGGCTGCGTGTGCGCCGACAGATCGGTGATCGTCGGATGCTCGCTGCACATCGGACACGCTGGGTCGCGCGGCAGGCGGATGGTGCGGAACCGCGCGGCCAGCGCGTCCCAGATCAGCAGCCGGCCGGACAGCCCCTCGCCGATGCCGAGCACCTCCTTCAGCACTTCGGTCGCCTGCAGCGTGCCCATCACGCCCGTCACCGCGCCCAGCACGCCGGCCTCGCTGCAGGTCGGCACCAGCCCGTCGGGCGGCGGCGCCGGATACAGGCACCGGTAGCAAGGCCCGCCCGCGTGCGGCTTGAACGTCGACAGCTGGCCCTCGAACCGCAGCACCGCCGCCGAGACCAGCGTCCGCCGCGCCAGCGCGCAGGCGTCGGCGACCAGGAAGCGGGTCGCGAAATTGTCGGTGCCGTCGCAGACGATGTCGTACTCGCCGATCAGCGCCAGCGCGTTCTCGGCCGTCAGCGCCACCGGATGGACGCGCACGTCCACGCCGGGATTGATCGCGCGCGCCGCCGCCGCCGCGCTCTCCGCCTTGCGGTGGCCGAGACTGTCCATCGAGTGCGCGATCTGCCGCTGCAGGTTCGACAGCTCCACCGTGTCGCCGTCGCAGATCCCCAGCGTGCCGATCCCCGCCGCCGCCAGATACAGCGCCAGCGGGCTGCCCAGCCCGCCCGCGCCGACCACCAGCACGCGCGCCGCGCGCAGCCGTGCCTGTCCGGTGCCGCCGACCTCCGCCAGCAGGATGTGGCGCGAGTAGCGGCGGATGTCGTCTTCCGTGAAGTCCAGGTCCATATGCCTCCAGATAGCCCCGGGGTGCCTCGGCTTTTAGGCTATGATCGCCAACTCCTGCGGGCCAGCCTCCGGCAAGCACGGCTGGCCTGGCGCGCGAAGGAGCACGGATGAGCGACGACGGACAGGTTCTGGACTTCCTGCGAGTACAGTTCGCCCGCATGGACAGCCGGTTCGATCGGCTGGAGCAGAAAGTCGACGAGCTGACGACCCGGGTCGGCGCCCTCGAGATCGCCGTGGGCGGCGTCAAGCGCGATGTCGGCGAGTTGCAAGCGACCGTCGCGCATCTGTCGGTCAGGATCGACGGCATCGAGCGCCGGATCGACCGCATCGAACGGCGGCTGGAACTCTCGGAGAGCTCGGACGCGCGCGTGTGAGCAGTGCCGACCCGTCCACCGACGGCGCGCTGGTGCTGTTCTCCGGCGGCCAGGATTCCACCACCTGCCTCGCCTGGGCGCTCGACCGCTACGACCCGGTCGAGACCGTCGGCTTCGCCTACGGCCAGCGCCACGCGATCGAGCTCGACTGCCGCGGCCCGTTGCGCGACGCACTCGCGACAATGCACGGCTGGGGCGACCGGCTCGGCTCCGACCACATCGTCGACATGGGCCAGAGCCTCGCAGGCGTGACCCGCACCTCGCTCACCTCCGACATGGCGTTCGCGATGACGGCGGAGGGGTTGCCGAACACCTTCGTCCCCGGCCGCAACCTGCTGTTCCTCACCTACGCCGCCGCCATCGCCTGGCGGCGCGGCCTGCGGCGCATCGTCGCCGGCATGTGCGAGACCGACTACTCCGGCTACCCCGACTGCCGCGACGACACGACCAAGGCGATGCAGCTCGCGCTCAACCTCGGCATGCAGCGCCGCTTCGTGCTGGAAACGCCGCTGATGTGGCGCGACAAGGCCGCCACCTGGACGCTGGCGCAGTCGCTCGGCGGCGACGCACTCGTGTCGCTCATCGTGGAGGCCACGCACAGCTGCTACCTCGGCGACCGCACGCACCGGCACGACTGGGGCTACGGCTGCGGCGCCTGCCCCGCCTGCGAGCTGCGCCGCGCCGGTTGGCAACGCTGGCGCGCGCAGGCCGCCTGACCTAAACACCCGCCGCCGCAGCCACGCCGGAGCAACCCCGATGAAGACGATCCTCGCCGCCGCCCTGCTTGCTCTCTCCTGTACCGCCGCTTCGGCCGCCGAGGGTGGGTTCGTCACACGCACGGCGGGCGACCTCGCGGATGTGTGTTCCGGCGGCCCCGGTGGCACTGAACGCACCGCTGCTCTGAATTTCTGCCTCGGCTACGCGCAGGGCCTGATGTCGATCACCATCGACAAGGACAAGAACGCGGTCTGCCTGCCGCCGAACCCGCCCTCGCGCATCTCGACGATGCGTGACTTCACCACCTGGGCGCGCGCCTCCGAAGAACACCGCTCAATGCCCGCCGCGCGCGGGTTGCTGGCGTTCTTCCAGGAGCGCTTCCCCTGCAAAAGCTGACCAGTTTCAACATGAGACCAGCGCATGCCTGGTACCGCTATCACGGCGATGTTGTGGCGGCTCGTCGGACGCATATCGCTGCCCAGACGAGGACCTGAATAAAACACCAAAGATCCCCGTCCAGACACCAGAGCCTCGCAATGATGCGAGACCAAGCGATGGAGTAAGGACGATGAAGACCATTCTTTCTGCTGCGGCTGCTCTTGCGATCATTGTCGGCAGCACCGCTGCTCTTGCCGACTCGGGCGATGGCCCGCAGTTCGCTCTGCTTCAGCCGGTGCCCGCGACCGGGCCGGCCACGACGGTCGTCACCGCCGCGCCGCTCGCGAGCAACGTCGGCAACGAGGCCGAGCCCGTGTTCGCCGGCCAGCCCGCCGTCATCTCGCAGGGCACCGCCTCGCTCCTGCCCTTCAACGGCAACGAGGCGCCCGTGCAGACCGCCAACAGCGCGCCAGTCGGCTTCGGCACCACCACGGTGGCGCTCGCGGCCCACACGCCGGCTTTCTTCGGCTTCCTGGCGGCGCACTAACCGCGACACTCTGACGACGACAACGAACGAAACGGCCGGCCCTTGGGCCGGCCGTTTTCGTGTACGGCCCTGGGATTGACCGCAAACCGCCTCCCCCACAGGCTGGTAGCGCGCAACAACGGGAGCGGAACGTGGCAAAGCTCGAGGGCAAGGTGGCGTGGGTGACGGGCGCGGGCAGCGGCATCGGCGAAGCCGCCGCGCTGACGCTGGCCGCGGACGGGGCGACCGTCGTGCTCACCGGCCGCCGCGCCGCCAACCTCGAGAGCGTCGCCGGCCGCATCCGCGCGAACGGCGGCACGGCGCACGTGCAGCAAGGCGACCTCGCGTCATCCGCCGCCGTGCGCCGAATCGCCGACTGGATCGGCGCCGACCTCAAGCGGCTCGACATCCTCGTCAACAACGCCGGCCTGAACATCGGCCCGCGCGCATGGCACGAACTGCAGCCGGAGGGCGTCGACGAGGTCATCCACGGCAACCTCTCCAGCGCCTTCTATTGTTCGATGGCAGCCCTGAAGCTCATGCGCGCCCAAAAGGACGGCGTGCTGATCCACACCGCCTCGATCGCCGGACGCATGGTCAGCCCGCTCAGCGGCCCCGCCTACACCGCCGCCAAGCACGCCGTCGTCGCGATGAGCCACAGCATCAACATGGAGGAATGCGTCAACGGCATCCGCTCCACCGCGATCTGCCCCGGCGAGGTCGCGACACCGATCCTCGACAAGCGCCCGGTACCCGTCAGCGCCGAGGAGCGCGCGAAGATGGTGCAGCCGCGGGACTGCGCCGACCTGATCCGCTACATCGCCTGCCTGCCACCACACGTCTGCATCAACGAGGTGTGGATCACGCCGGCCTGGAACCGCACCTACGTCGCAGGCCTGCAACGCAAGGGTTGAGCCGATGGCGACGAACCGGACGGTGGTGCTCATCCCGGATACGATGGACGGGGCGGGCGCGGACCTGCTGCGCGCACGCGCCGACCTCGAGGTGCGCACCTGCTCGCCCGGCCTGACCGGCGAGGAACTGCGCCCGCTGCTGTCCGACGTCGCCGCCGTCGCGCTGTCGGTGACACCTCTCCGCGAATCGGAGATCGCGGCGGCGCCCGCGTTGCGCGTCGTCGCCCGCCTTGGGGTCGGCTACGACGCGGTGGACGTGCCCACGCTGACGTTGCGCGGCATCCCGCTGATGACCACCGGCACCGCCAACTCCACCAGCGTCGCCGAAGCGGCGCTCTCGGCGCTGCTGGCGCTGGCCAAGCGCCATCTGACGCTCGACCGGCTGGTCCGCGAGGGACGCTGGGCTGAACGCGCGTCATATCTGCCCGCCGAAGTCGCCGCCCGGACCGTGCTCGTGGTCGGCTTCGGCCGCATCGGGGCGCGCATGGCGCGGCGCTGCGTCGCGCTGGAGATGCGCACGCTCGTCTACGACCCGCATGTCGCGCAGGCGCCGATCGGCGCGATGGGCGCGATCGCGGTGCGCGACCTCGACGCCGCGCTGCCGGACGCCGACTACGTCACCCTGCACTGCCCGAAGACGGCGGAGACCACGGGGCTGATGGACGCGCGCCGGATCGCGCTGATGAAGACAGGCGCGATGCTGATCAACACCGCGCGAGGCGGCATCGTCGACGAGCGCGCGCTGTTCGATGCGCTGTCGTCGGACCATCTGGCGGGCGCGGGGCTGGACGTCTTCGCGCTCGAGCCGGCCGACCCGGGCCATCCGCTGCTGCGCCTCGACACCGTGCTGTGCGCGCCGCACCTGGCCGGCGTCACGGTGGAATCGACCGCCGCGATGGCGGCGACGGCGGCGCGCAACATCCTCTCCGTCCTCGACGGCACGCCCGACGTCGCCAACGTCGTCAACTGGTCGATCTACGAATAGCGCGGGCTTGCGAGATCAGGCCCCGCCGAGGGTGGTTGCAAGCGAAACCGCTATGCCGCCGCCTTGGCCGCCACCGGAACCGCAACCTCGAACCGGCCGAGGAACGGCAGCGCCGAGGGCGGTGCCTGAAGCCGCACCACGGGCCCGCCTGATGCCACCCACCGCGTGTTCGCGAGCGATTCGAGGATGGAATCGGCGGCCCGTTCGACGGCATTGGTCTTGGGTTGCCCCGCGACGCGCAGCACCGCCACCGTCTCCGCCGGCGCGGGCAGGATCCTCACCCGGCCGCCGCGCGAGGCCGGCGACATGATGCCGCGCGGGCCGCCGCGCAGGCC
>DATEQV010000003.1:0-2221 GCA_035272265.1 Acidisphaera sp. | reverse complement strand
CCGCGCGCCCTGATGATCATGGCGGACAACTTGCTGCAGGCCGCCGCCCAGCGCGAGGCGCGTCAGATCGATGAGACACTGTTCCTCGAAATCTGCGCCATGCCCGCCGTCAATGAGGCCAAGGCAGCGAGCCGGCGACGGCGGTGACCCAGCTTCCGGTCCAACCCGCCTGGCGCCTGGCCGAGTGTCCCGAGCAGCGGAACTGGCTCGTCGACGGGCTGTGGTCCGAAGAGGCGGTCGGGATCATCGGTGGCGAGCCAAAGTGCTGCAAATCCTTCCTCGCCCTTGATCTGGCCGTCGCCGTCGCCGCCGGAACCCCCTGCCTGCGCCGCTTCGCGGTCGCGCGGCCCGGTCGGGTCCTGCTCTATCCCGCCGAGGACGCCCCGCACGTCGTCCGCCGCCGCCTCGAGGGCATCTGTGCCGCCGCTGGCACCGGCCTCGCCGAACTCGACGTCCAGGTGATCACCGCGCCCAGCCTGCGCCTCGATCTCGAAGCCGACCGCGCGCGTCTCGACGAAACCGTCGCCACGCTCAAGCCGAGGCTCCTCATTCTCGATCCGTTCGTTCGCCTGCATCGCATCGACGAAAATGTCAGCGGCGATGTCGCCCCGCTGCTCGCCTTCCTGCGCGAACTGCAGCGGCGTCACGCCGTCGCCGTCGCGGTCGTCCATCACGCCAGAAAGGGAGCCGGCACCATCCGCGCCGGTCAGGCCCTGCGCGGATCGTCCGAATTCCACGCCTGGGGCGATTCCAACCTCTACCTCCGCCGCGACACCGACGATCGCATCGCGCTCACCGTCGAGCATCGCGCCGCCGCCGCCATCCCCGGCATCACTCTCGAACTCACCCAGCGCGATGACGCCCTCGCCCTGCGGCCTGTCCAGGCCGATCCCCAACCCAAACGCTCCATCCAGCAGGATTCCGTCGATCAGCGCATCACCTCGGTTCTCGCAGACGCCAGCCAGCCACGGCCATTCTCCGACCTACGCGCTTCCTGCCGCGTTCGCGCCACCACCCTTTACGAACGCCTCGCCGCCATGATCGCTGCCGGAATCATCGTCAAATCCGCCGACGGATACCGCCTCGCCGCGCGCTGAGCGCCAAGCGCTGAACCCACGCGGCAAAGCCGACCACCGCGCCAAGGCAGCTCCCAATATCGCGACCGCTGAAACGCGACCGCACCCCTGCCGTCTCGCCCACTTCCCAGTTCCGCTTCCCGAATACCCTACGGCAAACGGGAAGCGGAACTGGGAACGAATTAAGGATTTCTGCGTCGCGTAGCCGACGCAGAAATCCCGTTGGACGAACGCGGGAGGTGAGGACGTCGTCGACCGGCTATGTAGATTTCACGCTAGGCACTCTGTGGCGAGAGCGCTGATCGCTGGCCGGCGGAGGCGGCTTGATGCCTTCGGACGCCAGATAGCGGCTGGAGGCAGCGCGTTCGGGATGGCGATGTGCGTCGTCTGGGTCACGGTGATTGGCATTGGCGATGGTGGGAACAGCGGCGCCCTGTGGCGTGTCGCGACACGCGGAGGCCAGATCAGGCAGCGGCGTGAGAAGTGGCCGCGGATTACGGTCCCATGGCCTGCCCCCGCGCGAACGTGCGGATGAAGACCAGCCGTCCCTGGTGACAATGCGGGCAGATGCTCGGTTCCATCATCGGCGTGGCGGCCGCGTTGGTGGGGTCCGGCGGCACCACCGATTCTGCGAGCGGCCCGGTCGTCGGGGGCAACTGCAACCGCAGCATCTGGGGTACCCGGGCGGCGTTCTGGCGGTGGGCGGGATGCCACAGGCCGAAGTAGCGGACCTTGTGGAAGCCGCGCGGCAGCACGTGCTGCAGAAAGCGGCGCATAAACTCTTCGCCGCTGAGCCGGCAGGTGCGCCGGCGGCCGGTCTTGCGGTCGCGGTGTTGGAAGGTGACGCCGGCGTCGTCGATGCCGACGATGCGGGCGTTGGTGATGGCGATGCGGAAGACGTAGCGGGCGAGGTAGTCGAGCACCGCTTGCTCGCCGCGGCCCCAGGCGGTGACGTGGGCGATCCAGTCCTTGCGCCACACCACGTCAGCGACGATCAGGTCAGGGCAACGTTGTTGCAGCAGGGCGCGGAACTTGCCGCGCACCAACCGGGCGAGCGCCTTGATCGGCAGCAGGAAGGTGCGGCGCGCCGGGTGCCAGGTGGTCCCGTCCTGCGAGATGCCGCCGCCGCTGACCAGGCAATGGAC
>DATEQV010000002.1:0-5700 GCA_035272265.1 Acidisphaera sp. | reverse complement strand
GACGCAGTCGAGCGCCCCCTTGTCGGAGACGACCACCGTTGCTGCGCTGACGGACAGCGCTTCGAGCGTCTGCATGACCGTCGCGCGTATCTGCTTTCCGAACTGCTTGATGACCTCGCTCTGAATGTGCAGGGTCACCGTGCCGTCCTGGCTCGGCGACACCTTCACGAGCACATCGCTCGACTCCAGCGTGCCCGCGATCGCGTTCTTCACGATCTCCATCGTCACCGACCTGCCTGCTGGTACTGCCTGAGAAACGCGAACGTCGTCGGCGGCACCAGCTTCTCCACCCCGCCGAGATCGCCGCGCGCCAGCAACGCGCGCACGTTCGAGGCCGAGACCGGCGCGCCGTCGACGGTCAGGCGCTCTATGACGATCGTCTCGATCGGAGCAGAAGCCGAAGGCGCCTCCGAGAGCCAGTGCTTCATAGCGGCGTTGTAGCTGCTCGTCGTCGCGTCGAGCGGCTCATTTCCCACATAGCGTCGGTTTATTCCGAGCGCAGGAGCGATATGTTCACGGAACATCAGCAGGTCGATGCCGCAGAAGCCGTGCTCGACGGCCGCCTTGTCCTTCAGGAAATAGCCCGGGAAGGTGGCGCGGGAGATGATGTACCTCGACCCGTGGTGCACGGTGACGTTGGCGATATCCGCAAGACCTTCGGTCACCAGCCGGAACCGGTCCGAGTACGAGAACTCGGCCGCCTCCTCCTTGACCACGAACACGTGCAGCCAATCGCAAACCTTGGCAGCGCTTTCGGCGACGAACCGGTGACCCAGAGTGAACGGGTTCGCGTTCATCACGATGCCGCCGATCGTCGTGCCCGGGCGCCGTTCGCGCGACAGCGTCTCGACGTACCTCGGAAGGTTGAGCGGATTGTTCTCCATGAGCGTGATCACGCCAGGCACTTCCACCAGCGGATAGAAGGCCCAGCCCCGGAACCACTGCACCGTGTCGGGCCGGCAGTACAGGAACAGGTCGTGATGGCCGCGGGCGGCGGCCAGCTTCAGGACGACGCTGCCGAGGCGCAGGCTGACGGCGGTGCCGCGCAAGCTGGGTGCGACCGCGACATCCTTGACCACGTCGCGATCCAGACCGGCACAGCCGACGATCCGTCCCTTCTCGCGGCAGACCACGAAGGTCTCGACCTGCTCGTCGAGGTCCAGTCCGTTGTCGTGCAGGAGGCTGCGGATCTCGGCCTCGACCTCCGGCGACTCGGTCAGGCTGACCGTGTGGAAATCGAGTTTGATGTCCGCATTCAGATCGATCCCTGGAGGCGCGTCGGTCATCATTTTCTCCACGCCGTAGACCCGCGGCCACGCCGGGCGCGGGTCGGGCTCCGATCCTAGGGCATCTCACCTGGGCAGCAACGGCAACCCGACAAACAGCAGGGCGGCCAGGAAGATCGCGCCGAAAATGGCCCCAAGCCGCCAGAACTGCGCTGGCGTCAGGTAGCCGCTGTTGTAGTAGGGCAGCGCGGCACCCGTCGCGTACGGCGTCAGGATCCCGATCAGGCCGGTGGTGAGCGCCAGACCCAGCGCCAGCGCGTTGGCAGACAGGCCGGGCACGGCGAGCCCCGCCGCCAGCATCATCGGCATCATCGCCGTGGTGTGCGCGGTCAGGCTCGCGAACATGTAGTGCGCGACGAAGTAGATCGTGACCAGGCTCATCAGGATCAGCGTCGGCGGCAGGCCGACGACATGCGCCGCGGTGTAGTCGGCGAACCACTTCACGAACCCCGCGCGCGACAGGCCGTCGGTCAGCGTCACCAGGGTGGCCAGCAGCATGATCGTGGTCCAGGCGGAATGGTTGCGCGCCATGTCGCCCCAGGTGACGACACCCAGCACCAGCATCAGCGACAGCGCCACGAACGCCACCAGCGTCGGATCGATGAACGAGCCGCCGATCACCCACAGCACGATGGCGCCCAGCACGAGCACCCCCAGCACGCGCTCCCGCCAGCTGACGCTGCCCATCTTCGCCAGCTCCTCACGCGCCCAGGCCGATACCTCCGGGCTGCGCTTGATCTGCGGCGGGAAGATTCAATAGGTCAGCAGCGGCACCAGGAGCAGCAGCGGCAACGCGAAGGGCACGGACGCGCGCATCCAGTCGGCGTAGCTGATCGAGATGTGCGCGATGCGGTTGATGAAGTCGCGCGCCAGGAAGTTCGGCGCGCAGGCGGTCATGAACAGCGTCGATGTGATGCAGTCCGCGGCGAAGGTGGTCCACATGATGTAGCCGCCGATCCTGCGCGCCGACGGATCGTGCGGCCGCGAGTCGTACAGCCCCGGCAGGTTCTGCACGATCGGATACAGGATGCCGGCGCCTCGCGCGGTGTTGGACGGCGTGACCGGCGCCAGGATCGCGTCGGCAAAGGTGGTGGCGTAGCCGAGCGTCAGCGTGCGCCGGCCCAGCACGCGCACCAGCAGAAGCGCGATCCGCCGGCCGAGCCCGGTCTTCTCGTAGCCGAGCGCGAACATGAAGGCGGCGCCGACCAGCCAGACCGTGGTGCTGGCGAAGCCCGACAGCGCCCAGTTGATGCTCTGGCTGACGACGTTGAAGCCCGGCTTGGCAAGGTCGACGGGGCTGTAGAGCACCCAGCGCGACAGCGCCGCCGCCAGCGTCAGTCCCACCAGGCCAACGGCCGGGTTCGGCAACGGCTCCGTCACCAGTGCGGCGATCACGCCGGTGAACAAGGAGAAGTAGTACCAGGCGTGCTGCTCCAGCCCGGCGGGCGGCGGGAGCAGTGCGAACACCACCGTGATCGCGACCGGCACTGCCGCGCGCCACCATCGCTTCGAAGGTCCGGGGCCCGCCTGAACCTTCGGCAACACCTCCGGCACGACCGTCGGGTTCATCTTGCCCGAAGTTCCCCAACAGAAACGCGGTTCGTATCGTCCTCGCGACACCGGCGCATTGCGGAAGATCAACCTGCTCCCACGCCGGAAAGGAAACCTGCCGCATCATGCCGAGGTCGCCCACGTTGATGACCTCAACCAGGGATGCGACGCTCCCCTGCTGATGCCGCGGAGAGGCTGATGACGGACACCGCCACGATCGACGCCTTGAAGGCGTACGAACCGGAACTGATCGCCATCCGCCGCGACATCCACCGCCACCCGGAAACCGCGTTCGAGGAGGTCCGCACCGCCGCACTCGTCGCCGACCGGCTGCGCAGCTGGGGTATCGCGGTCACCGAGGGCCTGGCCGGCACCGGCGTCGTCGGCACGCTGAAGGGCAAGCGGGCAGGCCAGCGCGCGATCGGCCTGCGCGCCGACCTCGACGCACTGCACATCACCGAAACGCCAGGCCGCGCGCACGGCTCCACGGTCGCGGGCAAGATGCACGCGTGCGGCCATGACGGTCACACCACCATGCTGCTCGGCGCCGCGCGCTACCTCGCCGAGCATCCCGATTTCGGCGGCACCGTGCACTTCATCTTCCAGCCGGCCGAGGAGGGCTTCGGCGGCGGCCGCGTGATGGTCAACGAAGGGCTGTTCGACCGCTTTCCGGTCGACGCCGTCTACGGAATGCACAACATGCCCGGCATCCCCGTCGGCCGCTTCGCGACGCGTACGGGCGGCTTGATGGCGGCGGCCGACAGCTGGACCGTGACCTTCCGCGGCACCGGCGGGCACGGCGGCGCCGGGGCGCACCTGGCAACGGACGCCACCATCCCGCAGGCGCATTTCGTGCTGGCGCTGCAGACGATCATCGGCCGCAACGTGCCGGCGATCGAGACCGGCGTGCTCAGCGTCGGGTATCTCGCGGGCGGCGCATACAACTCGCCCAACATCATCCCCGCCGAGGTCGTCGTGCGTGGGACCGCGCGCAGCTACAAGCCGCAGATCCGCGATCTGCTAGAGCAGCGGCTCACCGAACTCGCGCATACACTGGCCGGTGCGTACGGCTGCAGCGCGGAGGTCGAGTACGAGCGCCGCTACCCGCCGCTGGTGACGCACGCTGAGCAGACCGCGATCGCGGCGGCGGCAGCGGCGACGCTCGTCGGCGAAGACAATGTGGACGCCGATGTCGCACCGTTGACAGGAGCGGAGGATTTCTCGTTCATGCTCGAGGCGCGTCCGGGCGGCTTCATGCTGATCGGCAACGGTGTCGAGCCGGACGGCAGCTTCCACAATCTCCACACGCCGCAATACGACTTCAATGACTCGATCCTGACGCTCGGCGCCAGCTATTGGGTGAGCCTCGCACGGCAGGAGCTGCGCGCATAATGGGCCGCGCACAGCCTGCGGCGGGCCAGGTCCGGGTTAGGGCGGCGCATGGCCCCCGAGATACACCCGCTCCAGCAGGGTCCCCTGCCGCAACAACGCGGGCGTTCCTTCGCCCGCGATCCGGCCCGTCTCGATCAGGTATCCGTAGTGCGCGTGAAGCAGCGCCTTCTCGACCAGTTGCTCGACCAGCAGGACCGCAAGCCCCGTGGCGCACAGCGCGCCTGCGACCGCGAGAATACGGGCCACCAGGATGGGCGCCAAGCCGCCGGACGGTTCGTCCAGGATGAGCAGGCGCGGCTCCGCGATGACGCCCTGCGCGACCGCGAGGATCTGCTGCTGCCCGCCTGACAGGCGCGAGGCCTGCAAGTGCCGGCGTTCCGCCAGTTCCGGGAACATGTCGTAGATCGCGCCGAGCTTCGTGCGGTCGCCGCGCGGATGCTTGGCGTAGGTGCCGATCAACAGGTTGTCCTCGACCGACAGGCGCGTGAAGACGCGATGCCCTTCCAGCACCGGCACCATGCCGGCGCGAACGCGATGCCGCGCGGCGGTGCGGCTGAGGTCCTCGCCGTCCAGCACCACGCGACCCGCCCGGCTCGGCACCAGACCGCACGCGGCATTCAGGATCGTGCTCTTGCCCGCGCCGTTGCGGCCGAGCAGCACCACGAACTCGCCTTCGCCCACGGTGAAGGAGACGCCATGAACGACCTCCGCCTTGCCGTAGCTGACGTGCAGGTCCTCGATCGTCAGCAGCGTCTTGCGGGGCGTGCGCGTCGTGTCGCTCACGCTACGCGCCCAGGTAGACGCGGTTGACCTCGGGATCGCTGCGCACGGCGGCCGGCGAGCCTTGCGCGATGACGGTGCCGCGGTCGAGCGTGGTCACGCTGGAGCAAAGGCGGAAGACGAAATCGGTGTGGTGCTCCACGAGCAGCACGCCGATCCCTGCGTCGCGGATGGTGGAGATCACCGCCTCCAGGTGACCGATCTCCGCCGCGGTCAGGCCGCCGGCCGGCTCGTCGAGCAGCAGGAAGCGCGGGCGCGAGGCGAGCGCGCGGGCAATCTCCAGGAAGCGCTGCTCGGCATGTTCCAGCAGCGAAACCGGCCGGTCCATCGCATGGCCCAGCCCGACGCCGAGGACGAGCTCCCGCGCCCGCGCACGCAGTTCCGATTCCTTGCGGCGCACGAACGGCAGCACCAGGGCGCTGGCGACGAAACTGCCCGGCGCGTCGCGCCACGCGCCGACCATGGCGTTGTCCAGCACGCCGAGATCGCCGAGCAGGCGCGGCTTCTGGAACGTGCGGGCAAGGCCCATGCGCGCGCGCTGGCGGACCGACAGCGCCGTGACCGCCTCGCCGTCCAACACGATCTGGCCGCCGTCCGGCGCGTAGTAGCCCGACAGCATGTTGAGCAAGGTCGTCTTGCCGCTGCCGTTCGGGCCGATCAGGCCGTGCACCTCGCCGGGACGCAGCATGAG
>DATEQV010000001.1:0-15719 GCA_035272265.1 Acidisphaera sp. | reverse complement strand
GGCGCTCAATCTGATCCGAAGAGCTCCGGGAAAGGACTCCCTGCGCCTACGCCGCAAGGTCGCGGCCTGGGATGATGACTTTCTCGCCGGCATCGTCGCCGCGTAAATCTTTCACCCGATTCCCCTGCATGACGGGAACGGCCGAAACGGCCGTGCTTAGACACGCATCTTCTCGATGGGAGGTGGCGCCGATCGAGTGTGGCCTTACGCGCCCAGCGCCATCAGGCTCGCATTGCCGCCAGCGGCGGTGGTGTTGACCGACACCGTCTTCTCGGCCACCAGCCGCCGCAGGTCGTAGCTGCCCTCGGGGCCGGCGACGATTAGCGGCAGGATCGGGCCGTCGCGCTCGGCCAGGCGACGGCGCAGCGTCGCCGATACCGCTTCGGCAAGCACCGCATCGACCGCGCCGGCCAGGGGATCGGCGGCGATCGTGACGGCCGGGAAGACGGTCTTCAGCGTCCGCACGTCCGGCGTGTCGGTGAGGACAACCCGGTTGCCCGTCGCGAAGGCCGCGAAAAGCTGCGGCAGAAGCGACGATAGATCCGCCGCCAGGCAGGCGACCGTGCCGCGCGGCTCGAAGGTCAGCGTGTTGGTCTCCCCGGTCGGACCCGGCAGCGTGATGCGCCGCCCGAGCAGGGACCGCGCGTGGTCGCGTGCCATGGCCGCCTCGACGGCGGTTCGCGCTGCCGCGTCGATCGGCAGGCGCTGCAGGCACGCACGGAGTGCGGCAAGTTCCGCCGGCCTCGCGCGCGCGGGGTCGTCCGGCGGCGGCGGCGGATCGCGCACCAACGCGGTCAGATACACCAGACCGCCGGCCTTCGGACCGGTGCCGGACAGGCCGCGGCCGCCGAAAGGCTGCGTGCCGACCACCGCGCCGATGATGCTGCGGTTGACATAGACGTTGCCCGCGGAGGCGCGCGTGCTGCAGGCGTCGATGGTCTCGTCGATGCGGCTGTGCACGCCAAAGGTCAGGCCGTAGCCGGTGGCCGCGACAGCGTCCAGCACCCGCGGCAGTTCGCGCGCGGCGTAGCGGATCACGTGCAGCACGGGGCCGAACACCTCGCCGCCGATCTGCGCGATGTCGGCGATCTCCATCGCGGTCGGCGGCATGAAGGTCGGCGGCAGGTCCGCGTCGGCCGGCGTCTGGTGCAGCCAGCGCGCGAGCGGGCGCATGCGCTCGATATGCGCGCGCAGCCGGTCGGCAGACTCCAGGTCGATCACCGGGCCGATGTCGGTGGCGAGCAACGACGGATCGCCGACGCGCAACTCGTCCATCGCACCGCGCAGCATGGCGATCGCACGGTCGGCGATGTCGTCCTGCAGGTACAGCACGCGCAGCGCCGAGCAGCGCTGGCCGGCGCTGTCGAAGGCTGAGGTGATCGCGTCGAGCACGACCTGCTCCAGGAGTGCCGAGCTGTCGACGATCATCGCGTTCTGTCCGCCGGTCTCGGCGATCAGCCGGGCGGGCGGCGCGCCGTCGGGGCGGGCGCCGAGCGCGCGGTTGATGGCGCGCGCAACGTCGGTCGAGCCGGTGAATAGCACGGCGGCGACGCGGGGATCGGCGCACAGGGCGGCCCCGACGGTCTCGCCGGGACCGGGCAGCAGGTGGAGCGCGTCGGCCGGAACGCCGGCCTCGTGCAGCAGACGCACGCCGAAGGCCGCGATGGCGGGCGTCTGCTCGGCGGGCTTGGCCAGCACCGGGTTGCCGGCGGCGAGCGCGGCGGCGACCTGGCCGGTGAAGATCGCGAGCGGGAAGTTCCACGGGCTGATGCACACAGCGGGGCCGAGCGGCTGCGTGCCGGCGAGCTCAACGCCGCGCGCAGCATAGTAGCGAAGGAAATCGACTGCCTCGCGCACCTCGCCGACGGCGTTCGGCAGCGTCTTGCCCGCTTCCTGCACGGCGATGCGCATCAGCGCCGGCATGTTCGTCTCGAACAGGTCGGCCGCCTGGCACAGGACGCGGGCGCGGTCTTCCGCCGGCCGGCGCGACCAGTCGGACGCAGCAGCGGCGGCGATGGCGGGGGCGACGGCGTCCGGCGCGACATCGGGCGGCGCGGACGCGTCGGCGGCAGCGCGCATGGCGGCATCGAGGCGGTCGAGCGCGATCTCGTCGGCGAGGTCGATGCCCGGCGCGTTGCGGCGCTCCGGCTCGTACAGATCGAGCGGCGCGCGGATGATCGTGTGCGGCGCGCCGTGCGTGGCAGACGCGGCGGCGCCGGGGTCGGCGGTGAGCTCGTCGACGGGCACGGCGGGATCGACGACGCGGTTGACGAACGAACTGTTGGAGCCGTTCTCCAGCAGGCGGCGCACGAGATACGCCAGGAGGGTTTCGTGGGTGCCGACGGGGGCGTAGATGCGGCAGGCGCGGTTGAACTCGGCATTGCCGACGACCTGGTCGTACAGGGTTTCGCCCATGCCGTGCAGGCACTGGTATTCGAAGTGCACGCCCTGCCCCGCCTCGTGCAGCCAGGCGAGCGTGTGGGCGTTGTGGGTCGCGAACTGCGGGTAGATCGCGTCGGAGGCGGCAAGCATCCGGCGCGCACAGGCGAGGTAGGCGACGTCGGTATGCACCTTGCGGGTGAAGACGGGAAAGCCGTCGAGGCCGGCTTCCTGCGCGCGCTTGATCTCGCTGTCCCAGTAGGCGCCTTTGACCAGGCGCAGCATGAACCGGTGCGACGTGCGGCGGGCGAGGTCGACGATCCAGTCGACCACGAACGGCGCGCGCTTCTGGTACGCCTGCACGACGAAGCCGATGCCGTCCCAGCCGGCCAGTTCGGGATCGTGCGCGAGCGCTTCCAGCAGATCGAGCGAGAGGTCGAGGCGGTCGGCTTCCTCGGCATCGATGTTAATGCTGATGCCGTGACACTTCACCCGCTGCGCGAGCGCGGAGAGTTTCGGCCCCAGCTCCGCCAGCACGCGGTCACGCTGGAAGCGGGCGTAGCGCGGGTGCAGCGCGGAGAGCTTGACCGAGATGCCCGGTCCCTCGATCGGGCCCAGCGCCCCGGCGGCGCTGCCGATGGCGTCGATCGCGCGCTCGTAGTCGGTCAGGTAGCGGGCGGCGTCGGCGGCGGTCAGGGCTGCCTCGCCGAGCATGTCGTAGCTGAACCGGTAGCCGCGCCGCTCGCGCGCCTGGGCGTGGCGCAGGGCGGACTCGATGTCCTCGCCGAGCACGAACTGGCGGCCGAGCAGCCGCATCGCGAGATCCACGCCGGCGCGGATCAGCGGCTCGCCGCCGCGGGCGACGAGGCGGGTAAGCGCCTGGCCGAGTCCGTGTTCCGACGCGGTGCCGACCAGCTTGCCGGTGACCAGCAGGCCCCAGGCGGCGGCGTTGACGAACAGCGAGGGCGAGTGGCCGAGATGCGCCCGCCAGTCGCCCGGCGCGATCTTGTCGCGGATCAGGCGGTCGGCGGTGGCGCGGTCGGGGATGCGCAGCAGGGCCTCGGCGAGGCACATCAGGGCCACGCCTTCCTGCGACGACAGCGAGAACTCCCGCATCAGCGCGTCCACGCCCGAGGCGCCGGAGCGTTCGGTGCGCACGCGGGCGATCAGCCGGCCCGCGGTGGCGGCGACGCGCGCGGTGGCGTCGGGCGACAACTGCGCCTCGGGGATCAGCGCCTGGACCGATGCCGCTTCGTCGGCCCGCGTGGCTTCGGCGATGCGCCGGCGCAGCGGCGTGAGCGGCACGGCGAGGGCGTCGAAGGGCATGGCGGGCGGTTCCCTACGCGTTGGTCGCGTCCGATATGGCGATATGCTAGATGAAAGCGATGGGCGCACTACCGAAACCGATCCGGCCGGTGACCGTGCAGGACTTCCTCGATAGTCCTCCGCATCCGCAGGGATTGCGTGAGCAGCTCGTGGACGGCGTCGTGGTGGCCATGTCTCCGCCGAGCAGCGTTCACGCCCAGCTGCAGCTCGAGATCGGTGCCTTGCTCCGCGCCCATCTGAGATCGGCCAACAGCACCTGTGTCGCGATGACAGGGGCCGGCGTCGTCCCCAGGCAAGACCTCGCGACGAATGTGCGCATTCCTGACGTTCTGGTGACCTGTTCAGATGAAGACAAGCGGGCCCGCGTCATTCGCAGTCCCGTCCTCGTCATCGAGGTGCTGTCGCCGAGCAACGAGCGGCAGACGCGCGCCAACGTCTGGGCCTATCAGTCCATCCCGAGTGTGCGCGAGATCGTGCTGCTGCACTCCCAGGCGATCGCGGCGGAGGTGAGAGCGCGCGCCACGGGCGAGCCTTGGCCGGACGTGCCGCACTACCTCGGCGAAGACGATCGGCTTCGACTGGACAGCATCGGCGCGGATTTTGCGCTGCGCGACGTCTATGCGACGATTCCGATCGGGGAAGACTGAAAGGATCGCGCGGGCCACCCCGGCCGCGCCGCCAACGTGATGATTGACAAGCTCGAATACCTCATCGCCCTCGCCCAGGCCCAGCATTTCGGCCGTGCGGCGGAGGCGAGCGGGATCACCCAGCCGACGCTGTCGGCCGGGCTCAAGCAGCTCGAGGAACAGCTCGGCGTGCTGCTGGTCAACCGCGGCTCGCGCTTCCAGGGCTTCACGCCGGAAGGCGAGCGGGTGCTGGACTGGGCTCGGCGCATCGTCGGCGACACCCGCGCGATGCGCGACGAGGTCCGCACGCTCCGCCACGGATTGTCCGGCCACCTGCGCATCGCCGCTGTGCCGACCGCGCTGCCGACCGTCGCCCGGCTGACCACGCCCTATCGCGCGCAGCATCCGGGTGTCTCGTTCACCGTGCTGTCGCGCAACTCCCTGCAGGTGCTCGACCTGCTCGACAACCTCGAGGCGGATGTCGGGCTGACCTATCTCGACAACGAGCCGCTCGGCCGGGTCCGCGCGCTGCCGCTCTATCGCGAGCGCTACTGCCTGATCACGGCGCCGGAGAACCCGCTCGGCGACCGTCGCGAGCTGGCGTGGCGGGAGCTGTCCGAGGTGCCGCTCTGCCTGCTGACCCCGGACATGCAGAACCGCCGCATCATCGACCGCTTCCTGCGCGAGGCGGGGGCGACGCCGCGCGCGTCGCTCGAAAGCAACTCGATGATCGTGCTGCTGACCCATGTCCGCACCGGCCAGTGGGCGACAGTGATGCCGTCCGTGCTGGCCGAGACGTTCGACACGGGGGGCACGCTGCGGATCGTGCCGATCACCGGGGCCGAGCCGCCGACGATCGGGCTTGTCTATCCACAGAGGGAGCCGCTACCGCCGCAAACCGCGGCAATGGTGGCCGAAGCCCGCAAGCTGGCGATCGAGTTGGAAGGCATTTGATAGGCGTGTTCTATCGCAGCAACGGGGCCGCGGACTTGATTTGAACCACCGGGGCGGCGCCACATGAGGGGCGGAACCTGCCTGGATGCGCGGGGGAAATGTCACGTCACGAGGGATGGAGCGCTGAACGCGCCCGCGCGGTGATCGACAGCCACGCCGGCGAGGACGGCGCGATGCTGCCGGTGCTGCACGACCTTCAGGCCATGTTCGGCTACATCCCGCACGAAGCCGTGCCGCTGGTTGCGGACGCGCTGAACGTCTCGCGCGCCGAGGTCCGCGGCGTCGTCAGCTTCTATCATGACTTCCGCGACCATCCGCCGGGCCGGCATGTGCTGCGGCTGTGCCGGGCGGAGGCGTGCCAGTCGGTCGGCGGCGTTCGCGTCGCCGATCATGCCCGCGCCCGGTTCGGCATCGACTGGCACGAAACCACGGCCGACGGGGCGCTGACGCTGGAGCCGGTGTACTGCCTCGGACTGTGCGCCTGCGGGCCGTCGGCGATGCTGGACGAGACGCCCATCGCCCGGCTGGATGAGGCCCAGATTGACGCGCTGATCGAGGCGGCGCGATGACGATGCGCTGCTTCCTGCCGCGCGACATGGCCGCCGTCGCCCTGGGCGCCGATCGCGTGGCGGCGGCGCTGACGGCGGAGGCGGCGCGGCGCGGGCTGGACATGGCGCTGACGCGCACCGGGACGCGCGGCCTGTTCTGGCTGGAGCCGCTGCTCGAGGTGGCGACGGAGGGCGGCCGCATCGGCTACGGCCCGTTGTCGGCGGACGACGTGCCGGGGGTGCTGGACGCCATCATGAGCGGCGCGGAGCACGGCAAGGGGCTCGGACGGGTCGAGGCGATCCCGTTTCTCAAGCGACAGACGCGGCTGACCTTCGCCCGCGCCGGCATCACCGATCCGCTGTCGCTCGAAGACTATCGCGCGCATGACGGCCTGCGCGGGCTGGAGCGCGCGGTGGCGCTGGGTCCTGCGAAGATCGTCGAGGCGGTGACGCAGTCGGGGCTGCGCGGGCGCGGCGGGGCGGGTTTCCCGACCGGCATCAAGTGGCGGACCGTCGCCGAGGCGCCGGGGGCGCGCAAATTCGTCGTCTGCAACGCCGACGAGGGCGACAGCGGGACCTACGCCGACCGCATGGTGATGGAAGGCGACCCGTTCACGCTGATCGAAGGCATGGCGATCGCCGGCATCGCGGTGGGCGCGACCAAGGGCTACATCTACAGTCGCTCCGAATACCCGTTCGCCAACGCCACCATGCGAAAGGCGATCGTGCTGGCGCGCGAGGCCGGCGTGATCGGGCCGAACGTGCTCGGGTCGGGCTTCGCCTTCGAGCCGGAACTGCGGGTGGGCGCGGGCGCGTATGTGTGCGGGGAAGAGACCGCGATGCTCGACAGCATCGAGGGCAAGCGTGGGCAGGTGCGCGCGAAGCCACCGCTGCCGGCGCATGTCGGGCTGTTCGGCTGCCCGACGGTGGTTAACAACGCGCTCTCGCTCGCCGCGGTGCCGTTCATCATGGCCGAGGGCGCCGACGCCTATCGCGATTACGGCATGGGCCGCTCGCGCGGCACGATGCCGATCCAGCTTGCCGGCAACATCCGCTACGGCGGGCTGTTCGAGACGGCGTTCGGGGTGACGCTCGGCGAGCTGGTGCAGGACATCGGCGGCGGCACGCGCAACGGGCGGCCGGTGCGCGCGGTGCAGGTGGGCGGACCGCTCGGCGCGTATTTCCCCCCTGCCCTGTTCGACACGCCGTTCGACTATGAGGCGTTCGCGGCGAAGGACGGTCTGATCGGCCACGGCGGCGTGGTGGTGTTCGACGACACCGTGGACATGCGCGCGCAGGCCCGCTTCGCGATGGCGTTCTGCGCCATCGAGAGCTGCGGCAAGTGCACGCCCTGCCGCATCGGCTCGACGCGCGGGGTGGAAGTGGTCGACCGCATCGCGGCGGGCGATCGCATAGCCGCCAACGTCGCGCTGCTGCGCGACCTGTGCGAGACGATGAAATACGGGTCGCTGTGCGCGCTCGGCGGCTTCACCCCGTTCCCGGTGCTGAGCGCACTCGATCACTTCCCCGAGGATTTCGCCGCGCCGGCCATGCCGGCGGCGGCTGATTGAAGGACGGCGCCATGGCCCTGATCGTCGAGCCCGACTACGGCACACCGGAGGCGAAAGCCAGCGACAAGCAGGTCACGCTGACCGTCGACGGCTTCGAGGTGACGGTGACCGAGGGCACCAGCGTGATGCGCGCCGCCGCCGAGATCGGCATCAAGGTGCCAAGGCTGTGCGCGACCGACATGCTGGATGCGTTCGGATCGTGCCGCCTGTGCCTGGTGGAGATCGAGGGCCGCGCCGGCACGCCGGCGTCCTGCACCACGCTCGTGGCACCCGGCATGAAGGTGATCACCAGCAACGAGCGGCTGCGGCGGCTGCGGCGCGGGGTGATGGAGCTGTACATCTCCGACCATCCGCTCGACTGCCTGACCTGCAGCGCCAACGGCAATTGCGAGCTGCAGGACGCGGCGGGCGAAGTGGGGCTGCGCGAGGTGCGCTACGGCTACGACGGCGCGAACCACCTGCAAGCCGAGAAGGACCTCGGCAACCCGTATTTCAGCTTCGATCCGTCGAAGTGCATCGTCTGCTCGCGCTGCGTGCGCGCCTGCGAGGACGTACAGGGCACGTTCGCGCTGACGGTGGACGGGCGCGGCTTCGCGTCGAAGATCTCGCCGGGCGGGACGAGCTTCTTCGGCTCCGAATGCGTCTCCTGCGGCGCCTGCGTGCAGGCCTGCCCGACCGCGACGCTGATCGAGAAGTCGGTCGAGGAGCTGGGGCAGCCCGAGCATTCGGTGGTCACCACCTGCGCCTATTGCGGCGTGGGGTGCAGCTTCAAGGCGGAGATGCGCGGCGAGGACGTGGTGCGCATGGTGCCGTACAAGGACGGCAAGGCGAACCACGGCCATAGCTGCGTGAAGGGCCGCTTCGCCTGGGGCTACGCGCAGCACAAGGACCGCGTGCTCACGCCGATGGTGCGCGAGTCGATCGACGAGCCGTGGCACGAGACGACGTGGGAGGACGCGATCGGCCGGGTCGCCGCGTCGTTCAAGCGCATCCAGTCGACATACGGGCGCGATGCGATCGGCGCGATCACGTCGTCGCGCTGCACCAACGAGGAAACCTACCTCGTGCAGAAGCTGGTGCGGGCCGGGTTCGGCAACAACAACATCGACACCTGCGCCCGCGTCTGCCACTCGCCGACCGGCTACGGGCTGAACGCGACGTTCGGCACCTCGGCGGGCACGCAGGACTTCGACAGCGTCGAGGCGGCCGACGTCATCCTGGTGATCGGCGCCAATCCGACCGACGCGCATCCGGTGTTCGCCTCGCAGATGAAGCGGCGGCTGCGCCAGGGCGCGCGGCTCATCATCATCGACCCGCGGCGGATCGACCTGGTGCGCTCCCCGCACGTGCAGGCCGACTACCACCTGCCGATCCGGCCGGGCACCAACGTCGCGGTACTGTCGGCGCTCGCGCACACGATCGTCACCGAAGGCCTGGTCGATGAGGCGTTCGTGCGCGAACGCTGCGACTGGGACGCGTTCCAGGACTGGGCCGCGTTCGCGGCCGAGACGCGGAACAGCCCGGAAGCGGTGGCGCCGGTCGCCGATGTCCCGGCCGAGCTGATGCGCGCTGCGGCGCGACTGTACGCGACCGGCGGCAATGCCGCGATCTACTACGGCCTCGGCGTGACGGAGCACAGCCAGGGCACCACGGCGGTCATGGCGCTCGCCAACCTCGCGATGGCGACCGGCAACATCGGCCGGCGTGGCGTGGGCGTGAACCCGCTGCGCGGCCAGAACAACGTCCAGGGCAGCTGCGACATGGGCAGCTTCCCGCACGAACTGCCCGGCTACCGCCACATCGCACGACAAGACGCGCGGGGGATCTACGAGCAGCTTTGGGGCCTGAAGCTGGATGCCGAGCCAGGGCTGCGCATCCCGAACATGCTCGACGGCGCGATCCAGGGGTATTTCAAGGGCATCTACATCCAGGGCGAGGACATCGCGCAGTCCGATCCCGACACCCGCCATATCGTCGCCGGCCTGACGGCGATGGAGTGCGTGGTGGTGCAGGACCTGTTCCTGAACGAGACGGCGAACTACGCGCACGTCTTCCTGCCAGGGGCGACGTTCCTGGAGAAGGACGGCACGTTCACCAACGCCGAACGCCGGATCAACCGCGTGCGCCGCGTGATGCGGCCGAAAGCGGGCTACGCCGACTGGGAGGTGACGCAGCTGCTCGCCCGCGCGCTCGGCATGGACATGGACTACGCGCACCCGTCCGAGATCATGGCCGAGGTCGCGCGCACGACGCCGACCTTCGCGGGCGTGTCGTATGCGAAGCTCGAGGAACTCGGATCGGTGCAGTGGCCGTGCAACGACGCCGCGCCCGAGGGCACGCCGGTGATGCATATCGACCACTTCGTGCGCGGCAAGGGCAACTTCGTCGTCACCGAATATGTGCCGACCGAGGAGCGCGCCGGCCCGCGCTTCCCGCTGCTGCTGACGACCGGCCGCATCCTGTCGCAGTACAACGTGGGCGCGCAGACGCGCCGCACCGCCAACGTGACGTGGCATGGCGAGGACCGGCTGGAGATCCACCCGCACGACGCCGAAGCGCGCGGCATCAACGAGGGCGACTGGATCCGCGTCACCAGCCGCACCGGCGAGACCAGCCTGCGCGCGCACATCACCGATCGCGTCGCACCCGGCGTCGTCTACACGACGTTCCACCATCCGGACACGCAGGCCAACGTGGTGACGACGGACTACTCCGACTGGGCGACCAACTGCCCCGAGTACAAGGTCACGGCGGTACAGGTCACGCTGTCGAACGGGCCGAGCGAGTGGCAGCACGACTACGCGGAACATTCGCAGCGCAGCCGGCGCATCCTGCCCGCCTTGCCGGACGCCGCGGATTGACCCTGCCGTCCCCCGCCTGCCCCGTCCCGCGCACCGCCTTCGGCACCCAGGGGCCGTCAGACGGCGAACGGGTGGTGGCGGAGGAAACGCCGGTCGCGCTGACTTACAACCGCACGACCTACGCTGTGATGATGGCGACCCCCGCCGACATCGAGGATTTCGCCATGGGCTTCAGCCTGACCGAGCGCATCGTCGCCGCAGCCGGCGACATCGGCGACCTCGAGATCGTCGCCGTGCCGGACGGCATCGAGGCGCGCATGTGGCTCGCCGCCGACCGCATCGAGGCCGTCGAGCGCCGCAGACGGTATATCGCCGGCGCGACGGGCTGTGGCCTGTGCGGACTGGAAAGCCTCGCCGAAGCCGCGCGCCCGCCGGCGCCGGTGAGCGGCGATGTGCGGATCGACCCGGCGACGCTGCTCGCCGCGATGCAGGCGCTCGGACCGCGCCAGACGCTGAACCATGCGACGCGAGCCGTGCACGCGGCGGGGTTCTGGCGACCCGACGCGGGATTGATCGCGGTGCGCGAGGACGTCGGGCGGCACAACGCGCTCGACAAGCTCGCCGGCGCGCTGGCCCGGGCGGGGATCGCCGCGTCGGACGGCGCGGTGCTGCTGACCAGCCGCATCTCCGTCGAACTCGTGCAGAAGGCGGCGGCGATGGGCGCGCCGCTGGTCGCGGCGGTCTCGGCGCCGACCGCGCTGGCGATCCGCACCGCCGAGGCGGCCGGGATCACGCTGGCAGGCATCGCGCGGAGCGACGGGTTCGAGCTGTTCACCCACGCACAGCGCATCGCGCGCGAGGCGGCCGATGCAGCAGGTTGAGCGGCTGGTGATGATGGCCAACCAGATCGCCCAGGCCTTCGCCTATCAGGGCAACGCGAAGGCGGCGAGCTCCGTGGCCGATCATCTGCGGAAGTTCTGGGACCCGCGGATGCGCGCGGCGATCCGCGCCCATGTCGCAAACGGCGGCGAAGGCCTGCTGCCGAACGCCCGGGCGGCCGTCGAATTGCTCGCGGGCGAGGCGGCAAGCCGCGGCACCGCCGGGTAGCGGCGACGAGTCACCCTGCGCCGGACACGCGCGTAAGCGACCCGTCGCACCCTGCGGCGGGCGGATCCTGACGGTTTTGCCTGATGCGCCGCCTCCGGCATATGAGCGTGCGGAGGAGGCCGGCGCGATGAAGCTGTTGCGACTCGAGGCGATGCGTGGGCTGGCCGCCTTCTCGGTCCTGCTCGCGCACGCTCAGAGCGTCACCGCGACGGATCCGGCGATACATTTCGGCCGCTGGTACAGCGTCGAGCTGGAGCCCACCCTCGGCGTGCAGTTCTTCCTCGTGCTCAGCGGTTTCGTGATGGCCCTGACCTGCCCGAACGGAATCGGCCGCACGCCGAATATCGGGCCGTTCCTCTGGCGGCGCGCCTGCCGGATCTATCCGCTGTACTGGATCGTCGCGGCCTACGCGGTCTGGCGCTTCCGCCCGGATGCGACGTGGTTCGACATCCCGACCTGGGCAAGCCTGTTGCCGCTAGGAAATGACCTCGCCCTGGATGTCGCCTGGACGCTGCGGCACGAGGTCGTCTTCTACCTTCTCTTCGCGATCTGCCTGTTGCCGCGCATCGGCAAGCCCGCGCTCGCGTTGTGGGTTGCCGGCACTTTCTTCTTGTGGAATTCGGCCTATCCGCTGATCGTTCAGGTGCCGAGCGCCACACTCGCGGTGTATTTCCACACGCCGCTGACGTTGCTGTTTTTCGCGGGACTGCTCGCCGGCACTCTGCTGCCCCATCTGCCGGCGCAACGGCTGACGAGCTGGACGCTGTGCGGCCTGGGTGCCGCCATCGTGGCGTGCCGTCTCCCCTTCGATCAGTGGGGAGCCGAGTACGGTCCGCCGCAAGCCACCGTCCTTTACGGCATCGGCTACGCGAGTCTGATCCTCGGCCTTGCCCTGTCGGACCGTTGCCGCGGCATGCGCTCCAGGGGCGCCGGCGCGCGGTCGCGGCTACCGCGGGGACAGTCTCCTACCCGCTCTATCTCTGCCACGTCATGGCGATCTACGCGCTGTTGCCGTGGATGAGCAGGTCCGGCGTGGCGGCCGGCTTGGGGCCGTTCGGCTGCTTCGCGACGTTCGTCGTCGGGTCGGTGATCGTCGCTTCGGTGCTGGCCTTCGGCATCGATCGTCCGTTGCAGCGCATACTCCGACGCTGGCCGGCAGCGCCGCCGCCGCGCTCGCTTGCCATCACACAACCGACACTCTCCGGATAGGGGCGGCGCCAGCGGCGCCTTTGAACTGCTTGCGGCTGATGCAGTGATCGTAAACACTCCGCGGCCGACGGCATGCGACAGCCACGGACGGAATCATCGGCTGTTCCGGGGCGCGGCGCTGGGCGGGGAGACGAAACGAATGAGCTCAGCGACCGCAGTCGCGCTCGGGCACGCGCCGCATGGCCTGCTCGACAAGGCGACGATCATCGCCAAGCCGGGTTTCAACCGTTGGCTGGTACCGCCGGCGGCGCTGGCGATCCACCTGTGCATCGGCATGGCCTACGGCTTCAGCGTGTTCTGGCTGCCGCTGTCGCGCGCGATCGGCGTCGCCAAGCCGCTCGCGTGCCCCGAGAGCTACGGGCTGTTGCAGGCGCTCACCGCGACCTCGTGCGACTGGAAGATCACCGACCTCAGCGTGATGTTCGAGCTGTTCTTCGTCTTCCTCGGCGGTGCCGCGGCGATCTGGGGCGGCTGGCTGGAACGGGCGGGGCCGCGCCGCGCGGGCGTCGTCGCCGCCTTCTGCTGGTCGGGCGGGCTGCTGATCTCGGCGGCGGGCGTCTATGTGCACCAGCTCTGGCTGCTGTGGCTGGGCTCGGGGGTGATCGGCGGCATCGGGCTCGGGCTGGGGTACATCTCTCCCGTCTCGACGCTCATCAAATGGTTTCCCGACCGGCGCGGCATGGCGACGGGCATGGCGATCATGGGCTTCGGCGGCGGCGCGATGATCGGCGCGCCGCTGGCCAACATCCTGATGAACGACTTCCGCACGCCGGCCTCGGTGGGCGTATGGCAGACCTTCGTGGTGCTGGGCGCGATCTATTTCGTCGCGATGATGGCCGGCGCGTTCGGCTATCGCGTGCCGCCCGCGGGGTGGAACCCCGAAGGCTGGAGGGCGCAGACGAACCGCCGGCTGATCACCCACGGCCAGGTGCACCTGCGCGACGCGCACAAGACGGCGCAGTTCTGGCTGATCTGGGCCGTGCTGATGCTGAACGTCTCGGCCGGCATCGGAGTGATCGCGATGGCGAGCCCGATGCTGCAGGAAGTGTTCGGCGGCGCGCTGATCGGCAAGCCGGACGTGCCGTTCGTCGGCCTAGATGCGGCGGGCAAGACGGCGGTGGCGACGATCGGCGCGGCGTTCACCGGCCTGCTGTCGCTGTTCAACATCGGCGGGCGTTTCTTCTGGGCATCGCTGTCGGACCGGATCGGGCGCAAGGCGACCTATGCGACCTTCTTCATCCTCGGCATCGCGCTGTACGCGGCCGCGCCCTGGGCGGCGGCGATCGGCAGCAAGGCGATCTTCGTGCTGTGCTTCTGCGTCATCCTGTCGATGTACGGCGGCGGCTTTGCCACCGTGCCGGCGTACCTCGCCGACATCTTCGGCACGCAGTTCGTCGGCGCCATCCACGGCCGGCTGCTGACGGCATGGTCGACCGCGGGCATCATCGGCCCGGTCGTGGTCACCCAGATCCGCGAGTTCGAGGCCGCCCAGGGCGTCACCGGCACCGGGCTCTATTCGATGACGATGTACTTGCTCGCGAGCTTCCTGGTGGTCGGGCTGATCTGCAACCTGCTGGTCCGTCCGCTCTCCCAGCGCTGGTTCATGAGCAACGAGGAGGTGGCGGCGGTGCAGGCGGCAAGCGGCGAGGCCGCCCCGTCCGGCATGACGTTCGGGATCGGCCGCGGCGGCCTGACCGCGCCGGCCGCACTGGCCTGGCTCGCGGTCGGGCTGCCGATCGCCTGGGGCGTGTGGATCACGCTGTCCAAGGCCTACGTGCTGTTCTGACCGGTCAGCGGTCGGCACCGCGCTCGTCGGGCCGATAGCCGGACGCGGCGAGGGCGGCGACGATGATGCGGATGCCCTCGGCGTGCCAGCGCTGCACCGCCTTGTGGTCGGCGCCAACGGCCGCCCCCAGCCTTCGCCAGGGAAACACGTGCCGATCGGTCATCGGGCTGACCAGGCTGCGGGCCCCGACGATGCGCCGCAGCACGTAGCGGTCGGCCGGGATGAGGCCGATCCAGCCCATCGCCTCGTCCATGCGCGTGATCCGCGCGGCCGACGGCACCGCGGGGCGAACGGGGCGATCGGCCCAGCCATAGCTTTCGGCGGCGAGCCGGACGATCTCGATCGACGAGGTCCGCAGCCGGGTGGAGTAGCCGGTCGCGGGCAGGCTGAGCAGCGTGGTCCCTGCCTCCTCGAGCCGGGCGACGACGTAGCGCGAATCCGCCTCGGTGCCTGAGGGCGGATGGGGGGCCGGACGGGTGTTACGGGCCGGTGCCGCGCCGCTCATCGGAACACCCGCGCCGGGTAGGGCACGCCGTCGAGCAAGGTGCCGGCCACCAGCGCGCCCCAGCTGTGGGGATGCCCGGCCGGCAGCGGTGGCCGGTTGGGATCTTCGGGAATCGGACGAGCCGGGGCGATAGGCCGCGGCACGCCGATCTTCCGCCCTCGCTCGACGGCGGACCATCGCGATACGCCGAGCCGAATGGCGACATCGTGCCAGCGCAAGCCGTCCGCCCGCGCCGCCCGAAGTGCCGCGTCTCGGCACGGGGTCCAGGCGGCCGGCTGGGGGCGCGCCGGCCGGACGGCGAACCGGCTGGCAGGGGGACAGGCGCCGACCGGTTCGGAAAAGCCGGACGACTCCAGGTCTGTGGCGCTTGTTGTCACGTCGGCTTGCTCCCTCAAAATCATGCCGGGAGCGCTTCTAGGAAAGTAACCCTAGGAATGTCAACCCTTAATTCGGCGACTCCTGCTACTTAGGGTTGCGGATGCCGTCTGATCCGTGGGGAGGCGACGATTTTTTTGAACGCGGCCTCTACTGTGGCTGCGCGACAACAGTACGCCGAACGGGCGGTTGCCCAAGGGTGGAAATGCCCGTGAACCGTTAACCGTCGCCCTGCGCGTACGCAGCGGATGCTCGCCTCGTAGGCGAAATGCTTCGGCTGGTCTCGGTGATCGCACGCAACGCGCGTGTTGCGCACGGTTCGAGCCACAACCGATTGGTGTCTCACACGTTTGCGACTCATTAATTCTTGCTCCCGCGCACCGGGATGACTTCACTAGTGTCCGGTTCGTTGAACCGAGTTTCCTGGTAAGCGTTTGACACACTATGGTTTTCAGCACTTCGTTGCTGGGGCGGATTTGAATTGCCGGAGGCTCCCCCCGACGATGGCGCGGGGAGGGGTTGGTCATGAACA